>DASVAK010000296.1:0-4086 GCA_036376395.1 Candidatus Krumholzibacteriia bacterium
GGAGACCCCGGCAAACCCGGAGCGATAACGAGCGCGGAGGGTTTGTTCCGGGGCCTCCGGCCGGCGCCACCCGCGAGCACGCGATCCATTGTGCAATTCCAGGAGGTCTCCTTCACGTACGGCGACACGCCGGTCCTCGACCGTGTCGCCCTCGACGTTGGCTCCGGGGAATGTGTCGTGATCACCGGTCGCAACGGGAGCGGCAAGTCGACGCTCCTGCTCCTGGCGGGCGGGGCGCTGCAGCCCTCGGGCGGGCGAGTCACGCGCCATGCCGGCGAGCACGGCGTGCTCTACCTGCCGCAGAGCCCGGAGCGTCTGTTCTTTGCCGAGACCGTGATGGAGGAGGTGGCGTTCGGGCTCGAGCGGCGAGGTCTGAGCCGCGACGCCGCCCGGGAGCGGGCGCGGGCAGCGCTCGGTCACGTCGCGCTCGACCCCGACCGGTTCGCGTCGCGGTCGCCGTTCGAGCTCAGCTTCGGCGAGATGCGGCGGGTGGCCTTCGCCATCGCCTTCGCCCTCGAACCGGAGCTCCTGCTCCTCGATGAACCGGCGTCGTGCCTCGACGCCGGGGGAAAAGCTGTGCTGGGTGACCTGGTCGCGTTTTCGGTGGATCGTGGCGCCGCGGTGCTGCTGGCGACGCACGACGCCGTCAACCTGTTCGCAAACGATCGCACCGTCACCTTGAACGGCGGGCGCGCGGGAACGAGCCCCGCTGGCGCCGCCAGTTGACGCCGGGCACTGGCCCGGCTAGTATGGACCGCCAATCTCCCCAAGGAGGGACACGTGGATTATTCATCGTTTGGCGCCGTTGGGCGCCTGCTCGCGGTCGCGAGCATGTTCGTCACCATCATCAACAATTTCTGGAGACATGGTGACATCGACCTGACCGGGCGCTACGCCAACATGCGCAAGATCTACCTCCGCGCGGCCATCATCGGCGTCATTCTCGCCGCCGTCGCGCGCCTCAACATCCTTGCCATGCTTCGCACCGCGCCCGCGTTCGATTCGTATCTCAATTTTTACGGTATGGACATCGTCGACGACGTCATCGGCATCATCGTGACAGGCGTCGTCATCGGTTTCCTCAGCAAGTTCTGGAACGACCTCTTCGACCTGCTCTACGAGTTCAAGCGCTTCATGCGCGGCAAGGCGAACCAGCTCCGCGCGGACGACCAGCCGCGTGCGATGCGTGAGCCCCGCGGCGACATGGGCGGCGGCGGCCGCGACACGCGCGACATGCGCGACATGCGGCGTGGCCGTCGTGGCGCGCGCGGCGGGCGCGGCCCGGGCGACCGGGATCGTGGCGATCGTGGCGATCGTGGAGATCGCGGCGACCGGGGGGATCGGCCCGAGCGCAACGATCGTGGCGATCGTGGAGATCGCCCCGACCGCAACAACAACGAGCGCCCGGTGGAGCGTGGCGAAGTGAAACGACCGGAGTTCTCACGGGAACCGTCGAGTGGCAATCCTTGACCGTTTCCGGCTCTTAGGCCGCTCCGGCCTGCGCGTCTCCCCGCTCTCGCTCGGCACGATGACCTTCGGTACCGAGTGGGGCTGGGGCACCGAGAAGGAAGTTTGCCGCCGGATCTTCGACAAGTACGTCGAAGCCGGCGGCAATTTCATTGATACCGCCAATTTCTACACCGAGGGCACGAGCGAGATGTGGACCGGGGAGTTCATCCGCGGCCGGCAGAACCAGCTCGTGATCGCCACCAAGTACGCGATGTGCATGCGCCCCGGCGATCCCAACGCCGGGGGCATCCATCGCAAGAACCTGGTGCAGTCGCTCGAGGCGAGCCTCAGGCGGCTGCGACTCGAAGCCGTCGATCTGCTGTGGATCCACGCCTGGGACTTCACCCTTCCGGTCGAAGAGGTGATGCGCGCGCTCGACGACGTCGTGCGCGCCGGCAAGGTGCATTACGTGGGCGTATCCAACGCGCCGGCGTGGGTCATCGCGCGGGCCAACACGCTCTCGGAGCTGCGCGGCTGGTCGCGCTTCGCGGGGATGCAGATGCAGTACTCGCTCGTCGAGCGCTCGGTGGAGCGCGAGCTCCTTCCCATGGGACGCGACCTTGGCGTCGGCCTGGTGGCGTGGTCGCCGCTGGCGGGCGGGTTCCTCTCGGGGAAATACGCGCGGCTGGAGAAGGGGAGTACCGACCCGATGGACCAGAGCCTGCGCATGGGCACCAGCAAGAACCGCGTGAACGAGCGCAACCTCGGCATACAGAAGGTGGTCGACGCGATCGCGAAGGAGACCGGCCGGAGCGCCGCGCAGGTGGCGATCCGCTGGGTGCTCCAGCGACCGGATGTCGACGGCGTCGTGATCGGCGCGCGCACCATCGACCAGCTCGACGACAACCTGGCCGCGGCCTCGCTCGAATTGAGCCCGGAACAAATGTCTCGTCTCGACGAAGTGAGCAAGCCCGACCTGGGCTACCCGCACAGCTACCTCAAGAGCGTCTCGATCACGAAGTTCCTCTACGGCGGCGCGACCCTCGAGTACTAGCAGCCTGCCAGGCCGCGGTTCACTCGCGCCCCCGCGATCCGCTACACTTCCCCTGTGCACGCCCGGCACGGTACTTTGCTTCGCGCTGTGGCCGCGCTGGCGGCAACGCTCGCTGTTTGCGGCACGCTCGCCGCGCGCGCGCCCGACCGCACTCCCGTCGAACGCACGCTCGATTCGCTCTTCTTCGCGGGTCGCTACGATACGCTCCGCATCATTCTCCCGCCGCTGATTCATGCCGCCGAAGCGCGCGGTGATTCCGCTGCGCTCGGACGTCTTGCCTTCCAGAAAGGCCGTGTCGAGATCACGCTCGGCCACCAGTCGATCGCGAGCAATGATCTCGATCGCGCGGTTCGCCTCACCGATGCGTCGCGCGATTCGCTCTGGCTGTGTGCCGCGCTCCACTTCAAGGCCTTCATTCTTCGCGACAGCGGGAACCCCGACGCGGCCATGGCGTTGTTCGAGCGCGAGCTCGAGATCGGCCGACTCGCGCGGCTGCCCGGCGCGGAAGGAGCGGCCGTCAGCAATCTCGCCTACAAGGAACTGCGCCGCGGGAACCTCGATGCGGCCAGGCGTGGATACGCGCGCATGCAGGCGCTCTATCGTCAGAGCGGGAACACTTACCAGATCGCGGGAGCGGGGCTCAGCATGGGACTGCTCTACCGCGCGCTCGGTGACATCGACTCGTGCCGGTGGTCGTACCACGAGACATTGCGCCTCGCGCGGCAGTATCGCTACCCGATGCACGAGCTCTGGGCGCTCAACAACATCGGCCTGATGGACATGGACACCGGCAACTGGGAATCCGCGGCGTCCTGTTTCGAAGGCGCGCTGGCGATCGGCCGCCGCATCGGTTTCGATCGCGGCCAGGCGCTGCCGCTCATGAATCTCTCGCTCGCATGGAGCTACCTGGGTGAGGGTGAGCGCTCGCAACGGGCCATCGACGAAGCCGTCGAGGTGTGCCGTCGCGCGGGTTTCAAGGACCTGGAGGTCGGCAACACCAACGTGCTCGCCAAGCTCAACCTCGACGCGGGACGAAACCGGCAGGCCGCGGCGTTGTACCGCACCATTGTCCGCCAGGACGTGTTCAACCGGCTGCAGCGCAGCGAAGCGGCGTACGGTCTGGCACTCGCGCTGGCCGGAATGGACAGCGTGGGCGCGGGGCTCGAGGTGCTCGAGCCGTTCGTTTCGCCGCGTGTCGAGACGCCGGATTTCACCGTGCAGGCCTTCTTCGAGATGGCCTTCGCCGAGCTGCTGTACCGCGACGGCCAGTACCAGGAGGCGCTCGACCGTGCGATCCGTCTGCGCGACGAGATGGATCGCAGCGGGCGAACCGACCTGGGTGTGGCGGCGCGATTGCTGGAGAGCTCGTGCCGCCGCTCGCTCGGCGATGGCGAGCGCGCCGCGGGCGCGCTCTCGCTGGCGCTCGATTCGCTCGAAGTGGCGCGGACCGACATCGGCAACGCGGAATGGCGCGAGGCCTACGGCCAGCACGTGATGGGCGACGTCATCGAGGGCTGCCGCGTGATGCTGGTCCATCCCTCCGACGCGCCGCGCGAGGAACGCGTGCGGCGCTTCTACGACAC
>DASVAK010000300.1:0-24494 GCA_036376395.1 Candidatus Krumholzibacteriia bacterium
ACGGGGTGAAGATCACCGACGGCGCCATCGTGGCGGCCGCGCGGCTGTCGTCGCGCTACATCACGTCGCGTTTTCTGCCCGACAAGGCGATCGACCTGATCGACGAAGCGGCTTCGAAGCTCAAGCTCGAGCTGGACAGCCAGCCCGCGGAGCTGCAGCAGTCCCGCGAGCGAATCACGCAGCTCACCATCGAGCGCCAGGTGCTCGAGAAGGAGAAGGACGCCGACTCGCGCGCGCGCGTGAAGGAGATCGACGCGCGGCTCGCCGGGCTCAACGAGGAGTACGCGGCGAAGCGCGCGCGTTTCGAGAACGAGAAGTCCGTCATCTCGCGCATCCGCGATTTGAAGGAAAAGATCGAAGCGGCGCATCGCGACGAGGCGGTCGCCATTCGCGAGAACCGTCTCGAGAAAGTGGGCGAGATCCGTTACGGCACGGTGCCGAAGCTCCAGCAGGAGCTCGACGCGGCCAACCGCGAGCTCGAAGCGCTCCACCACGACGGCGGTCTCCTGCGCGAAGTGGTGACGGCGGAGGAGATCGCGGAGATCGTCGCGCGCTGGACGGGGATTCCGGTGAGCAAGATGCTCGAGTCCGACCGCGAACGCCTCCTCAAGCTGGAGGAACGGTTGGAGGAGCGCGTCGTCGGCCAGCCCGAAGCGGTGCACGCGGTGGCGGAGGCGGTTCGCCGCGCGCGCGCCGGACTTTCCAGCCCGAACCGGCCGGTGGGGTCGTTCGTGTTCGTGGGCCCCACGGGCGTGGGAAAGACCGAGCTGGCCCGCGCGCTCGCGGCCGTGCTCTTCGACGACGAGAACCGGATGGTGCGCGTCGACATGTCGGAGTACATGGAAAAGCACTCGGTGGCGCGACTGATCGGCGCTCCGCCGGGATACGTTGGTTACGACGAGGGCGGCTACCTGACCGAAGCGGTGCGCCGTAATCCGTACTCGGTCGTGCTCCTCGATGAGATCGAGAAGGCGCATCCCGACGTGTTCAACATCCTGCTCCAGATCATGGACGATGGCCGTCTCACCGACGGCCACGGCCGCACGGTGGATTTCTCGAACACGCTGGTGATCATGACGTCGAACCTGGGCACGTCGCAGGAGCAGTTCCGCGACGCCGACGCGATGCGCCGGTCGGTGATGCGCGCGATGCAGGAGGCGTTCAAGCCCGAGTTCCTGAACCGCATCGACGACATCGTAGTGTTCCACCCGCTCGGCGCGGATGAGATGGAGCGCATCACGCGGCTGCAGCTGCGCGCGCTCGAGAAGAAGCTGGCCGACCACGGACTGCGCCTGCAGATCACCGATGCCGCGGTCAGCGACCTCGCCGCGCGCGGGCTCGACCCGGTGTACGGCGCTCGCCCGTTGCGTCGCCTGATCCAGCGCGAGCTGGAGGGCGACATCGCGCGGGCGATGCTGTCGCGCACGATCGGCGATGGGGGCACGATCCGCGTCGACATGCGCGACGGCCGCATGCGCGTCGAGTTCGTCGACGAGCCGGAGCCGGCGCGGGTGTAGGCCTCTTCTGACGCGACCGCGCGGGTCTGATGCTGGCGAACAACCTCGGCCCGGTCACGGGTGGCATCCTCCGGCCCCCGCTCCGCTTCGCTCGGGGGCTCCCTCGCGTCGGCCGCTCCGCTCCAGGTCTCCGCGCGCAATGTCATCTGTCCGAAGCGCGCGTCGACAGTCGCGTTCGCCGGCCGACGCTCGGCTCGCTTGAGTGTCGAGGCCAGGAGCGCACGAGCGGGTGGCGCCGGCCGGAGACCCCGGCAATCTCGCCGCGATAACGAGCGCGGCGAGTTGGTCCGGGGTGGCCGGCGACAGGACCCGCTCGGGCGCGGCGCTCCCGGGTTGAGCGCACGAAGGCGCCGCAACGGGGAAGAATGAGGAAGAATGAGGAGTCGTTTTTCCGCGTCGGAACGCCACGTTGACGCTCCCAACTCCTTTGCGATATAATCAATTTCGCTTGATTCCGTTACCGAGCGATCGCCTGAGATCGCGTCCGGAGCTGAGACCCCACCAGAGGGTGTCCGCAGTTCCATCGACATCGAGCCCAACATCACTGTTTCCGTAATCCCGGGCCGCCTGCCGCCCACAGCACCGGCACGGGAGACTGCGGTTCTGCAACGCGTCGGAGGAGCCGTGCGCACCAGCTTGCTTCGCTTCGCGCTCGCCTTGTGTTTTTCGACAGTTTCCATGACCACGGCGTCGGCCGTGGCCGGCCAGATGACGTGGCCGGTAAACACATCCCGTTCCGATATCTCCATCACCGGCACCACCGCGGGTGATCGCGTCGTGGCGACCGGAGCGGAGTGGCAGGACGTCGTGGCGCCGGGTGCGCCCGTGCTGCCTTTTCGTATCGTGCGCGTGCTGCTCGGCCCCGCCGAGACGGTGGCATCGTTCGCCGTCGACGCGGGCACGGGAGTGACGCTGGCGGCGAACTACACACCGGTGATCGCGCCGCTCGCCGATCCCGACGCCGGCCCTGCAGCGGGCGCGGCGCCGCGTGACTATTCGCAGGCAAGCGCCGAGCTGCTCGGCGTGGGCCACCTGCATGGCTACACCATTGCGAGCTTCGCCGTGTATCCGCTCCGCATCCGCGACGGCGAGCTCGTCCTCAACGAATCCATCACGCTGCGAATCACCACCGGTCCGGATGCATCGGGTATTCGCGTCGCAAAACGCCTGCGCGCGCGGGCCGATCTCGCGTCCGGCGTCGAAGAGATGCTGGGCGGCCTGGTCGTGAACCCCGCGTCGTCGTCGGTCTATCCCGGGACCGGCACGACGGTGAAGAAACCCGACGGCGGCTTCCAACCCACGTCGTTCCCCTCGCTCGAGGGCAGCGACGTCGATTACGTCATCATCACCAACGATTCGCTCGCGAGCACGTTCCAGACCCTCGCCGACTGGAAAACGGCCAAGGGCGTGCCCACCGTCGTGCGCACCACCGAGTGGATCGACGCGCACTACCGCAACGGCGCCGACCCGGCGGAGACCATCCGTTCGTTCATTCTCGACGCCTACCAGGACTGGGGCATCACGTACGTGCTGCTCGGCGGCGACACCGACCAGATTCCGGTGCGACTCGGCCGTTCAACCTACCTCGGCGTCAAGGAACTGCCCGCCGACATGTACTTCGCCTGTCTCGACGGCGACTGGAACCTGGATCACGACGAGTATTTCGGCGAGCCCAATGACGTGCCCGACCTGTATCCCGAGGTCTACCTCGGGCGCCTTCCGGCGGTGAGCAACGCGACCGCTGCGACGCTGATCGGGAAGATCGAGAGCTACGAAACGCCGGTGCACGCCGACTACACCGGCTCGGCGCTCATGCTGGCGGAGGTGCTGTTCCCGATCGACTGGACGCAGGGGATGAGCGTCTCGCAGGACGGCGCCGACATCGCCGAGTACCTCTACCTGCAGTCGTTCACCGGGGCCCCGGCGGTTGCCAGGTACTACGAGAATTACATTCCGCATCCGGGCTCCTTGCCGGAGGACGCCGCCTCCGCCATCGCGGCGATGAACGCCGGCTACGACCAGGTCAATCACACCGGCCACGGATTCCGGTTCAACATGTCGGTCGGGAACGGCAGCGTGGTCAACGCGGATGCCGATGCGCTGACCAACACGGACCGCTACTCCAACATGTTCCTTCTCAATTGCACCGCGGTGGCCATCACGTACTTCTGCATCGGCGAGCACTTCCTGATCAATCCCAACGGCGGAGCCGTGTCGGTGATCGGATCGAGCGAGAGCGTTTATCCGCTGATCGCGCAGCCGTACATGAACGAGTATTACCGCCTGCTCTACAACGTCGGGGTGCGCCACATCGGCGAGGCGTTCACGCGCTCGAAGTATCCACGCACGCCGCTCGCGCTGGCTCCCGTCGACAACGCGGATCTCTACACGCACTACGTCTACAACATGCTCGCCGACCCGGAAATGGAAGTGTGGACGGGCGCGGTGCTGCCGCTCACGGTGACGTTCCCGGCGTCGATCGGAATGGGCACGACGCAGGTCGCGGTGCACGTGACGGATGCGGGCGGTGCGGTCGCGGGCGCGCAGGTGTGCCTATCCAAGGATGACGACGACTACGAGGTGGGAACCACCGATGCGAGTGGAAACGTCACGCTGGCGATGACGGCCGAGTCGGCGGGCAGCGTTCGCATCGTGGCGACGGCGCGCAACCACGGGCGGTTCGATTCGACCATCGCGGTGTCACAGCTGGCCGGTGCCTACGTCTCGTTCGAGTCCGAGATCATCGACGACGATGCCACCGGCGGAACCGTGGGCAACGCAGACACGATCATCGACGCGGGCGAGACCATCGACTTCAAGCCGCGCGTTCGCAACAGCGGCGGCCTGGCCGCGTCCAACGTGACGCTCTCGATTCATTCCGACAACCCGGGCGTAACCTTCACCGACAGCCTCGCGACCGCGGGCAACGTCGGTCCCGGCGCGGTGGTGACCGCGGCCGACCCGTTCCGCATGGCCATCTCGTCGAGTCTCGCCGACAAGACGCCGGTCAAGTTCACGCTGACCGTGCGCCAGAACGGCGTCCCGGTGTGGATCGACCGCTTCAGCCGGGTCGTGCACGCGCCCGGGATCGAATTCGCCGTGCTGCGCATCAACGATTCCGGAACCGGCAACGGTGACGGCGTCATCCAGGCGGGCGAGACGTTTCGCCTGTACTACCGCATCAAGAATTTCGGCACGGGCGCCGCGCGCGCGGTGAACGCGACGCTGGTGGATCTCTCCGGCGGCGTCTTCGTGCTCTACGACAACTCGGATGCGTACGGCAGTGTCGCCAGCCTGGCGTCGCCCGAGAACACCGACGGATTCCTGCTCAAGGAGAATGACGTCTCGGTGTCGCACAACCTGCGCCTCGACGTCACCGACGCCGCCGGGCATCTCTGGCAGAAGACATTCGAGCTGCGCCGTCCCGATGCGCCACTCAATATCCTGTTCGACACCAGCCTCGGCCCCGACCGCCTGCAGCTCACGTGGGATCCGCCCGCCACCGCGACCGACGTGGAGCGGTATGTCGTTTACCGGTCGGGGACGCCGGGCGGGCCGTATGACGTCGCGTCGGTGGACGCGGTGCGGCACACGCTCCTGCTCGACCGCGGCCTCTATCCCACCACCCGCTACTACTACCGGCTGAGCTCGGTCGATGTGTCGGGCAACGAGAGCCCGCTTTCCGCGGAGCTGAGCGCCAGCACCAACCCCGCCCAGGTGGAGGGATGGCCGATCTCGATGGCGGCGGAAACCGTGAGCTCGCCGGTGGTGGGCGACATCGACGGCGACAACGACTTCGAGCTGGTGGAGGGCGACAGCAAGGTGTACGCGTGGCACGACGACGGCCACGAGGTGCGCGACGGCGACGGCAACGCGCAGACGTGGGGTCTGTTCAGCACGCAGGGCAACTCGTTCGTGTCGCACATCGCGCTTGCCGACGTCGACAACGTGAACGGCCTCGATATCCTGGCCGCCTCGCGCGACACGAAACAGGTCTTCGCGTTCAGCTACACGGGCAATGTCATCGCCGGGTGGCCGCGACCGGTGCTCAACGTCATCCGCGCCGGCGTGGTGGCGGGCGACATCGACGGCGACGGCAACCGCGAGATCATCGCCATCGACGAAAAGGGCGTTCTCTACGCCTGGCACCGCGACGGCAGTGAAGTGCGCAACGGCGACAACGACGCGTCGACCTCGGGCGTGTTCCGGAAGTTCAGCAACTGCACGTACCAGTACGGCTGCCCGGCGACCGGCGACCTCGACGGCGACGGCATCAACGAACTGGTCGTGGGCACGCAGGGGGACTCGGTGTTCGTGCTCAAGGCCAACGGGACCACCCTCCCGGGCTGGCCGAAGGGCTACACCAGCGATGTCGTCGCGGTGGCGCTGGGTGACGTCGACGACGACGGATCGCTGGACGTCGTCGTGCACGAGATGGGCGGCTTCACTCGCGTGCTGCGCGCCAACGGCGCCCTCATGTGGGAACGGTGGGCGAGCAACAACCTGAGCTTCTCGCCCTCTCCGGCACTCGGCGACCTCGACGGCGACGGCAAGCTCGAGGTCGTGGTGCCGAGCAAGGACCGCAAGGTGTACGCCATCAAGTGGAACGGAACCGATGTTCCCGGATGGCCGGTCACCTACGCCCCCTCGTCGTGGACGGAGTCCTCGCCCGTGATCGCCGACATCGACAACAACGGGTCGCTCGATGTCGTGCTCGGCAACGAGCTCAAGTTCATCAACGGCTGGGACGCCGCCGGCCAGACGCTGGCCGGTTTCCCGCTCGCGATGAGCGACGCGGTGCGCGCGACACCCTGCATCGCCGACCTCGACAAGGACGGCGACGTTGACGTGATCGCGGCGGGATGGGACAAGAGCGTGCGCGTGTGGGATTTCCCGAAGCTCTTCAACCCGCACATGGCGCCGTGGGCGAAGTACCACGCCAATCTCTATAACGATGGAAACATCGCGACGCCGCTTCCGACCCCGGTCGGGGGAGCCCGCTTCACCGTCGCGGTATCGGCCGATCGCCTCGACCTCGCCTGGTTCGTCGACGAGGAGTCGCGCGGCCGCTTCAGCGTCGAGCGCGCCGACATCGTGGCCGGGGTGGCGTCGCCGTACCGGCGCATCGCCTCGAGCCTGGTGGCGGGATCGGACGGCGCGGTCCGTCTCGCGGACTCCCACGTCGAGATGGGGGCGCGCTACGCGTTCCGGCTGCTCGACGAGAGCGGGACGATTCTCGACGAGACGGCGGGCATCTACGTGCCCGTCTCGCGCGCGGGGCTCGGGCAGAACTTCCCCAATCCGTTCAACCCCGCCACCCACATCGACTTCTGGGTGCCGGACGGCGGGGCGGCGGCGACGCCGGTTCGCCTCGATGTCTACGACGTGCGCGGCGCGCGCGTGCGGACGCTGGTTGACGGCAATCGCGCGGCGGGCCGGTATCGCATCGAGTGGGATGGCCGCGATCAGTCCGGATCGCCGGTCGGTTCCGGGGTATACTTCTATCGCATGTCCACCCCGCAGTTCTCGGACACCAGGAAAATGTTGTTGTTGAAATAGGAGTGCCCCGGGATCCCGCGGCGCCGCAAGCCGCCGGGAGGTAAACATGGTCCGCCTCGCACGCCCTGTCGCGCTGTCCGCGCTCGCCCTGCTGTTGATCGTGCCGGCCGTATCGGCCGGCACGCTCTCGTTTCCGCTCCACCTGTCCGCCGGCGACGTTCGCGTTGAAACGCGTGACGGACTGACAGCGGTCCGAGTGGACGCCCCGGACTACGCGCTGCTCCAGGAAAGCGGCCAGCCGGTGCTTCCGTACCGGATCGTCGGGGTGCTGCTGCCCCAGGGCGACCACGTGGCGTCGTTCCGGGTCATGGCGGGAGCGGACCGGGTCATCGCCGACGCGGACCGGATCGAGCGCTCGGGCGAGTTGCTGAGCGAGGACGGCCGCGCCGGACGCGGCGGAGCCATGGCGACGAGCGGCGCAGGCGCCGTTCCGGCGGAAGGCGTGCGGCTGTTGTCCACCGGCACGCTCCACGGCTACACCATCGCGAGCTTCGCGGTCTTTCCCGTCCGTGTCGAAGACGGTCGCGTGGTCGCAAGCGAGGACGTGACCCTCGAGGTCCGCACCGCGCCCGCTCCGTTGCAGCGCATCGCGCGGCTGGAGCGGTCGTCACCCGGTGTGCGCGAGCGCGCAAAACGCGAGCTCGGCGCCATCGTCATCAATCCCACCGACGCGGCGGGCTACCTCTTCGAGGAGAAGCCGGTTGCGAAGCGCCCGGGCGGCTTCCAGCCCACGGCGTTCCCGTCGCTCGAGGGAAGCGCGGTGGAGTACGTCATCGTGACTCCGGACTCGCTTGCGGCGACCTACCAAGTGCTGGCGGACTGGAAGACGGCCAAGGGCGTACCCACCGTGGTGCGCACCACCGAGTGGATCGCCGCGCACTACCGCAACGGCTCCGACATCCAGGAGACGATCCGCAACTTCGTGATCGACGCGTACTCCAAGTGGGGGATCACCTATCTCCTGCTGGGCGGCGACACGGGTGAGATTCCTCCGCGGATGGCGTACAGCACGTTCTACGACGGCGGGCAGCTCCTGGCCGTCGACATGTACTTCGGTTGCCTCGACGGCGACTGGAACGCCGATCACGACGACGTCTTCGGCGAAACGCCGGCCGACAACGCCGACCTCTACGCCGAGGTGTACGTGGGACGCATGCCGTCGGAATCGGTCGCGGATGCCACCGTGATGATCAACAAGGTCATCTCGTACGAGACGCCGGCGGTGGCGAGTTTCACGAAGCGCATCCTGCTGCTGGGCGAGGTGCTGTTCCCGGTGGGCTGGGCGCCGCCGCAGCCGATCACATTCAACGGCGCCGACCTCACCGAGACGGTGCGCAACCTCTACCTGACCAGTCCGAACCTCAATATCACGCGGATGTACGAGACCGAGGAGTTGTTCCCGGGTTCCGTGGACGAAAACCGCGTCGCGGTGCTCGACTCGCTCGACAACGGGTTCAACCACGTGGTCCACGTCGGCCACGGCTACCGCTTCAACATGTCGGTGGGCGACGTGAGCATCGTGAACGCCGACGTCGACGCGCTGACCAACGGCAACAAGCTGGCCTGCCTGTATTTCCTCAACTGCACGGGCGCGGAATACACCTACTCGTGCATCGCCGAGCACTTCCTGCGCAACCCCAACGGCGGCGCGGTCTCGGTGATCGGCGCGAACCACAGCGCGTTCCCCAACGCGTCGCAGTACTACATGAACGAGTACTACCGGCTGCTCTTCCGCCCGGTGAATCCCGTGCTCCACGCCGGCGAGGTGTTCGCGCGGTCCCGCCTTCCGCGCACGCCGCTGGCGCTCGCGGGCGATTACATCGATCGCTGGACGCACTACATCTACACCCTGCTGGCCGAGCCCGAGATGCCGATGTGGACCGGCCCCGTCACGCCGCTGACGCTGGCACACGTGCCCACGGTCGCGCAGGGGACGAATTCGATCACGGTGACGGTGACGGACGGCGTGTCGCCGGTGGACTCGGCGCTGGTGTGCCTGTCGAAGAACGACGAGGACTACGAGGTCGGCCTCACCGACGCGCTCGGCCAGGTGACGCTCTCGTTCCGGGCGGAGACCGCGGGAACCATCAGCGTGGTGGCGACCGCGCACAACCACGCGCGCAAGTCCGGTTCGATCACGGTGACCAACGCGCTTCCGTACGTGAAGCTCGACAACATGACGGTCGACGACGACAACGCCGGCGGCACCTCCGGAAACAGCAACGGTGTCATCGACGGCGGGGAAACCGTTGACGTCGCGTTCACGCTCCGCAACAGCGGCCTGCTCTCCACGGGCAACGTGACGATCACGCTTCGCACCAGCGACCCCGCCCTCACGCTGATCGACAGCACGGCGACCGGGGGCGTCATCGCCCCGGGCGGCACGGTGGTGACGTTCGGAGGCTGCCGCGTCGCGTTCGACGCCAACACGCCCGACGAGCACCCCGTGCCCATCGTGATGGTCATCAAGAACGACGGCGTCGAGACGTGGCGCGAAGAGTTCAAGAAGCTGATCCACCAGCCCGGGATGGGCCTGGTGAAGCTCCGTATCGATGACACCGGCACGGGCAACGGCAACGGCGTGGTCGAGGCCGGCGAGCAGTTCAAGCTCTTCTACAAGCTCAAGAATTTCGGAACCGGCGCCTTCCCCGGCGGCACGGTGACGCTCACCGATCTCGACAACGGCTTCACGTTCGTCGACAGCATCGACACCTATCCCGCGGCGGCGTCACTCGCCGAGGTGGAGAATTCACCCGGGCTCATCATGATCGAGCCGTCGGTGGCGACCGGCCACCGCCTCGCCGTGGCCATCGTGGACACGGAGGGCCGCGCGACCAACGACATCGTGGAGCTGCGCGCGCCGTTCGCGCCCACCGCGCTGGTCATCGACCCGTCACTCGGTCCCGACAAGCTGCGGGTCACGTGGACGAAGAGCGTGTCCGCCGACGCGTCGCGCTACAACCTCTACCGCGCGCTGGCAACGGGCGGCCCGTACACGCTGGCCAACCCCGATCCCGTGGCCAGCACCTTCTACGTCAACGACGGGCTCAATCCCAACACGATCTACTACTTCAAGGCCACCGCGGTCGACACGTCGGGCAACGAGAGCGCGTTGTCATCCGCCTACTCGGGCAGCACCAATCCACCGCAGCTCGCGGGATGGCCCATCGCGATGCAGGTCGAGACCAATTCGTCGCCGGCTGTCGGCGACATCGACGGCGACGGGCAGCTCGACATCGTCGCGTGCGCCGACCGCGTCTACGCCTGGCATGCCAACGGCATTGAGATGATCGACGGTGACGGCAATCCGCAGACGTGGGGGCTGCTCTCGCCGCTCGGGAGCTCGTTCGTGTCGCACCCCGCGCTGGCGCCCATCGACGGGTCGGGCGGTCTCGATATCGTGTGCGCGTCGCGCGATACCAAGGAAGTGTACGTGTTCAACTACCACGGACAGGTGGTGAGCGGCTGGCCGCGCACGCTGGAGAACAACGTCCGCTCGGGCCTGGTCGTGGGCGACATCACCGGCGACGGCCTGAACGAGATCATCGCGGTCGATGAGAAGGGTGTCATCTACGTGTGGCGCACCAACGGCACGGAGCTGATCGACGGGGACGCAAACCCCGCGACGCAGGGCGTCTTCTACCGTATGCCCGTCTGCACGTTCAACTACTCGACGCCGGCCATCGGCAATTTCGACACCGATACAAAGCTCGAGCTGGTGGTGGGTTCGCAGAGCGATCGTGTCTACGTCTTCAACGGTGACGGCACCATCGTCGCCGGTTGGCCCTACGTCCTGACCAGCGACATCGCCGGCAGTCCCGCGCTCGGCGACGTCAACGCGGACGGCAAACTCGACATCGTCGTCTATGAAATGAACGGCAACTTCCGCGTCCTCGACCGCAACGCGGCCCAGCTGGTGTTCCAGTTCTTCCAGAACACGCTCTTCTTCGGACCCTCTCCGGTGCTCGCCAACGTCACCGGCGACGCGAAACTCGAGATGTTCGTTCCCGCGAAGAACGGCCGCGTTTACGGCATCGACAGCGTCGGGAACTTCCTGCCCGGCTGGCCGGTGTTCTACAACACCACGGGCGGATACACCGAGTCGTCGCCGGTGATCGCCGATGTGGACGGCAACGGGTCGCCCGACATCGTGATCGGCGACGAGTCGCACTATATCCGCGCGTTCAGCGTGGCGGGCCAGCCCCTGGCGGGTTTCCCGTTGTTCACGGACGACGCCATGCGCGGCGTTCCCACCGTTTCCGACGTCGACCAGGACGGCGATGTCGACCTGGTCGCGGCGGGCTGGGACAAGAACGTCTACGTCTGGGATTTCTCGGGAACCTGGAATGCAGCCAATGCACCGTGGCCGCGCTTCCACGCCGACCTCTACAACACCGGCCGGCTGGGCTTCGTGGTTCCGACACCGGTCGAGGGAGCGCGCTTCACTTACGCGGTCTCCGACGACCAGGTGATACTGGACTGGTACGTACCAGTTGAGGCGGGCCGGGTGTTCGGGGTGGAACGGGCGGAGGTCTCGGGCGAGACGGTGGGATCGTTCCAGCGCATCGTGACACGTGTTGAATCGGGCCCGGAGGGCCGGGTGCACGTGAGCGACGGCCGAGTCGAGATGGGGAGCAAGTACATCTACCGGCTCACGGGCGAGAGTGGTGTGGTGGACGAGACGATGGGCGTGTATGTTCCGGTGAGCCGCGTGGCGCTGGGCCAGAACTTCCCCAACCCGTTCAACCCGGTGACGAAGATCGAGTACTGGGTCCCGGAGGGATCGCCGGGGTCGAAGGCGGGTGTGAACCTGGTGGTGTACGACGTCCGGGGGGCGCGGGTGCGCACGCTGGTGACGGGGACGAAGGCGCCGGGCCGGTACGTGGCGCAGTGGGACGGTCGCAACGACGCGGGCAGCCCGGTGAGCTCCGGCATCTATTTCTATCGCATGACGTCCGGGAATTTCTCGGCGGTCCGCAAGATGGTGCTGCTCAAGTAGGCCGGCGGACCGGACCCGCGAACTCAGGGTTCGCGGAAGAGGGCTTTCGAGCGCGACGGATTGACTGCGGGGCCCGGATCGCGGTATAATCAAGGTCGCTGCATTACCAAAGGTCGACAACCGCGGGGGCTCCACGGCACACATCGCGACTGCTACCAACTACGGTTTTCATCTCCATTACCAGGCTCTGAAACTCCATGCGGTGCGGCGCATTCCGGTTGCGTCATGCCGTCCAACACAACGTTTTCGCACCGCGATGGCGGCCGTGACCCCCGGCGTCGTTCGCGTGGAGGCACCATGTTCGCGAGATCCGTTGCCCGACCGCTGGCGCTGTTGATGGTATTCGCCTCCGCCCTCCTTGCCGGCCGGTCGTCGCTCGCCGCCCGGCTCGACCTGGATGTCCATCTTCCCGAGCCCCGCGCCCATCTCGGGCAGCCCGCCGCGCAGGACCTCGTCGACCTGAGGCAGGCCGGTTGGGACATCCCCGTCCAGCCCGGCTCCGCGCAGCTTCCGTATCGCGTGGTTCGTGTCGTCATGCCGCAGGGCGAGGAGGTGGCGTCCTTCTCGTTCGTGTTCGGGGACCCGGCCACGGTCCGCGATGGCGCTCGCCCCGGTGTCGCCGAACCGATGGCCACCAGCGACGGCGAAGTCGTCACGACGGCCCCCGCGAACTACGAACAGAGCGCGCGCCAGCGCGTCGAGTACCTCGGTACCGCCACCCTCCACGGTTACCAGATCGCGAGCTTCGCCGTGCATCCGTTCGGGTTCAGCGACGCCGACGGGCTGATCCGGGCCGGGAGTGTCGTTCTCCACATCGACACGCAGGCGCTCTCCGTCACCACCGCGGGGCGGGTCCGTCACCGCGACGGCTGGCGCGAGGGCATTCGCGGCGATCTCTCACGCGTCGTGGTCAATCCGGAGGCTCTCGCGTCGTACCTGTTCACCGAAGTGGTCGTGCCCGACGTGCAGGGCGGATTCACGGCGTCGACGTATCCCTCGCTGGAGGGCAGTCCGGTGGACTACGTCATCGTCACCAACGATTCGCTCGCGGCGACCTACCAGGCGCTGGCCGACTGGAAGACGAGCAAGGGCGTTCCCACCGTGGTACGGACGACGGAGTGGATCGCGGCGCACTACCGCAACGGCTCGGACATGGCCGAGACGATCCGCAACTTCGTGAAGGACGCGTACTCGCTCTGGGGCATCAAGTACCTCCTGCTCGGCGGAGACACGGGGCAGGTCCCGGTGCGCCTGGCATTCAGCATCTTCTATCCCGCGGGGCAAGGGCGCTCGAACCCCGCGGATATGTACTTCGGATGCCTGGATGGGGACTGGAACGCCGATCACGACGACGTGTTCGGTGAGTTCGGCACCGACGACGCCGACCTGTGGTCGGAGGTGTACGTGGGACGGCTCCCGTCGCGCAACAATGCCGAAGCGTTGACGATGGTCAACAAGGTGAAGAACTACGAGCGGCCGACGCACCTCGCGTTCCCGAAGAAGGTCCTCTTCCTGGCCGAGGTGCTCTTTCCCTCGAACTACCATCCGGGCGATGGCATTTCGCTCAACGGCGCGGACCTGGCCGAATACGCGCGGCTTGCGGCGTTCACGAGCCCGTCGCTCGCGGTGGCGCGCAACTACGAGACGAACTCGCTCTACCCGGGGTCGCTTCCAGAGACACGGCAGGCGGCGATCGATTCGCTCAACACCGGCTACAACCACGTGATCCATCTCGGGCACGGATACCGCTTCAACATGTCGGTGGGCGACGCCAGCCTGGTCAATGCCGACGCGGCCGCGCTCACCAACGGCGTCAAACTCGCAAACCTCAACCTGCTCAACTGCACCGCGGCGGCCTACACCTACGAGTGTCTCGCGGAGTACTTCATGCGCAACCCCAACGGCGGCGCCGTTTCCGTGGTCGGATCCAACGACAGCGCCTTCCCGACCGTGGCCACCGAATACATGGTCGACTACTACGACCTCATGTTCAACCAGGGCGTCGTGCACCTGGGCGAGGCGTTCGCGCGATCGCGCGAGGCGCGCACCGCCTTCGCCGAGGCCAGCGACAGCGGCGACCGCTGGACCCATTTCACCTACTGCCTGCTGGGCGACCCGGAGATGCCGTTGTGGACCGGCCCGGTCGCGACGCTCTCCGTGGCGCACGTCGCCAGCGTGGGCAAGGGAACCAACAACATCACCGTGACGGTGACGAGCGGCGGCAACCCGGTTCAGTCGGCCGTGGTCTGCCTCACCAAGGGCAACGACGACTACCGCGTCGGTCAGACCAATGCGAGCGGGCAGGTCACGCTGCCGTTCCGCGCCGAGAGCGTGGGCACGATCGACGTCGTGGTCACCGCGCGCGACAAGAAACGCTACGAGGGAACCATCACGGTGGGGGGCACGGGCGCCTACCTCGCCATCAACAGCATCACCATCGACGACGACAACGCGGGTGGCACCGCCGGCAACGGCAACGGCGTGATCGAGAGCGGCGAAACCGTCGACCTCGCCTTCTCGCTCAAGAACAACGGCACCGCGACCAGCGGCACGATCAGCGTGATCCTTCGCGACAGCGACGCGGCCGTCACCGTGACCGACAGCACCGCCGCCGGCACGACCATCGCGTCCGGCGCGACCCAGACCATGACCGGCGGGTGCCGCGTGGCCTTCTCGTCCTCGATTGCGGACCAGCACTCGGCGCCGTTCGTGCTCATCATCAGGAACAACGGCGTGGACACGTGGCGCGACGATTTCAAGAAGGTCGTGCACACACCGGTGCTGGGCCTGGTCAAGCTCCGCGTCGACGACACCGGCACCGGCAACGGCAACGGCACGGTGGAAGCGGGCGAGCAGTTCCGCCTGTTCTACAAGATGAAGAATTTCGGAACGGGGACATTCCCGGGCGGCACCATGACCGCCTTCGACCTCGACGGCGCGTTCACCATCGGCGGCGGGGGAACCTCGGCGGTGGCGGCCATCAACAGCCTGGCCTCCGCGGAGAACACGACCGGCATCACGCTTACCGAGAGCAGCGTGGCGGTGGAACACCGGCTGCGCCTGCGCATCATCGACACCTACGGCCGGGCCTACGAGGACACCGTCGAGCTGCGCACGCCCACGGCGGCGAGCACGATCGTGATCGACGCCAGCCTGGGCGTCGACCGCCTGCGCCTGAACTGGGCGCCGAGCGCGAGCACGGACGTGAAGTACTACAACATCTACCGCTCGACGAGCTCGGGCGGCACCTACACCCAGGTCAACGTCGACCCGGTGCCGCACACGCTGTTCATCGACACGGGGCTGAGCGCCACGACGACGTACTGGTACAAGGTCGGAGCAGTCGACGTCTCGGGCAACGAGAGCCCGCAGACCACGGCGTTCTCGGGCAGTACCAACCCCGCGCAGCTGCAGGGGTGGCCCATCGAAATGGAGATGGAAACCACCTCGTCGGTGGCGGTCGGCGACATCGACGGCAACGGCGACAATGAGATCGTGATCGGCGACAAGTACGTGTACGCGTGGCACGCGAACGGCAACGAGATGGTGGACGGCGACTCCAGCCCGCTCACCTGGGGCGTGCTCAACACGCAGGGACAGAGCTACGTGAGTCCGGTGGCGCTGGCGCCGATCGACGGCGGCGGCGGCCTCGACATCGTGTGCGCGTCGCGCGACACCAAGCAGGTGTTCGTGTTCAAGTCGAACGGCGCGGTGGTGAGCGGCTGGCCGCGAAGCGTCGAGAACTTCATCCGCGCCGGGCTGGTGGTGGGCGACATCAACGGCGACGGCCTGAACGAGATCATCGCCGTCGACGAGCTCGGCGTGCTCTACGTGTGGAAGCGGGACGGAAGCGAGTACCGTGACGGCGACGCCAATCCCTCGACGCAGGGCGTGTTCGCGCGTCTCACCAACTGCTCCTTCCACTACTCGACGCCGGCCATCGCGAGCATCGACACCGACAGCAAGAACGAGATCATCGTCGGCTCGCAGGGCAACCAGGTGCTCGTGTACAACGAGGACGGCACCAGCGTGACCGGTTTCCCGGTGGCGCTCACCGACGACATTTCCGGCAGCCCGGCCATCGGCGATGTCGACGGCGACGGGGACCTCGAGATCGTCGTCAACACGCGCAACGGCATCGTGCGCGCCATCAAGAACGACGGCACCGACCTGTGGTCGCGCACGCTCCCGAACGGGCAGTTCTTCGCGCCCTCGCCCGCCATCGGCGATGTCACCGGAGACGGCAAGCTGGAGACGTTCGTGCCCTCCGCCAACGGCAAGCTCTACGGGCTCACCTTCACCGGCACCGACATGCCGGGTTTCCCGACGACGTATTCGACGACCACGTACACCGAGTCGTCGCCCGTCATTGCCGACATCGACGGCGACGGTCTGCGTGACGTGCTCGTCGGCAGCGAGGAGAAGAAGATCTGGGCCTGGAATCGCAACGGCGTGGCGCTGGCCGGATTCCCGCTGACCACCGAAGACGCCATGCGCGGCGTTCCCACCGTCGCCGATGTCGACAAGGACGGCAAGGTGGACGTCGTGGCCGCCGGCTGGGACAAGAAAGTCTACGTCTGGCACTTCACCAGCACGTGGAGCGCGTCGAACGCCGTGTGGCCGCGCTTCCACGCCAACCTCTACAACACCGGCCGGCTGGGCTTCGCGGTTCCGACGCCGGTCGAAGCCGCACGCTTCACCTACACGGTCTCGGACGACCAGGTGGTGCTGGACTGGTATGTGCCCGTCGAAGCGGGGCGGTTCTTCGAAGTGGAACGCGCCGAGCTCTCCGGCGAAACGGTGGGCTCGTTCCAGCGCATCGCGCGGCGCGTGGAGGCGGACGGGGTGGAGGGCCGCGTGCACGTGAGCGACAGCCGCGTCGAGATGGGGAGCAAGTACATCTACCGGCTCTCGGGCGACACGGGCGTGGTGCACCAGACGATGGGCGTGTACGTGCCGGTGAGCCGGGCGGCGCTGGGCCAGAACTTCCCCAACCCGTTCAACCCGGTGACGAAGATCGAGTACTGGGTCCCGGAGGGATCGCCGGGGACGAAGGCGGGCGTGAACCTGGTGGTGTACGACGTCCGGGGGGCGCGGGTGCGCACGCTGGTGACGGGGACGAAGGCACCGGGCCGGTACGTGGCGCAGTGGGACGGTCGCAACGACGCGGGCAGCCCGGTGAGCTCCGGCATCTACTTCTATCGCATGACGGCGCCCGGTTTCGCGACCACACGCAAGATGCTGATGCTCAAGTAACACACGACCGTGTCCCAAAAGCCCGTTGACACTCACCGGGCGCTGGGGTACGGTGCCCCCAATGCCGCAAGTGGCGCGCAGGTCCGTGGTTGCGTCCGCAACCGGGACCCGCGCCGGGATCCCGGACCCTTCCGGGCTTCCCACACCCCCAAAAACGAGGAATTCCCGTGCTTTTCACGCTGAGCGACGAGCAGCGGATGATCCAGGAGACGGCCCGCGAATTCGCCGACCACGAAATCGCGCCGGTCGCCGACCGCCACAACCGCGAGGGCAAGTTCCCGCTCGACATCGTAAAGAAGCTGGGGAAGATGGGCTTTCTCGGCATGGCCGTGCCCGAGCAGTACGGCGGCACCAGCGCCGGCAACCTCGCGCTTGTGCTCGCGCTCGAGGAGGTCAACCGCGTGTGCGCCTCGACGGGCGTCACCATGTCGGTGCAGAACTCGCTCGTCAACTCGCCGATCGTCCACTGGGGCAACGAGGACATCAAGCGACGCTATCTCCCGAAGCTCGCCACGGGTGAACACCTGGGCGCCTACGCGCTCTCCGAGCCCGGCTCGGGCAGTGACGCGGCAGGGCTGGTCACGGCGGCCGTCCGGGACGGCGACGACTTCGTGCTCAACGGCACCAAGAACTTCATCACCACCGGCGCCGAGGCCGATATCGTGCTGGTGATGGCGCGCACCGACACGTCGCACAAGACCCGCGGCATCACGGCGTTTGTCGTCGAGAGCGGGATGAAGGGCTACGCGGTGGGCAAGAAGGAAGACAAGCTCGGGCTGCGCGCGTCGAGCACCGTGCAACTGGTGTTCGAGGACATGCGCGTCCCGGCCGCGAACGTGCTCGGCGAAGTGGGCTCCGGTTTCAAGATCGCCATGCACACGCTTGACGGCGGCCGCATCGGTATCGCCGCGCAGGCGGTCGGCATCGCACAGGCCTGCCTGGACGCATCGATCAAGTACGCGGGCGAGCGCGAGGCGTTCGACCAGCCGATCGGGAAGTTCCAGGCCATCCAGTTCAAGATCGCCGACATGGCGATGCGGCTCGAAGCGGCGCGCCTGCTCGTGTACAACGCGGCCAGCCTCAAGGATGCCGGGAAGCCCCACGGCAAGGAAGCCGCGATGGCCAAGCTGTTCGCGTCGGAGACGGCGAACAACGCGGCGCGCGAGGCGGTCCAGATCCACGGCGGCGCGGGTTACCTCGAGGATTTCCCCGTTGAACGCTTCTTCCGCGACGCCCGCATCACCGAAATCTACGAGGGCACGAGCGAGATCCAGCGCATCGTGATCGCGCGTCACGTGCTCAAGAATCTGCAATAACAACGGGGCCCGCGCGCCTGCGCGTTCGTCGCGGCCGCATCAAGGAGGACCACTCGTGAAGATCGTGGTGCTGGTGAAGAGCGTTCCCGATACGGAGTCAAAGATCAAAATCGCCGCAGATGGCGTGTCGATCGACCCGGCCGGGATCAAGTTTGTCATGAACCCGTACGACGAGTACGCGGTGGAAGAGGGTCTGCGCATACGCGAGCGCCTGAAGAGCGACGTCACGGTGGTGGCGGTGTCGATGGGACCCGATCGCGTGGTCGAGGTCCTGCGTACCGCGCTCGCGATGGGCGCCGACGACGCCGTGCACGTGAATGATCCGGCCTTCGAGGGCGGCGACGCGCACGCCAGCGCGCGCGTGCTGGCCGAGGCGGTCCGCCTGGTGGGCGCCGACCTGGTCCTGGGCGGAAAGCAGGGTATCGACGACGACGCCGCGTTCACCTGCGCGGCCATCGCGGAGTACCTGGACATCCCGCAGGCGCAGATCGTCACCGAGCTCGTCCTCTCCGACGATCGCAGCCGCGCGACCGCGCGCCGTCGCGTCGAGGGCGCGGACGAAATGGTCGAGCTCGTGCTCCCCGCCATGATCACGTGCGACAAGGGGCTCAATGAGCCGCGCTACGCGTCGCTGCCCGGCATCATGAAGGCGAAGAAGAAAGAGATCCGCAAGGTGGGCCTCGCCGACCTGCCGCTCAAGCCGGAGCAGGTCGGCGCAAAGGGAAGCGCCACCCGCCTCGTCAAGTACCACGGCCTGCCCGAACGCCCGCCCGTCAAGATGATCCCGGGCGATGCGGCCGCGCAGGCAAAGGAACTGGCGCGCCTGCTGCGCGAAGAAGCGAAGGTGATCTGACATGGCCAAGACCATCCTGGTATTCGGAGAGGTTCGAAACGGCGCGCTCAAGCCCATCACGCGCGAGCTCGTCACGGCCGCGGCCCAGCTCGCCCAGGCGGGAGGCGGTGCGGTGGCGCTGGGGCTGGTCGGCGACGGCGCCGAGCAGGCGGCCGGCGACGCGAAAGCGCTGCCCGTCGCGAAGGTCTACACGGCGACCCACGCCCTGCTCTCCTCGTACTCCTCGCAGGGATACGCGGTCGCGCTGGCCGCCATCGTGCAGGCGGCGGACGCCGGCGTGGTGCTCTTCGGCGCCACGGCGATGGGTCGCGACCTGGCGGCCCGGGCCTCGGCCCGCTGCGGGGCGGCGCTCTTCTCCGACTGCACCGAGCTCGGCCTGAGCAATGGGACGCTGCGCGTCAAGCGACCGGTCTATTCCGGCAAGGTGGTCGCGGAGGTCGAATCCGTCGCTCCGGTCCAGATGGCGACCATCCGGCCCAACATCTTCGCGCCGGCGACGGGGTCGGGGAGCGCGGACGTCGTGGCAGTGCCGGTACAGATCGAAGAGAAGCACGTGCGTGGACGCGTCAAGGAAGTCGTCCAGACGGCCACCGGAACCCGGGACATCACCGAGGCGGAGATCATCGTGGCGGGCGGGCGCTCGCTCAAGAGCGCGGAGAATTTCGCGCTCCTCGAGGATCTCGCGAAAACGGTGGGGGCGTCCGTGGGCGCATCGCGCGCCGCGGTGGACGCGGGCTACCGACCGCATTCGGCGCAGGTCGGGCAGACCGGCAAGGTGGTCAACCCGAAGCTCTACATCGCCGTCGGCATCTCGGGGGCGATCCAGCACCTGGTGGGCATGCGCACCTCGAAGGTGATCGTAGCCATCAACAAAGACGAGAACGCGCCTATCTTCCAGAAAGCGGACTACGGGATCGTGGGTGATCTCTTCGAGATCGTTCCGAAGATCACGGAGGAGTTCAAGAAGCTGCGCGGATAACGGCGCGCGCACCATCGCAAAAGAAAAAGGCACGGTCCCGGCGGACCGTGCCTTTTCTGTTGCTGTCCGGTTTTCAGCGCGTCAGCGGATCACGACGAACTTGCCGATCTTCCGCTTGAACGCCTTGTTCGTGTCGGTTTCCACCGAGAAGATGTACACGCCGCTGGTGACGTCCTGGCCGTTGCGGCTCACGAGGTCCCACTTCATCGTGCCCACGCCGTTGCGGCCGTCGAACGGCAGTTCCTCGACGAGGTCGCCGGCAACCGTGT
Organism: Candidatus Krumholzibacteriia bacterium; assembly: GCA_036376395.1. Taxonomy (GTDB): domain Bacteria; phylum Krumholzibacteriota; class Krumholzibacteriia; order WVZY01; family JAKEHA01; genus JAKEHA01. The sequence goes on from DASVAK010000300.1 coordinate 20,749, forward strand.
AGATGCGAATGGTGCCGCGGTCGGCGGGCAGGTTGCGGAACTCCACCTTGATGCCGGTCGGGTCTTCGTTGTTGGGCGAGAGCGTCCACGCCTGCATCGATTCGGTCGTGGCCGGGTTGGGCACCACGAACACGGCATCCTCGTGGTAGGCGTAATCGAGCTGCGACGGCGTCGTCGGCTCGACGTAGGAGAAGTTGGACGACGGGTCGCCCACCTTGCCGTCGGAGAAGGCGCCGGTGGCGTCGTCGATGTTGTGGTCGCTCGCCGTCACCGCGTAGAAGTACGGACGGCCGCGGTGGATGGCCCGGTCGATGTAACGGTAGTACTGCCGCCCCTCCTCGAGCCCGAGGTCCCACGCCGCGAGCGCCCACAGCGTATCGCACACTTCCGGCGTGACGCCCTGCGGGCAGGGAGGATTCTGGCCCGGATACTCGATCAGGAACTGTTGGATGGAATGGACCATGTCTTCCTTCTGCGACGCTGTCAGCACGTGCGTGAGCGGTTCGTAGCGGAAGCGGTCGAGGCCGGTATCCTCGCCAAAGTTGTTGCGCAGGTCGGCCTGGAAGAGGAGCTTCCAGAGCTCGGCGCTGGGGCCGTTGGACACGGATGTGCCCTCGGGGCGACCCCAGTTGTCGGCGCGGAACACGCGGTAGCCCTCGAAATCGAGACGCTGCGTCTTCACGTCGGGCTGCGACTCGCTGAAGTTGTCCCAGTAGATGGCCACGCCGTCACGGTTGCTGGGGTCGAGGCGCATGCTCGGCGGCGGCGGCGCGGTGCCGACGATCCAGCTGATCTGCGTTTCCTGGCCGTTGATGCCGGTCTTGTACTTCGAGCTGTCCGGGTACGCGCAGTACTGGAACGCGAGCTTTTCCTCGTAGCAGTCGTTGTTGATGTACACGGTCTGGCCGCGCGCGATGTTGATGGGCTGCTGTCCCGGGTAGAGACAGGAATCGATGTAGATCTCGTTCGCCGGACCGTCCACGCGAGTCTCACGGCCGACGATACCCGTGAGGCTGTTTCCATCCAGGTTGAACCACGCGCCTTCGAAGGTGAGCTGGGCGTTGGCGGCATTGTCCCTCAGCCCGTCGATGCCGTTCCCGATGGCGAATGCGGTCTGGAAGACCAGCGTGCTGCCCGGCAGCAGCTCGCTGAACGGACCCGCCGCCATCATCATTCGATAGTCGCGCGGGATGGTCGCGTCGCGGTCGATGGTCTCCTTGTGCAGCAGCTCGTAGCGCTCGAAGTCGTTGGTCGGGTCGCCGCCGTCTTCGTAGGATTGGTTGCCCGAGAAATTGGCGTACGACGCGACGCCGACGCGCCGCGGAGCAAATTCGCCGTTGGGATCGATGGTGTGGCCCAGGAAGAGCACGCCGAGGTACCCGGTAGTGCGTCCCTCGTCGCCGTCGACGTCGTAGACGTACGCGATGTCCATCGACACCGGGCCGAGGTCCGTGCACTTGATAGGCACGCGGATGAAGCCCGTGCCGTCGTCTTCCCAGTAGTTCTCGGCTTCACGCGGGCCGGCGTCGCCGTCGGCGAAGAAGCCGATGTAGAGGTCGCTCAGCACGTCGTTGCCGGTGTTGGTGATGTAGAACTGCGCCCCGACGAAGTCGTCGAAGCGGTCTTCCTCCCACTGGTAGCTCTCCTGGCGGACGTGCAGGTGCAGCGGGTTGTGCTGCGGGTAGATCTGCGTCGAGGAGGATTCGTAGTCGGTGTACTGGCACGAGAACATCTGCTTGGAGATGGCCGAGAAGTCCTCGTCGATCTCGCCGTCGCCGTCGTCGTCGTAGCCGTTCAGCCAGTCCTCGTCGATGGTGCCGTCGCGGTCGTCATCCGCGGTGGCGGAGGGCCGGCGGTTGCCGCCCCGGGAGCCCTCGGATGCCCGATACATGATATCGCGGGCGTCCTGCGACGGGCGGAACTCGAACTGGTAGGCGGCCACCGACACGGCGGGGACGCCGGCCTTTAGCGCGCCAACCCAGATGCCCGCGGCGAAGAGATATTCGACGCCGCTGCCGGCCGGCCACTGGGCCGAGGGCGCTTCGGCGAAGGTGAATCCGGAGTTGGGCCAGGAGCCAAAGTTGCCCCAGTTGCCGACGTGCATCTGGAGCTCTCCGACGTTGTGCACGTTGGATCCGTCCAGCACGAAGATGCGCTGGGGGCCCAACTGGCCTTTCTTGAGTTCTTCGGGCGGCGTATCGACCCTGGCGGTGAGGAGCGAGGGAGCGAGTGACCCACAGAGAAACACTGCGAGGGACAACAGGTTACGCTTTCTCATTCCAGGTCCCTTCCTTGGAGGGAGGCAATATGCAATGGTCTGGAAACCGGGCTGTTGGGCTGTGCCGTACCCGATGAATCGAGTGGTGGGATCAGATTGAAAGTAACCACGTTTAACCGCGAAGTGTCAAGGGGTTTGTCCGGCTGGCCGGTCCCGGTAACGGCAAGCCATACTAGCGCATACGACCGTCCCCCGGGGGGAAAATCTCGGGGCCGGGGGAGCGGTCGAATGGTTGCTTGACGCTGTTTTCGGCCCTGCGATAGCGTGCGGTGCATGAAGCGGCTTCCCACCTGGCTGGAAATCAACCTCGACATCCTCGACCAGAATCTCGAACGCATCCAGCAGCACGTGGGGCGCGACGTCGCCACCCTTCTGACCGTCAAGGCGGACGCGTACGGCCACGGCGCCGTGCAGGTGGCACGGGCGGCCGCATCGCGCGCGCGCATGTTCGGTGTCGCCACGGTCGACGAGGGGACCGAGCTTCGCGAAGCCGGCATCAAGAACGAGATCCTCATCCTGAGTCCCATCCTGGAGTCGGAGATTCCCGCCGTGGCGCGCCACCAGCTGGCGATCACGATCTCATCCTCCGACATGGCGCTCGCGGTCTCCCGCGACGCGCCGGGCGCGGTCGTCGATGCGCACGTGGAGGTCGACACCGGAATGGGGCGCACCGGTGTGTCGGAGACGGAGGCGTTCGAGGAAATTCAGCGTGTGGCCGCGGCGCCGGGGGTCCGTCTGCGCGGGCTGTACACGCACTTTCCCGTTTCCGACAGCGACGCCGAATTCACGCGCGGGCAGATCCGGCGTTTTCTCGCCCTGATCGATCGCCTGCGCGCGAGCGGCATCGACCCCGGCCTGGTGCACAGCGCCAACACGGCGGCGATCGACGCCATCGCCGAATCGCGCATGACGATGATCCGCCCCGGCCTGCTCGCCTACGGCCTGCACCCGGTGGCCGGGCACACCGGCGTGAATGTCACGCCCATCATGAGCTGGAAGTCGCGCATCGCGCGCGCCCGCCGCTTTCCGGCGGGAAGCACCATCAGCTACGCGCGCTCGTTCGTGACGTCGCGCGACTCGCTGATCGGCGTGGTGCCGGTGGGCTATGGCCACGGCTACCCGTTTCACCTCTCGGGCCGCGGTCAGGTACTGGTCGGGGGAATGCGCGTTCCCATCGTGGGACGCGTGACGATGGACATGACCATGGTCGATCTCACCGACGTCCCGCAGCCGCCGAAGCCGGGTGACGAAGTGGTGCTGGTGGGAACCCAGGGCGGCGAGACGATCACGTTTCACGACCTCGCGGCCTGGGCCGACACGATCTGCTACGAAGTGATGTGCGGAATCTCGAAGCGCGTTCCGCGCACCTACTTCCGCCGCGGCAAAGTGGAAACCTTCAAGACGCTGCTCGGCGTTCTCCCCAATCACGTCGCAGTCTAGTTAACGCAACCGCGCGGCTCCTGTCCGC
>DASVAK010000099.1:0-2032 GCA_036376395.1 Candidatus Krumholzibacteriia bacterium
CGGGTGGCCGCGCGCGGGGCTGCGCCCCGAGGACGGAGCCGCGCCCGGGTAAAGTCGTTGAGCCTGCTGATGTACCAGGCAGCGGCCGCGCGGCGCAGTCCGAAGGGGGCTGCTCGCGGACAGGACCCGCGCGGGCTCGACGCGTGCAACACAGCGTCAAAATTCCACTTCGGACGTTTCCAGCCGGGCAGCTATAGTCTTCCCATGCATCTCGACGAAGCCGTAGAGAAGTTTCGCACCTTCATCGAGCACGAGCGGGGACTCTCGCCGCGCACGGTCGAGGCCTACACGAGCGACCTCGCGCTGTTCGCGCGCCATCTCGATCCGGATAGCGAGTCGTCGCCGGAAGTGGCGTCGATCACGCCGCTCGATATCCGTGCGTTCCTGGCCGGGGAAGTGAGCCAGGGAAAATCGAGCCGCTCGATGATGCGGCGCGTCGCGGCGCTGCGGGCGTTCTTCGCGTTCCTGCGCTCGCGCAAGGTGGTCAAGGACGACCCGACGCGACAGATCGCCCAGCGCGTGTCGCGGCGCTCGGTGCCGACCATCGTGAGCGAGGAACGCCTGGAGACGATGATGGACCTGCCCGACGGGACGCTGACGGGTCTGCGCGACCGCGCCGTGCTCGAGTTTCTCTACGGCGCGGGGGTGCGCCTGCGCGAGCTGGTCGCACTCAACGTCGCCGACTTCCTGCCGCTCGGCGATCGCGTCGTGGTGCGCGGCAAAGGCAACAAGGCGCGCGTCGTGCCGGTGGGCGGGCGCGCAAAGGATGCGCTCGTGGCGTACTGGCGGGAGCGCTTCGGCGCCGGCGCACTGGAGTCACACGGTCGCTCGCCCGCGTTCGAGGGCCGGCCGGGCGGGCGCGTGAGCCCGCGAACGGTGCAGCGCATCGTCCGCCGCTACCTCTCCCGCGTCGCCAGTGTGAGCAAGGCATCGCCGCACGCGCTCCGGCACGCGTTCGCCACGCACATGCTCGACCACGGCGCCGACCTGCGCGCGGTGCAGGAGCTGCTCGGGCACGCGAGTCTTTCCACCACCCAGATCTACACCCACGTGTCCATCGAGCACCTCAAGAAGGTGTATCGCAAGGCGCATCCGCGCGCCTAGAGGGTCGCATGCTCCACGTCTGGAACGCGCGGCAGAGAGCGCTGGTTGCGATGTGCGCATGGGCGGCGGTGTCGGTCGCGTGCGCGGTGAGCGTGCCGCCGAGCGGAGGCCCGGAGGACAAGCTCGCGCCGACCATCACCGCGAGTGTGCCCGCGCCGGACTCGACCGGCGTCGATCCGCGCAGCGACATCCGCCTCGAGTTCAGCGAGCCCATGGAGCGGCAGCGCGTCGAACGCCTCGTGAGCGTCGCTCCCGCCATCGAGATCGACCGCGTGAGCTGGGAGGGAAACACGCTCGTGATCCATCCCACCCATGAGCTCGTGCGCGACACGACCTACGTGGTGCGCGTGAAACCGGACTACCAGGACCGCCATGGCGTCGGCGCTGCGCAGTGGCATGAATTCGCCTTTGCCACGGGCTCGGCTCCGCTCGACACCGCGCGCATCGAGGGCACGGTGACACTCAAGCGGGCTCCCGCCGTGGGGGCGATCGTGCGGTGCTGGCGCCTGCTTCCGGGCGACACATTGAACCTGGACCGCGACAAACCCGACCGGGAGGCCACCGCGAACCGGACCGGCGAGTTCAAGCTGCGCTATCTCCCGGCGAACGGTTCGCGCTTCATCGTGATGGCGTTCAGCGACCAGAACAGCAACCGCGTCTACGACGCCGACACCGACCCCGGCGCGATCTACCCGGACACCGTCGTCGTCATTCCGGCCCTGCCGGTGGTGGGCGCCGTGGACATCGGCCTGATCGATCCCAGGGAGCCCGGAAAAGTGAGCGGCACGGTGGCCAACGAGAGCGGTGTCGATACGTCGCGGGTGATGGTGGCGATGTACGACGAGGCGGACACGACGCGCGCCGCGTACCGGGCGGTGTGCGATTCGAGCGGCGCGTATCGCATCGATCCGGTCAAGCCGGGCAGCTA
>DASVAK010000018.1:0-13207 GCA_036376395.1 Candidatus Krumholzibacteriia bacterium
GCCTGAGCAATTGCCGCAGGAAGTGGACGGCGTGCTCGACTTTGCACTCACCGTTCTCAAGCGTTTCGGCTTCAACAAGTTCAACGTCGAGTTGAGCGTTCGCGACCCGGCCAACCCGGGCAAGTACGCGGGCAGCGACGAAGAGTGGCAGATGGCGGAACGCGCGCTGGAAGACGCGGTCAACCGGCGCGAGCTGACGTTCAAGCGCATGGAAGGCGAGGCCGTCTTCTATGGACCCAAGATCGACGTGAAGGTGATCGACGCCATCGGCCGACCGTGGCAACTGTCCACCATCCAGTTCGACTTCAACCTGCCCAAGCGTTTCGACGTCACCTATGTCGCGAGCGGCGGCGAACGCCGCCAGGTGTTCATGGTGCACCGGGCGCTGTTCGGATCGATCGAGCGCTTCATGGGTATCCTGACCGAGCACTACGCGGGCGCGTTCCCGGCCTGGCTTGCTCCGGTGCAGTGCGTCGTGCTGCCCGTGACCGCCGAGGCGGTTCCGTTCGCGGAACGGGTGCTCGCGGAGCTGCGCGGCCGCGGCCTCCGGGCCGAGCTCGACGGCCGCGACGAGAAGATCGGCTACCGCATCCGCGAAGCCGAGATGCAGAAGGTGCCCTACATGGCGGTGGTGGGGGCGCGGGAGGCGGAGAGCGGGATGGTCGCGGTGCGGGCCCACGGCCGCGGTGACCTGGGACAGAAGCCGCTGGCGGCCTTCGTCACGGAACTGGTTGACGAGGCGGCCGTCGCACAGTAGTATCCCGGGACATTGTGGTCGGCCCGATTGGGCCGTGGAAGCAGGGGCGCGAAGCCCCTCACCTGCCATCCACTGGATCGGCCGGGTCTCGTTGACCGGCGGCGTTTCATCGCCGCGCGGAGAGCGGACGCCTGGCGTCCGCTTTTTTGTTTAGTCGAGGAGGACCTATCAGCTTCGATCGCAACAGACCAAAAGCGCCGCGCATCCGTTCCAACGAGCAGATCCGCGTACCCGAAGTCCGCGTGATCGGCGCGGACGGAAACCAGCTCGGTGTCATGCCCACCTACGAGGCCATCCGGCTGGCGCAGGACCAGGGACTCGACCTGGTCGAGGTGTCGCCCACGTCGCGGCCGCCGGTGTGCCGCGTGATGGACTTCGGCAAGTACAAGTACGAGCTGAGCAAGAAGCAGAAGCAATCGAAGAAGAAGCAGCACACGTTCCAGATCAAGGAAGTGAAGTTCCGTCCCAAGACGGAAGAGCACGACTACCAGTTCAAGAAGAAGCACGCGGAAGAATTCCTGGAGAAGCACTACAAGGTGAAGTTCACCCTGATGTTCCGCGGTCGCGAGCTGGATCACAAGGAGATGGGCTACCGGATCCTCGACCGGTTGACCAAGGATCTCGTGCACGTGGGCCAGGTGGATCGCAATCCCGAATTCGAGGGGCGGCTGATGATCATGTACATGTCTCCGCTGCCGGTCAAAACAACACCGAAGGCGCAAACCAAGGCGCCGGCGGGGTCATCCGCAGAGAAGGAAGTGAATCATGCCGAAATTGAAGACAAACCGATCGGCGAAGAAACGGTTTCGTAAGACCGGAACCGGCAAGATCCGCCGCTACCAGGCATTCACGAACCACATTCTGACCAAGAAGACGTCGAAGCGGAAGCGCGCGCTGCGCAAGGGCGCACTCGTTCATCCCGCGGACGAAAAGCGCATCAAGCGGTTATTGGTCATGTAGCCGCGCCGCGGACCGCCCGGCAACGGCGGGACCCGCGGAGTCGTCGTTCACGTTCGCGTCGAGATTTCGAGCACGCGCAAGGAAGGATTTGTCATGCCACGCACAAAAAATACCGTCGCCGGTCGCGCCAAGCGCAAGAAAGTTCTGAAGCAGGCCAAGGGGAACTTCGGCGGACGGCGCACCATGTATCGCAGCGCCCGGGAGACCGTCGAGCGCGCCGGCGTCTACGCCTACCGCGACCGCCGCGTCAAGAAGCGGCACTTCCGCGCCCTGTGGATCGCGCGCATCAACGCGGCCGCGCGCATGAACGGCATGTCGTACAGCAAGTTCATCTCGGGGTTGAAGCGCGCCGCGGTTGACATCGACCGCAAGATGCTCGCGGAGATGGCCGTCAACGACGCCAGCGGATTCAGCAAGCTCGCCGACGTCGCCAAGGCGGCGTGGGGCGCCGCAGGCTAGCCCCCACGCTCCGCGACGATGGACGCCAGGGCCATCGAGACCCATCTGCGGGGCGAGATCGAAAACGCCCGGACCTCCGACGAGCTCGAGGCCGTGCGGCTTCGCTATCTCGGCCGCAAGGGGCTCATCACCGCATACCTGCACGGGATCAAGGACGCCGATCCGGCCGAGCGGCCGCGCATCGGCGCCGAGGCCAACCGCCTGAAGACGCTGTGCGAGTCGCTGCTCGACGAACGCGCGGCGTCGCTCGGGGGCGGCCAGGCAAACCCGCTCTACCGCGCGCCGGCTGACGGCACGCTCCCGGCGACGCCGGGGCTCGCGGGGCGCCGCCACATCATCTCGCAGACCTACCGCCGCATCCGCGACGTGCTCGAGGGCATGGGATACCGCCTCTCGCGCGGCCCCGAGGTGGAGCTCGAGTACTACAACTTCCAGGCCCTCAATTTTCCCGACGAGCACCCGTCGCGCGATCTCCAGGACACCTTCTACATCTCGCGCGAGATCCTGCTGCGCACGCACACCTCGCCGATCCAGGTGCGCTACATGGAAGGGCACGCGCCGCCGCTCAAGATCTACGCGCCGGGGCGCGTGTACCGCAACGAAGCGATCGACGCGTCGCACCAGGCGGAGTTCCACCAGGTCGAGGGCCTCTACATCGACACCGACGTGTCGATGGCCGACCTGCGCGGCGACGTGCTGATGTTCTTCCGCGAGCTGTTCGGGCCCGACACCAACGTGCGCTTCAAGCCGCATTTCTTCCCGTTCACCGAGCCGAGCGTCGACGTCGACGTGACCTGTTTTTCGTGCGGCGGTGCGGGCTGCTCGCTGTGCGGCCAGAGCGGCTGGATCGAGATCATGGGCGCCGGGATGGTGCACCCCAACGTGCTGCGCGCGGTGAACATCGACCCGGAGAAGTACTCCGGGTTCGCGTTCGGCGTGGGCGTCGACCGGATCGCCATGGTTCGCCACGGCATCCCCGACATCCGCCTCTTCCTCGAAAACGATATCCGCTTCCTCGAGCAGTTCCAGGAGCCGTCGTCGTGATCGTCTCCGTCTCGTGGCTGCGACAGTACGTCGACATCGGGGTCGACGTCACCGCGCTCGCGCACGATCTCAGCATGCACGGCATCAAGGTCGAGCGCGTGGTCACGCGCGGCGTCACCGAGCGCCTCGTCGTGATCGGCCACGTGCTCGAGCGACGGGCGCACCCGGACGCCCAGCGCCTGAGCGTGTGCCGCGTGAACGTCGGCGGCGCCGAGCCCCTCGAGATCGTCTGCGGCGCGCCCAATGTCGCGGCGGGGCAGACGGTGCCCGTGGCGCTGGTGGGCGCGAGACTCCCCGGCGACCTCAAGATCCGCAAGAGCAAGATCCGCGGCGTCACCTCCAACGGCATGATCTGTTCGACGGTGGAGCTCGGTCTGGGGCAGGACTCCGAGGGCATCATGGTGCTGGACACCGACGCGGCGCCGGGAACTCCGCTCGCCGACGTGCTGGGGAACTCGGACGCGCTGCTCGAGCTCGAGATCACGCCCAACCGTCCCGACCAGCTCTCGCACCTCGGCGTCGCGCGCGAGATCGCCGCCCTCTACGGCAGCGCCGTGCGCGAACCGGACGCCGCCGTGAACGCATCAGCCGACGACGACACACCGGTGCGCGTCTCCATCGAGGATCCCGCGCAGTGCTTCCGTTTCGTGGCGCGTGTCATCCGTGGCGTGCGCGTGGGACCGTCGCCGGCGTGGCTGCGCTCGGCCGTCGAATCGGTCGGGCTGCGCAGCATCAACAACATCGTGGACGTCACCAACTACGTCATGCTCGAGTGCGGGCAGCCCATGCACGCGTACGACCTGGCGCTGCTGCGCGCGCCGGAGATGGGCGTGCGACCCGCCCGCGGCGGCGAGAAGCTCGAGACGCTCGACGGCGTGGCGCGTGAGCTCGGGCCCGACCAGTTGATCATCACCGCGGGCGACGATCCGGTCGGCATCGCGGGCGTGATCGGCGGCATGGCGACGCGCGTCACCGAGACGACCACCGACCTCCTGCTCGAGACGGCCGCGTTCGATCCGCGCGAAGTGCGCCGCACGCGCCGCTCGCTCAATGTCAGCACGGACGCGTCGTACCGCTTCGAGCGCGGCAGCGACCGTGATCGCTGCCGTCGCGCCTCCGACCGCGCGTGCGAGCTCATGCTGCAGGTGGCGGGGGGATCGGCCGGGCGCGTGCTGGATGAATACCCGGCGCCGTGGCCGGCGCGCACCGTGACGGTGCGCCGCGCGACCGTGCGCCGCCTGCTGGGCGAGGCCATTCCCACCGAACGGATCGGGACCCTGCTCGCGCGCCTGTCGTTCGAGCGCGTGGGCGGCGACCGCGACAGCGTGACCGTCAGCGTGCCGTCGTGGCGGTGGGACATCGCGCAGGAAGCCGACCTGGTTGAAGAGGTGGCGCGCCTCCACGGCTACGAGAACATCGGCCGGGCGTGGAAGTTCCGCACCACGGTGCCGTCGCAGCCCGATCCGTTCGACCGCTTCGTCGACCGCGTCGCCGACCACCTGGTCGCGCGCGGCCACACCGAGATCGTGCCCACCTCGTTCAGCGACGGGCGCGAGTCGCAGTGGTTCGACTGGGCGCCGGACGACCGCCGCGCGCAGCCCATCGCGGTGCGCAATCCACTCTCCGCGAACCACACCTTCATGCGCACGCAGCTCCTGCGAGGGGTGCTCGACGTGATGGCCCACAACCTCGCTCACGGACGTCGCGATCTCGCCGTGTTCGCGACGGGCGCGGTGTTCCTGCGCGCCGGCGCGGAGAACTCGCTCCCCGAGGAGCCCGTGCACCTGGTGATCGCGCGCACGCGCCCGGACGGGAATGCGTTCTGGCGAGCGTCGCCGGAGCCGGTCGACCTGTTCGAGATCAAGGCCGAGGTCGAGTCCCTGTTGGGCACGCACCGCCCGGGGTTGTTCGCCGAGCTCGTGTACGATTTCGAGTCCACGCGCGGGAGCTTCCGCTATTCCGACCGTCGTCACGTCGTGGTCGAGGGCGGCGTGCTGCCGGCCGCGGCGGCCGACGCGCTCGACATCGACCAGCCGCTCTGGTACGCGGTGGTGGATCTGTCCGCGCTGTTCGAAGCGCGCGTGGCGTCGGTGACGTTCCGGCCCTTCACGGTGTTTCCATCGTCGCGGCGGGATCTCTCGCTGGTGGCGCCGGCGGGCGTTGCATGGGGACAAATCGAAAAACATGTGGCGAAGGTCGGAGGGCGGTTGCTAGAATCCCTGCAGGTTTTCGACGTGTACCAGGGCGCCGCGCTCGGCACCGACCGCATCGCATACGGCGTGCGCCTTTCATTCCGATCCGCCGAGGGAACACTCAAGGACGCGGAGATCGACGCGATCGTCGCGCGCATGGTCGCGAAGCTCGACGCCGAGCTGGGTGTCGCGCTGAGATCGTGAGGAAGAGGACGGGGTCATGGAAGGAACCGGAGCCATCGAGAAACTCTCGCTCCTCGAGGAGCGCATCGCGCAGACGACCGAGCGGTTCTCGCACCTCAAGCACCAGTACCAGGCGCTGCAGGACCAGAAAGAGACGCTCGAGCTGGAGATCGATCGCCTGCGCTCGGCCAACCGCGAGCTGACCGACAAGATCGGAAGGCTGCGCACGAACCACGAAAAGCTCGTGGGGTCGTTCCAGAAAGAAGAAGTCCGCAAGCGCCTCGACCGCGTGCTCGAGAAGCTCGGCGAGCTTCAATTATAGTGGCGATGCCATGAACGAGAATCTTTCGACCTCGATCCAGATCCTCGGGCGCGAATACAAGATTCGCGGCGCGGTGGATCCTTCGTATATTCGCGAAGTCGCGCAGTACGTGGACGCAAAATTGCGCGAAGTAGCGCAGGGAAGCACGATGCCGCAGGCGCCCGAACGCGCGGCCATCCTCGCCGCTCTGAACATCGCGGACGAGCTCTTCCAGCTGCGGCGCGCGTCGACAGAGGAATTTTCGAGCATCGAGCGGCGCGCGCAGTCGCTGATCCGCATGCTGGACACGAGTCTCGATGTCGAGGCCGTGCCGGGAGAGGCGGTGGCGCCCGGCTCGAAGTGAAGTGCGCACAACGAAAGAAGCAAGATTAAGAAAATTCCCTACCATGCTCGTGATGAGACGGTAATTTTTGAGCCAACACCTCTCTCTGGGACGCCCGAAACCGGGCCGCGCTGTTTAACCACTCACGTGGGGGACAAACCGGTCCGCTAGGGTATCCACGTGAACCTGAAGGTTCATGAGTTCCCTGTCACACGGCACAGCGTGGGGAATTTTCGTTTTCTGCCCGCGCACGCCGTGCTGCCGCAGCCGGGCTCCGGAATGGAGCCCATCGCCGGAATGAGAACCCCTTGATCATCGCCTTCATTGGAGACGTGGTGGGCCAGTCCGGCCGGCGCGTGGTTTCCCGCATGACGCCGCGTCTCCGGGCCGATCACGGCGCCCACATCATCATCGCCAACGCCGAGAACTCGGCGGGCGGATTCGGATTCAACCCGGCCAGCATCGCCGAGATGGAGGGGGCCGGGGTGGACTTCTTCACCAGCGGCAACCACACCTGGGACAAGCGCGAGGGGACACCTCTCCTCGACGCCAGGCCGAATATCGTCCGTCCCGCCAACTATCCCGGCGCGCCCGGCCGGGGCATGCAGCTGGTTCCCGGCACCCAGGACCGCGTGGCCGTCATCAACCTGCAGGGGCGCGTATTCCTGCCGCCCCTGGATTGCCCCTTCCACACCGTGGACCGCCTGCTGGCGACGCTCGACCCGTCGACGCGCATCGTCATCGTCGACATGCACGCGGAAGCCACCAGCGAAAAGATCGCGATGGGTTATTATCTGGATGGCCGCGTTTCGCTGGTGCTGGGCACCCACACCCACGTCCCGACGAAGGACGCGCGCATCCTGCCGCGCGGCACCGGATACGTGACCGACGTGGGCATGACCGGGTCGTACGATTCCATTCTCGGCGTGCGCAAGGAGGACGTCATCGAGCGCTTCCTCACCATGCGCCCGACGCGCTTCGAGGTCGCGAAGAACGATCTGCGCTGCGACTACGTGGTGGCGGACATCGACGACGACACCGGACGCGTCCGCCGTTTCGAACATTTGCAGGCCGCCCTGGAGGACTGACACACATGAAACTCATCGACGGAAAAGTGGTGGCTGCCCAGATTCGCTCCGAGGTGGCGCGTGACGTCACCGGCATCCCGGGTCGCAAGCCGACGCTCGCGCTCGTGCGCGTGGGCGAGGATCCCGCGTCACGCGTGTACGTCGGGACCAAGGCGAAGGCGTGCGAGGAGTGCGGCATCGGGTCGCGCAACGCGCACCTGCCCGAAGACGTGAGCGAGGAAAAGCTGCTACGGGCACTGCGCGAATTCAACGACGACCCCGATGTCGACGGCATCCTGCTCCAGCTTCCGCTTCCGCGCCACATTGATTCCGACCGCGCCATCGCGACCATCAGCCCCGCGAAGGACGTCGACGGGTTCCACCCGGAGAGCCTCGGCCGGCTGGCGGCGGGGGCGCCGCGGTTCGTGCCGTGCACTCCGCTCGGCATCCGCGAGCTGTTGATCCGCCACGGCGTCAAGACCGCCGGCGCCAACGTGGTCGTGCTCGGCCGCAGTGTGATCGTGGGCAAACCGATGTCGCTCCTGTTCTCGCTGAAGGGTCCGGGCGGCGACGCCACCGTGACCGTCTGCCACAGCCGCAGCCGCGACCTCGCCGACCACACGCGCCGCGCGGACATCATCGTCGCGGCGATGGGTGTCGCGCATTTCCTCAAGGCCGACATGGTGCGCGAGGGCGTGGTCGTGGTCGACGTCGGGATCAACCGCATCGATGACCCGAAATCACCGAAGGGCTACCGGATCGTGGGCGACGTGGACTTCGACGCCGTGGCGCCGAAGTGTTCGATGATCACGCCGGTGCCGGGAGGCGTCGGGCCGATGACGGTGGCGATGCTCATGTCGAACACGCTGACGGCGTTCAAGAATCGCCAGGAGGGGCATGTCCTGCGCTGAGGAGCGGATCTTCTCCGTCGCCGAGATCAACTCGATCGTGCGCGAGATGCTCGAGGGCGAGTTTCCCGCGGTCGCGATCGCCGGAGAGGTGTCCAATCTTCGCGTGCCCGCGTCGGGCCACGTCTACTTCAAGCTCAAGGACGCGACGGCGCAGATCGCCGCGGTGTGTTTCCGCGGCGACGCCCGCCGTCTCGACTTCGATCTCGAGGACGGCGCGCAGGTCATCGCGCGCGGGGCCCTCACGCTCTACGACGCGCAGGGAAGCTACCAGCTGGTGGCGCGCAGCATCGAGCCCGCCGGGCGCGGCGACCTCGAACGCGCGCTGCGCATGTTGCTCGCGCGGCTGCGTGAAGAGGGCCTGTTCGACGTCGCGCGCAAGCGCGCGCTGCCGCGCTACCCGGCCCGGCTCGCCGTGGTGACGTCCCCCACCGGCGCGGCCATCCGCGACATTCTCTCCACCATCGAGCGCCGGTTCCCGTGCGTCGAGGTGCTCGTGTACGGCGTGCAGGTGCAGGGCGACGCGGCGCCGTCGCAGATCATCGCCGCGCTCGACGCTATCTCGGAGCGCGGCGATGTCGACGTGGCGATCCTCGGGCGCGGCGGCGGCAGCATCGAGGACCTGGCGGCGTTCAACGACGAGGGCGTCGCGCGCGCGATTCATCGCTGCCGCGTGCCCGTGATCAGCGCGGTGGGGCACGAGGTCGACGTCACCATCGCCGACTTCGTGGCCGATGTGCGTGCCGCGACGCCGACCATGGCGGCCGAGATCGCGGTGCCGGCGCGGGCCGAGGTGCTCGCGCGCATCGGGACGCTGGAACGCGCCGCGGCGGCGCGCCTGGAGGGACGCATAGAAACGGCGCGGCGGCGTGTGCTCGCTCTTGCGAAGAGTTACGCGCTGGGACAGGTGCGCGGCCGCCTCGAGCACGCCATGCAGCGGCTCGACCACGCCTCGCACCGATCGGCGCGCGCCATCGACGGCTCCGTGCGCGATCGGCGCGCGCGCGTCGAGTCGTTGGGCGGCCGGCTCGCGGGCCTGAACCCGCGCGACGTGCTCCGGCGCGGCTACGCCGTGTGCGCCGACGCCTCCAACGGATCGACCATCACGCGCGCTTCGGATGCGGTGCGCGCGGGCGCCATCCACATCATCTTCCACGACGGCGCGGCGGGCGCGCGCGTCGAGGGGCCCATCATCCGCGAGCCCCGCGAGCAGGAGGGAATCCAGAGTGGCCGATGAACCGCTGACCTTCGAAGACGCGATGGCGCGCCTCGAGCGCATCGTCGCCGACCTCGAGAGCGGAAGCTTTTCGCTCGAGGAATCGCTCAAGAAGTTCGAAGAGGGAATCCAGCTCGGCACCACGTGCCGGGCGTTCCTCGACCGCGCCGATGTGCGCGTGCGCGCGATCACCGCGGCGCAGAGCGCGGACGGTCCGGGCGTCGACGCCGATGGCGAGTGACGGACTGGACGCGCTCGCGCGCGACGACCGCGCCGCGGTGGAGTCGCGCCTCGAGGCGCTCGTCGACGCGCTGGCCTCGCACCACGAGGGCATGCGCGAGGCGATCCGCTGGTCGTTGCTCGGCGGGGGAAAGCGCGTCCGCCCGCTCCTGTGCCTGTGGACCCACGACGCCCTCGGCGGCCGCGCGCGCGACGCCGCGCTGGATGCGGCGTGCGCCGTGGAATGCGTCCACACCTACTCGCTCGTTCACGATGATCTCCCGTGCATGGACAACGACGACTTCCGGCGCGGGCGGCCCAGCTCGCACCGCCGCTTCGGCGAGGCCGTTGCGGTCCTGGCCGGTGACGCGCTGCTCACGCTGGCGTTCGACATCCTGGCCACGCTCGGCGAGCGCCATCCGCTCGACCCGGGACTCTGCCTCGACAGCGTCGCGGCGCTGGCGCGCGCATCGGGAACCGGCGGGCTCATCTCGGGGCAGGCCATGGATCTCGCGCCGCCGTCGCCGCGCGACGCCGCCGTCGTCGACTCGATCCACCTGCGCAAGACCGCGCGGCTGATCGCGGCCGCGATGGAGGTGGGGGCGATCATTGCCGGCGCGCCGCGCGCCCGTCGCGACGCGGTGCGCGCCGCCGGGCTCGAGGCGGGGCTCGCCTTCCAGGCCGTCGACGACATCCTCGACATCGAGGGCGCGAAGGAAACGCTTGGCAAGACGCCGGGCAAGGATGTACACGATGGAAAGCTGACGCTGCCGTCGGTGGTCGGCCTCGAGGCCGCGCGCGCGAAGGCGCGCGAGCACACCGAAGCCGCGCTGGCCGGCCTGCCGGGCGGGCCGGGAACGCCGCTGGAGATCCTGGTTCGCAATCTGGTGGAACGCGTCCGGTAACGGCGGGTTCAAGTACCTGACGAACACTGATGCAGCTGCCGGACTTCTTCATCGCCAAGCCGATTGTGCTCGGAATTTCGGCCGGTCTGTCCGCCCAGGCCGTCAAAGTCCTGTCTTTCCTGCTCCTTGAAAAGCGTATAAACTTTCGCCGGTTCGTCGAAACCGACGGAGCTCCCAACATGCACAGCGCCGCCTTTGCCGCCCTGACGACGGGCATCGCCGCGCAGTCGGGAACCGGTTCGCTGGAGTTTGCCGTGGCCGCGTGTTTCACCGCGCTGGTCACGGTCGACATGTGGAACGTGAAGCGCGCCGCGTCGCTCCAGGCGGAAGTCGTCGATCTCTTGTTGTCCCGGGTCCGGCCGCAGGGGCCGGTCCCGTTGCGCCGTCCGTTGTCGTATTCGGTCATCGACGTGCTGACCGGCACCGTGCTGGGCATCGCGATCGGGCTGATGGGCTGACCATGAACAAACTCGACCGCATCCAGTACCCGTCCGACCTCAAGCAATTTACCCCGCAGGAGCTCCCCGGGATCGCGCGCGAGCTGCGCGACGAGATCCTCGCGCGCGTCGGCAAGACCGGCGGCCACCTCGGCGCGAGCCTGGGCGCGGTGGAGCTCACCCTCGCGCTGCACTACGTCTTCGACGCGCCGCGCGACCAGATCGTGTGGGACGTCGGGCACCAGGCCTACGGGCACAAGATCATCACCGGCCGGCGCGACCGCTTCGACACCCTGCGGCAGCGCCACGGCCTCTCCGGATTTCCGCGCCGCGACGAGAGCGAGTACGACGCGTTCGGCGTCGCGCACGCGAGCACGGCGATCAGCGCGGCCCTGGGCATGGCGGTGGCGCGCGACCTGGCGAAGGAGAAATTCAAGGTGGTGGCGGTGGTCGGCGACGGCGCGCTCACCGGCGGGATGGCGTTCGAGGCGCTCAACAACGCGGGCGTGCTCAAGAAGGACCTCATCGTCGTCCTGAACGACAACAAGATGTCGATCTCGAAGAACGTCGGCGGGCTGCACCACTACCTGACACGCATCACCTCGGGCAAGGTGTACAACCATTTCCAGGCCGACGTGTGGGAGCTCCTCGGCCACCTCCCGCGCGGCGGCATGCGCGCGCGCAAGATGGCGCGCAAGATCAAGGAGAGCATCAAGACGCTGGTGGTTCCGGACGTGATCTTCGAGGAGCTGGGCTTCCGCTACTTCGGCCCCATCGACGGTCACAACGTGGAGTTCCTGGTCGAGACCTTCGAGCAGATCAAGGTGCTCGGCGGTCCCATCCTGGTGCACGCGATCACGCAGAAGGGGAAGGGCTACCACTTCACCGAGAACGACCCGCTGTGCGCACACGGGGTCACGCGCTACGACAAGGTGCCGGGCGACGTGCCGGCCAAGAAGGGACACCCCTCGTACACGTCGGTGTACGGCAAGACCGTGCTCGAGATCGCGCAGAAAGACGAGCGCGTGGTCGCGATCACCGCGGCCATGCCCGACAACACCGGGCTCACCGAGTTCGGCCGCGTGCTGCCCGAGCGCATGTTCGACGTGGGCATCGCCGAGCAGCACGGCGTCACCTTCGCGGCGGGTCTCGCGACACGCGGCGTGGTTCCGATGGTCACCATTTACTCGACGTTCCTGCAGCGCGCCTACGACCAGGTCATCCACGACGTCGCCCTGCAGGAGCTCCCGGTGCGGTTCATCCTCGACCGCGGCGGCATCGCCGGGGAAGACGGGCCGACGCACCACGGGTCGTTCGACCTGAGCTACCTGCGCCTGATTCCGCACATGGTGATCATGTCGCCCAGGGACGAGAACGAGCTCCGGCACATGACGCGCACACTGGTCGATTACGACCGGGGGCCCATCGCCATGCGCTTCCCGCGCGGCGAGGGACTCGGAGTCGCGCTCGATGCCGAGCTGCGCGCGCTCCCGATCGGGAAGGCGGAAGTCATCCGCGAGGGACGCGACCTCGTGTTCCTGGCCGTGGGCGCGATGGTGCACCCGTGCACGCTCGCCGCGGAAGCGCTCGCCGCGCGCGGCATCGAGGCCGGCGTGGTGAACGCGCGCTTCGTGAAGCCGCTCGACACCGAGCTCATCGACCGCCTCGCGGCCACCGATACGCTGATCATCACCGTCGAGGACAATGCCGTCGCGGGCGGGTTCGGGTCGGCCGTCAACGAACACCTCATCGAGCAGGGATACGACACGGCCGGGGTCCGCAATCTCGGCCTGCCGGATCGATTCATCGAGCACGGCGAACGTGGTGAGCTCCTCTCCGAGCTGGGGCTCTCGCCGGACGCGCTGGCCGACACCGCCGCGGCGCTCCTTGCCGGGCGTCGCCGCGCGCTTCGTTCCGCCGCGCGTTGAGCCCGCTTCGCATGCGCGCCACCCTGAGCACCGCCGCGCGCCGCGGCACCCACGTGGGGCTGATCGGCAACATCGAGAAGGAAGCCACGCCCTCCATCATCCGCGAGCTCATCCCGCTGCTCGTGCCGCACCAGCTCAAGGTCTCGCTCGACGAGGACCTGCGCGCCGAGGCGCGCGGTACCGCGTGCACGGTGGGCATCACGGATGATTGCGACGTCATCATCGCCGTCGGCGGCGACGGCACCATCCTCAAGGTGGCGGGCGTCTACCTCGACCGCGACATCCCCA
>DASVAK010000037.1:0-4191 GCA_036376395.1 Candidatus Krumholzibacteriia bacterium
ATTCGAATCGCGCGATGTGGTGCATGACCTGCGCTTCGGTCTGCTTCGAGAGCTCCTCGGTGCCCAGGATGTGAGCGTCGGTGTTGATTTGAAACTGCACGTGTGTATCCTCTCGTTGGGGATGCGGAATCGATCGGTACACTATATCCGAAATTCGCCATGAAACTCACCGTCCGCCCGCTCACGCCCGATCTCTGGCCCGCCTTCGCCGATCTCTTCGGCAAGACCGGCGCCTGCAATGGCTGCTGGTGCATGTACTGGCGGATCGGCAGCGGCTATACCCGCCAGCCCCGCGAGAAGAACAAGGCCGCCTTCCGGCGCATCGTGGAGAAAGGGCCCCCGCCCGGGCTGGTCGCCTTTGACGGCGATGTCGCGGTGGGATGGTGCCAGGTCACGCCACGGGATACGCTTCCGTGGCTCGACGGCGCCAGGCGCACGCGGCCCGTGGACGATGTCCCCGTGTGGTCGCTTTCCTGTTTCTACGTTCGCAGCGGGTACCGCAGGAAAGGCGTGTCCACCGCGCTCGTCCACGCCGCGCTGAAGGCGGCGAGACGCGCGAAGGCGCCCGCCCTCGAGGCGTATCCAATGGACGCACCCCGCTCGTTCACCGGGCTGATCTCGACGTTCGAGAAAGCCGGCTTCAAGACGGTCGGGCAACACGCCGCCAACCGTCCCATCATGCGCCACGACCTCAAGGGTATCCGCGGCTAACCGGCCGCCGGCTTCGCCCGCATCTTCTCCTGGATCGCGCGCATCTCTTCGCGGTTGGGTCCGTAGAAACCGGGCGGCCGGCCACCCGCCATGCGGCACATCAGGACCAGCTGTGCGCGATGATGGATCAGGTGGTGCAGCAGGTACTCCCACAGGATGTGCCGGACCGTGTGCGTCCCGCCGTCGAAATAGGTCATCTCGCGCTCGAGATCGGCGTCCGTGAGTTCCTTGATCCGCGCGACCGCTTCCTCGTGGATGCGACGATAACCGGGCGCGAGCAGCGGGACCTCGCGCGGTCGTTTCAGGTTGGGAGGTTCATCCTCGAGCCGGAACCGCCCGATGGAAATGCCATACGTCAGGCAGGCGTCGATCTCGCTCAGGTGCCACGCGAGCTCTCCGATGGAACGCCCGCCCGGATCGGGACGATAATCGTATTGATCGACGGGCAAGCCCTCCATCAGCCGGACCGTGTAACCGGCCTCGGCGTTCCATACTTCCCGAAAACGTTCGATCTCGCTCGGGCGGGACATGGCGTCACCTCGTTTCGGAATGCGGTTGGTGCGTCTTCACGTACTCCTCGATACGGCTCATCTGGATTCCCCATCCTTCATAATTCATCCGGTAGGCGGCGTCGCGGCGTTCGGGTGGAATCTCGGTGAAGCCGCTCTCCACCACCGTCACGTGCGTCCCCGCCGGCGCATCCTCGAGCTTGAACTCGACCAGTGTCGTCGGCTCGCGTGAATAGTCCATCTTCGGGTTGATCGCGGCAGGATGCCATCGCCACGAGAAGTGCTTCCCGGTGTCCATCTCTCCGATGTCCATCGTGACGGGCAGGCCCTGGTAGTCCTTCTCGGTGATGCTGCCGCGGATGGTCTCGCCGGGTTCGAATGCGCCGTTCAGCTTGACGCCGAACCATTCGCCGAACTGCCGCGAATCGGTCAGTGCGTTCCAGACCCTGTCTCGCGGCGCCGCAATGATGGTGGATCGTTCGATGTGGTCGGGTGTGGTCTTGGCCATATGTAACCTCCTTTCCCCCAAGTAAACGCCTCCGCGCCCGCGATCTCCAGAGCTTCATGCCGGAAAAAAATGATAGCCAGCCAACACGCGCGCGTGGATTGCCGCCGGAGCACCTGCCCCGGGCGGAACGTCCGTGAAAATTTTCTTGACAGCCAAAGACAATTGTCTGTTTAATGGGTGCATGTCACCAAAAACACCACCGGGCGAAACCCGGGAACAGATCTACCAGTTCATGCGCGAGCGGCTGCTCGCGGGCAAGCCGCCCACGGTGCGGGAAGTCCAGGCGCGCTTCGGCTTCAAAGCCGTGCAATCGGCGCAGGCACACCTCGACCAGCTCGTCGCCGACGGGCGCCTCACCAAGTCGTTCGGCGACTACAAGGGGCACGCGCGGGGCTACTCGCTCCCCGAGTCCAGCGTGGACTACGCGCCCACGCCGATATTCGCTCCCCTGCTCGGCGGCATCCAGGCCGGCGGGCTGCAGGCGGCCATCGAGGACCGCGAGGGCATGGTGCCGGTGGTGCGCGGATCGCGCCGCTCCGGCAGCGAGAAATTGTTCGCGCTGCGCGTGCGCGGCCAGAGCATGCGGGACGCGGGTATCCTCCCCGACGACATCGTCGTCGTCCGCGTCCAGCAGACCGCCAACCCGGGCGACTTCGTGGTCGCCCTGGTTGGCGATGAGGCCACCGTCAAGACGTTCAAGACGCGCCGAGGCAAGATCGTGCTGCAGCCGGAGAATCCCGATTTCGAGGAAATGGTCTTTGACGCGGACGAGGTCGAGATCCTCGGCAAGGTGATCGAAGTCCGTCGTTATATCACCTAGCGATTCGGGGGGAGACGTGGCCGAATACCGGGCGCTGGTAACGTGGAGCCGCAACGGCGCGGTGTTCACGGACAACAAGTACAGCCGCGGACACCGCTGGCAGTTCGACGGCGGCATCGACGTGCCCGGGTCGGCATCGCCGCACGTGGTGCCGCTGCCCTATTCCGTCGCGGAGGCGGTGGATCCCGAGGAGGCATTCGTGGCCAGTCTCTCGAGCTGCCACATGCTGAGCTTCCTCTACCTGGCGGCGAAGCAGAAGCTCGTCGTTGACAGCTACCGCGACGACGCCGTCGGGGTGATGCGCAAGAACGAGAGCGGGCGGCTCGCGATCACTCGCGTGACACTGCGGCCCGAGGTCCGCTTCGGCGGTGACACGCAGCCCACCACCGAGCGGATCCTCGCGCTGCACCACGCGGCCCACGACGAGTGTTTCATCGCGGCGTCGGTGAAGACCGACGTCCAGTGCGAGCCGGTCGGGTTGGAATGAGAGACGTGTCGATCCGTCGACACTGACAGGAAGTTTACCGCCGCTGCGGCGGTCGAAGATTTGCCAGGCAACGCGCGACGCGAACGGCGTCCTCCGGTCCTTCCTTCGAGCACCAACACCAAACCGGAGGGCGCCTGCTCGCGCGATTCTACTCGTCGGACGTGCGCAGCTCGGCGCTCCAGTCGCCCTCGCGACTCTGCGCGACGATCACCTGCCACGGACGACAGCACACCGGGCAGTCCTCCACGTAGGATTGCCGGCTCCCGCCTCCCTCGTCGATGGCCAGCTCGACGAGCTCGCCGCAATACGGGCAATACAGATCGAGTGCTTCCATCCCGTCACTCGTCAGTTGCTCACGCGAATCCTGTGCACGTCGGACCGGGCCGCTCCGGACGCGCCGATGATGTCGATGAACACTTCCGCCTCGTGCTCGCCGCTGTACGAGTCAGCGTTGGGCGTCCACATCGCGCCGGTGATCTTGCTGTAGCGGTTGAGCAGCGAGAAGTAGCCGGGCAGGGTCGCCGTGGTCTGGTCCGCCGCCAGGTGGATCGTGCCCTCGGCCAGCACGTCGTCCTTCGCCCACAGCACCTTGTACCAGGGATCGCGATCACGGACGACGTAGCAGACCGTCGCGGGCTGCGATGCGTCCTGCTTCTCGACGGCGACCGTGACCTCGTAGCCGACATAGGCATTGGCCGGCACCGCGTCGGGTCCCCGGAACTCCACGCTCACGACGCGCGCGACGTTGGCTCCGCAGTCATCGGGCCCTTTGGCTAAAGACGACGCGGATGCAAGACCGATGAGCGCAACCAGTGTCCACGAACGATGCAGCCGGTGCATGGGCGACTCCCTTTCAAGCAAGAGGCAATGACGCGGAAAGGCTATTCGGCGGCGCACACCGTGTCAATTACTCTCCTCGTGCAGCCTCGCCTTTGCGCGGTCGCGCACGTCCGCGAGGAGACTGTCCCGCTCCGCCGCCGGCATCCGCGAGAGGATGTGGGTGAGCGCGTAGTCCATCGCCGTGAATTCCGCCGACGCCATGGTCTCACCGACGTCCTGCGGGAACCGCTCGATGGCGCTCTTCGGCACCGCGTCACGCAGCTGCGGCGTCGCGGCCACCGCTGTCGCAAAGAACTCGACGCCGGGAAGATCCCGC
>DASVAK010000050.1:0-3790 GCA_036376395.1 Candidatus Krumholzibacteriia bacterium
ATTCCTTCGGGCCTGGAACTTGCAAACCCGCCCTGGGTCGCCTCCGGACCTGAGGTCAAGTTGTTGCGCCGCTGTCGCTTGCGTGGCCCGGCCCGGGCCGGTGGCGGGCGTCTGCGGAAGGGTTTCGCAAAATGGCAATTCAGATCGCCATCGACGGATACGACTCGCTCGAGCAGATCGGCCTGGGCGGGATGGCCGCCGTGTACCGGGCGCGCAAGCTCTCGATCGACAAGACCGTCGCGATCAAGGTCCTTTTCCCCTATCTCGCCACCGACGAGAGCTTCATCGAGCGCTTCCAGCGCGAGGCAAAAGCCGCCGCCAGCATCCAGCACGAGAACATCGTCAACGTGATCGACTACGGCGAGAGCGACGGCGCGTTCTACATGGTGATGGAGTACTACGACGGCCGCACCATCGAGCAGCTCGTGCGCGAGCGGCCAGGATTGCCTACCGGGATCGCGCTCCTGATCCTGCTCGAAGTCGCGTTCGGGCTCGAAGCGGCGCACGCGCGCGACATCGTCCACCGCGACATCAAGCCGGCCAACATCATCTTCACCAACCAGGGCGGGGTGAAGATCGCGGACTTCGGCCTGGCGCGGAAATCCGATTCGATGACGATGATCACGCAGCACGGCAAGGTCCTCGGCACGCCGGCGTACATGTCACCGGAGCAGTCGGCCGGCCGCCCCGTCGGTCCGGCCAGCGACATCTTCTCGTTCGGCGTCGTCGCCTACGAGCTCCTCGCTCGCCGCAAACCATTCGACGGCCGGACCTACTCGGAAGTGCTCGACCAGATCCAGACCTACGACCCGCCGCCGGTAACGCTCGCCAACCCGCTCATCGCGCCGGAGTTCGCGCGCATCATCGCGCGCGCACTGGCCAAGGACGAGAACGAACGCTACCCCGACGCCGCCGCGTTGATAACCGACCTGGAAGCGGCGATGGATGCGAACCAGGTCAGCCGCGAGCGGCGCCGGCTGGCGGCGTACGCGAAGGATCCGGACGCCTACGAGGCCGCCTTCAGCGAGAAGACGGTGGAGTTGAGCCCCGCCCACCGCGACGCCAGGGCAACGCAGATGCTGGATGCGCGCCCCTCCGATGCGACGCACGTGCTGAGTGCGACGCCGGCGCCGCCTTCGGCGACACTGGCTCCGCGATCGCGCCGTCGTTTGCCGGCGTGGGCGATGATTGGCGCGGGCGTGCTGGTCGCGGGCGGGTTGGCCGCCGGCACCTGGATGGCGTCGACACGCGGAGGCGGGCGGAAGCCCGTCACGTTGGCGACCGACGGCCAGTCCGCGCGCGGTCTCATGACCGCAGCCAGCTCGGAATCGCCGGCCGTCACGCCTGCGGATTCGGGCGACACGATTGTCCCGCATACCAGGCCGTCGGCTGTCGCGCGCGACAACCCGCCACGGCAGGAAGCGACGAAGCGCGCGGCGAGCGCACTCGAAGAGAAACGCCTGGTGCCGGACGCGAGCACGAAGAAGAAGCCGGCGCCCGCCCCGGTCCCGGTCGCGACCGGATCGCTCTCGGTTTATTTCCTGGGCGGAGTGGGCCACGTGTGGGTGGATGGGACACTGTTCGAGGTGCAACCGCCCTTCGACAAGGCTCCCCTCGCGGCCGGTGCGCACCGGCTCGAGTGTCGCATGAGCGGTGAAGAGGACAGCCGCACGATCACGGTGACCATTCATCCCGGGCGCGAGACCGTCATCGAGTACGAAGTCGGCGGCAAGCCCGTCGTCGTCGACGAGTGAGGAAAACCATGAGACCCCAGATACGGAAAGCCATCGCGTGCGCGTGCGCGCTGCTCACCTTGCTGGCATCGCTCACCCCGGCCCATGCGGGTGCACCCGCGGACGATCTCAAGCAGATCGAGTACCGCTACTACTTCCGGGGCAAGTATGCGGAGGCGATCGACGCGCTGCAGGTGTTTCTCGCCCGCGCCGACGTGACGGGCGCGGTCGCGCAGCGCGCAAGCGAGTTTCTTGCCGCGTCGTATGTGCTAGGTGGCAGGCCCGACGCGGGAAAGGACGCCTTCGCCCGCATCATCGTAGCGGACCCGTCCTACGTGGGACCCGATCCCGCCGTCTTCAAACCCGAGGTCGTGGAAATGTACCTGCTCGCGCGGGCGGAATACCGCCCGCTCACCACGCAGGCGCCGGCGGTGGCATCCAGCGATACCACCCGGACGGACGCTATTCCCGTCACTGCGGCGACGCCGACCCCGGCGCCGTCCACGCCGATCTACAAGAAATGGTGGTTCTACGCCGGTGCGGCGGCGCTGGCCGGGATCGCGGTGGCAGCCGCCGGGGGAAGCGGTGACGGTGGCGGCACGTCGGCGCCATCCGGAACCGTGGTGGTGGGGGTGACGGTCCGGTGAACAAGCGCACCGCGCGACTGCTCGTGCTCGTGCTCCCGGTGCTGGCCGCATCCTGCGCGTCGCCCGAGGCCCCGGTTCCTCCCGACGGCCAGATCGTGTTCCGCTTCGAGCGGGGCGCGTCGTCGCTCGCGGCGGGACGATCGAAATCGCTTGCGTACGAGCCCTTCGACTCGGTGGTCGTGCGCGTATTCCGCGCCGGACCTGCCATCGTCGAGGAAACCTCCCGGGGCGTCGCGCTCGCGGGCACGGATCCCATCGAGGTGTCGCTGCGATGTCTGGCGGAGAATCACAAGCGTGTCAGCGTCGAGTTGTTCAACGCGCGCATCATGTCGTACCACGGCGCCAACACCGACGTGAACGTCGCGGCGGGGAAGCAGACCGCGGTCCCCGTGGATGCCTACGAGTTTGTGGTGGACTCGCTCGAGGTGGCGCCGCAGACGGTGGTCACCGCGGGAACGAATTTCATCCTGCGCTGGGACGCGGCCGCCGCGGCCACGACCTACCTCGTGCAGGCAAGCCCCGATGCGCAGTTCGGCAGCATCGGGTGGGAGCAGGAGACAACCGATACCACCATTTCCTATCGCGCCGCGGCGGGAACGCACTATGTCCGCGTGATTCCACGGACGCTGTTCGCGCGCGGCCACGCGACGGCGCCGAAATTCTGCTACGTCACCGACGCGGGAGGCAAGATCAGGGTCTCGGCGCTGGTTCCGTCCCGCGTCATCCCGGGCGAACTGTTCGCGATCGTGGGCCAGAACCTGGACTATCCGGGCACCACCGCAACCATCGGCGGGCTGGACCTGCCCGTCGAGCACGCGGTATGGGACACGCTGGTGGTCCGGCTGCCACGCGAGGCGTTGACCAACCCGGTCACGGTGACCTGCAGCAACAATCCCGATCTGGAGTCGGATATATCCGACAAGCCGGTGGTGGCGCTGCGCGTGGCGTACGTCACCTCGACCGGGCTGCTCGCATCGGAGTATGTCACCGAGCTGGAGAAACGATCGGCCGATTTCCACGACAGCGGCGTGGCGGTGATCCCCATCGCCGAGCTCGACACGCGCGACATGGACGTGTTCGACGTGATCGCGGTGGCGCACGACACCGGCACGTTGCCGACCAACTGGGGCGGCAACCCGGCGCGTGCCGCCGTCATTGCCGCCACCGACGCCAACGTGCTCGCCATCGGCCGGGGCGGGGCGACCTTCCTGGACCTGGTGATCCCGGGCTTCGGTTACCCGTCCAGCTCGCTGGTCGACGGTGACAGGAAATACTACGCCCCGGACGAGAGCGACCAGGTCTTCAATACTCCACACTCGGTTCCGAAGCCCGATGTCGGCGTGTTCGACGTCGCCCCGGCGACCATCGCTCTTTCGATCAGCGGCCCGTATCCGGCGAATGTCGATCTGC
>DASVAK010000065.1:0-18066 GCA_036376395.1 Candidatus Krumholzibacteriia bacterium
TGCGCGCCGGCCCCGGCTAGTTTCCCTCCGGGGATACCGTCACGTAGTTGGTGGTTCTCCCTCTCTTCACCAGGAAAGCGATGGGGTCCTTCCGATCCTTGAGCTTCTTCTGGATGGCAACGTAATCGTCCAGGCCTTTCACCGACTGTGTATACACTTCGGTGATCACGTCGCCTTCCTGCAGATTTGCTTCGTCGGCGGGACTCCCTTCATCCACCCCGGTCACCACGACCCCGGCCTGGCCGCGATCGAGGCTGAACTGGCGGCGTGCATCGCCGCCGCGCGCGTCGTCGACATGAATTCCGAGCCATGCATCGGTCTCGGGCGCGGGGGCCGAGGCCACCACGTCTTCTTCGGGGCGTTCTGCGAGCGTGACGCTGACGCGCTTCTCCTTGCCGTCACGCACGACCACGACGGGAATGGTCTTGCCAATGGGCGTCGATCCGACCATGAGCCGGAACTTGCTGTCCTCGCGGACCGCCTGCCCGTCGTAATTCACGATGACATCCCGCCGCTCGATGCCCGCTTTCGCGGCCGGGGTGTCGGGGTACACTTCCTCGACCAGGATGCCGTGCTCGACCGGCAGGGCCATGCCCTGCGCGAGCGACTTGTCCAGCTCCTGGAGACGGATGCCGAGATAGCCGTAGCGGACCTTTCCCTTGGCGATGAGCTCGCCCATGATCTGCTTGGCCATGTTGATGGGAATGGCGAACCCGATGCCCTGGCCCGACGGGTTGATGGCCGTGTTGATGCCGATGGCCTCGCCCTTCATGTTGACGAGCGGCCCGCCGCTGTTGCCGAAGTTGATCGACGCGTCGGTCTGGATGTAGTTCTGGAACGTCGCCTCGCCGCCCATGATGTAGAGGTCGTTGCGACCCTTCGCGCTGACGATACCCACCGTCACGGTGCCCTGCAGCTGGCCGAACGGCGTGCCGATCGCCATCACCCAGTCGCCGACGCGCATGCCGTCGGAGTCGCCCAGCGACACCTTGGGCAGGTGCACCTTCTTGTCGACCTGGATGATCGCGATGTCGGAGTGACGGTCGAAGCCGACGACGCGGGCGTCGTACTCGTTCTCTTCCCCGTTCTCCTCCACGGCGACGGTGATCTTCTCCGCGTCCTTGATGACGTGGTAGTTGGTGAGGATCCGGTTCTCGTCGTCGAACACGAAACCGGACCCGCCGCCCGGCATGCGCCGGTTGCGGTGCGGGTCGTCCTGGTTCGGAAAGAACTCCCGGAAGAATTCGAACGGCGTGTCACCCTGGCCGCGCTCGTCGGCGGACACCTCGCGCTCGGTGCGGATGAACACGACCGCGGGACCCACCTTCTCGGCCACGTCGGCGAATATCGAGCTGCCGTCGGAGCGAATGGGGAGAGCCTTGTCGGATGCCGGGGGCGCAGCGACGGCACGGCCGCCGGCGGCAAGGGACATCATGGCAACCAGTAGACCCAGAGTCCGGGACTTCATGTGCGTATCACGCCTTCCTTCCAGGTATCGGTACCGCCGGGCACACGTCGCGCGGCGTCAATTATATGGAAACGTCAGGAGCAAGCCGCCGCGACCTTCGCGTGCCGGCTGACCGGAGGGGGGAACGGGCTGGATTTCCGAAACTTGAGCACTCTCGACCGTGCAACCATAAGTGTATCCGGCACGGCCGGTGGCGTCAACCCGGCAATCTTTCCCGTTTCGCACTGCTGCCCTGCCCCCTGTTGTTTGAACACCCGGTTGTACGCCGTAATGCGGCCCCCGGTTCCTTGGCTTAACCACGCCTGTGCAAATGGCTTGCTACGGCGATTCGGCGTCCCGCAATATGGGCGCTCGAAACGGCGTTAGATGAACAGCAGACCATCCTTCATCAGGCATCCGCGCGGCACGCCGCTGATCGTCCGCTCGCCGGACGTCCGCATCCTGGCGGACACGCATTTCCAGCATCCACGCGCGAGCGGCGAACGCGAGCGGCGCGATCGCTTCATCCGTTTCGTCGATGGCATCCCGGCCAATGCCGAGCTATTCCTGGTTGGCGACATATTCGACTTCTACTTCGAGTACCGTTCGGTTGTGTCCTGGCACTACCTTGACATTTTCCACACAATCCGGCGCGCTACTACCCGTGGAATACCTGTTCATTTCCTCGGCGGAAACCACGACTACTGGGTAGGGGAACGCTTTGCAAACGAACTGGGAGTGACACTACACGAGGTCGATATTCTCGTCGAAACGCAGGGCCGGCGCATCGTGCTGGCCCACGGCGACCTGGTGATGCCGCGCGACTACGGCTACAAGGTGCTCAAGACAATTATTCGAAATCCGCTGGTGATCGAGCTGGCGCGCTGGATCCATCCCGACCTCATGGCGGCCCTGGCGGGGGGCGTGTCACACGGCAGCCGGCAGTACCTCTCCATCCCACAGGAGAAGCGGGCGCGCGCCGCGACGGCGCACGCGTGGGATCATTTCTTCGATCGTGGAAACGACGCCTTCGTGATGGGGCACGTGCACTATCCGCTGCACGAAGTCCGGAACGGGAAGGAATTCGTCATCCTGGGCGACTGGCTCTCGCACTTCACCTACGCCCGTCTCACCAACGGACGTCTGCGCCTGGAGACGTTCAAAAGCTGAAGCTCAGCCCGAAGCGGTGGCTGTCGCCCAGGTCGTTGCCGGAGGGCAGGAACGCGTAGTCGAAGGCCACCTGCCGGTACAGGACCCCGAAGCCGAACGTCATGTCCTGCGAATCATATCCGACCTTGTAGCCCGCGCGCAGCGACGCCATGCGGCGGTACGAGTACTCGGCGCCGAAGTGCTCGCGCACGTCGTCGTCGTTGGGGAAGATCGCGTCGCCCGCGACCAGCACGCGCCCGTCCAGCGCGGCCACCTCCACCTCGTAGCTCGCTCCGATGCGCGCGTTTCTCGGCAGCGCGAACTCCTCGACGTCGTACTTCATGGGCGGGCCGAGGTTGGCCACCGTCGCGGCCAGCTTGACCCCGGGAATCTTCGAGACGTGGTAGATGCCGGCGTCGAAGGCGAAGCCGGTGGTGGAGAGCTCGTCGATGCGCTCGTAGATGGCCTTGACGGAGACGCCGACGGCGACGTTGGGA
This sequence comes from Candidatus Krumholzibacteriia bacterium, assembly GCA_036376395.1. Lineage (GTDB taxonomy): Bacteria > Krumholzibacteriota > Krumholzibacteriia > WVZY01 > JAKEHA01 > JAKEHA01. Next base: position 3,094 of record DASVAK010000065.1, read on the forward strand.
ACGATGTAGCGGCCGTACGCGAGTGCGCCCGAGACGTCGTAGGAGCCGAACGTTCCCAGCGGCATCGCGGTCGGCTCGTTGTCGCGCCGCTCCATGTCATCCATGTACAGCCCGGTGAACAGGAAGCCGAAGGTTCCCCACTTGGTCTCGTGGGTGGCCGCGGCCTGCTCGAAGCGGAGGGACTGGAAGTACTCGTTGTGGGCGAGCGTCAGGTGGGTTCCCAGCACGGCGGGCATCGCACCCGGGTTGAAGAACACCGTCGAGGCGTCCTCCGCCACGGCGGCGTAGGCCTCTCCCATGCCGGCCGCGCGCGCTCCCACTCCGAAGCGCAGGAACGGCACGCCGGCATCGCCGGCGCTGCCCGCGTTCGCGGCAGCGGGCGCCACCATCATCAGGCCAACCAGACATGCACGTTGCCAGCGCATTCGCGACTCCTTGCTCGTCCGCCTAGCGGCGGATCGCAAACGTCTTTACCAGCGACCCGCTCCCGGCGGATGACTCGATGCGAAGACGCAACAAGTATACACCGCTCTTGAGCCCGGCCACATCCATCGCTTCGTCGAAGGGCGTGTTGGGGAGACTGTTGGGATTGACGGAGAAGGAACGCGACAGCGCCTCCTGCCCCTCCAGGGTGTAGACCGACACCGACACGGTGGCGCGCGCATTGGTGTTCACCCGCGCGTGCACAGTGCCCTCTTTCACGGGATTGGGATAGATCATGAAGGTCGACTGGTCGTAGGCGCCGGCGGCGGGTGTCACGCCCGCCGCGCCCTGTGCCAGGCGTCCGGTGCGCGCGAGGTCGACACGCCACATCCGCCAGTTGATCGCGGCGGGTACGGGGAGCTGATCCTGGTCCTGGATGGAGAGCACCGTCTGTGACGCGACACCCACCGAGTCGGTCACCGCGTCCACCGTCCGCACGCGTCCCGACGACCCGAGAAAGACCAGCGCGTCGAAATTGTCCGCCGACGACATGGAGGGCGCGGCTCCCGCCCCGGCCGGAGTGGCGCGCGGATAATCCGGCGCCGGGGCGCCCTTGGCATCGAAGGCGAACAGCGTGCCGTCGTCGAGCGGGAAGAATGCGCGCGTGCCGCCCCCGTTCCCGAGCGCGAAGACGAGCGGACCCTGGAGCTGTCGCACCGGCGCGACCTGCGGCGCTTCCCCCGCCGATTCGGCGCGGATGCGGCGCGGCCAGTTCACCATCGGGCGCGCGTTCGATTCGAGCAGGTACATGTACTCGTCGTCCCACACCGCGATCTCCATCACGCCATCGCCGTCCACGTCGCCCAGGGCGGGCGCGGAGGGATGACCCGCGCGCAGCTCGCCGGTCTGTGTGATGACGTCGCTGGAGAAGGCCGATGCGTAATCGATGACGATGACGTCGCCCGCCGGCGTGGTCACCACCGCCTCGTCGTCCTCGTCATGGTCGATGTCCCCCACCGCGGGCGCGGAGGGCAGCGAATTGATCGCATCCGGGCCCGACGGCCGTCCGATGCCCTGGCTCAAGACGAGCGGCGCGTTGGACGGCGTCGTTCCGGCGAACGCCACCGGGATCCAGGTGAAGCTCATCCGCGACGCGGTGGTGTCGAGCACCGCGGCCGCGACGCCGATGGTGGTGGTGTCGCCGTCCTTGATGCGCATCTCGGCGAGCGGCGCCGCGCGCTGTCCCGGAATGGCGTGCGGCCACTGCGACGCGAGCAGGGGCGCCACGGTGGCGGGAGCCCCGGTTGCATCCAGTACGGACAGACGAACCGTCGCCGGCTGCTGCTCCGCAATCACGATTTCGGGCGCGCCGCCGTTCACGTCGAGCAGCATCGGCGGCGCCACCATGGGGAGCCCGGTGTAGACGAACACCTGCGTCCCAGACGGCTTCCATGCGAACAACGAGCCGCTGGTCGCGGCCGCGACGATCTCGATGTCGGCGCCGCCGTCCAGGTTGCCGAATGCAGGCGGACCCGCCCACGTGATCCCCGGCACCGGAATACGCGGTTCGATGGTGGCCGGGTTGGCATCGCCATCGACCCATTCGGTGCCGTCGCGATTGAACACGAACACGCCGGCGCTGTCGGAGAGCACGACGATCTCGGTGCTGCCGTCTCCGTCCAGGTCCACCGGCGTGGCGGGTTGTCCCGGTGAGGCCGCGTCCCAGCGCACACGGATGTCGGAGTAGGCCAGCTCGCGGCGCACGCCCACGCGCATCGACAGGCCCGCCGGCGAGGTGGTCGAGATCTCGATGCCGGTCACCGCCCCGGAATTTGACACGGAGGCCGGCTTCGTCTTCGGGCCGAACACCGCCTGGTTGCCATCCCCCTCGCGGTACGAATCGAAGAAGCTCCCCAGCGAGAACACCGCCGAGCCGATGCGGTCCATGTCCTGCACGCCGTCGGCCTCCTCGAGGTCGACGCCCTTGCGGGCGGCGTAGTCGTCGGGCAGGTAGCCGTGCTCCACCGCGTCGCGGATCACGCCCTCGTCGATGTGCCAGACGTACATCCCGCTGCCGGTGTAGCGGAAGAGCACGCCGCCCGAGTTATTGTAAATGGGATAACGCGGGTCCTTGCGCTTCTCGTAGGGATTGCTGAGGTCGGTAAGGAAGAAATCGAACTCGGCGCCCTGGAGCGACTCGGCGTTGTCGGGAATCAGGTCGCTGTTGTCATCGGTGAACGTGAACAGGCTGTCGGCGTTGGTGTCGTGCACGCGGTTGTCCACCAGGTAGTACTCGCTCTCGGTGACCGGCACCTTGAGCAGCACGGTGTCGGTGTCCGCGCCGGTGTTGATGTCGGAGAGATTCACCGTGAGCGGCGTCGACGAGGGATCCACCACGACCGCATCCACCCACCCGGCGAGCATGCGGTTGTAGCTGCACGGAAACGCCGGGATGAATCCGTTCACCTGGAACAGCCCGTAGCCCATGAGGCAGAAGCCGCCCACGCCCTGCGCGTCGGGCGCGCCGTCCGGAGTCGAATCGAACAGCGGCACGAGGCCGATCCGGTTCCCCACCTGGTACGCCCAGATCCCCAGCGTCCCGACCGCGTAGTTGTCCTGCGACGCGCGTGCCGGCACGATGGCAAAGTTGTCCACGAAGTAGGGCTGGCCGTCTTTGGTGTCGTTGGTGGCGAGTCCGCGGCTGGTCTTGTCCTCCTGCGCCCGGCGGATGTCGCCCCGGTCGTAGAAGCTCGACCAGATCTGGATGGGCGAATCACCGCCGATGTCGGTCTCCTGGCCGGCGCCGGCGTGGATGATGAACACGAGGTCGAACTGCGAGAAGTCGACCTGGGCATCGACCATCGCGATCACCTCGGCGGCCAGGTCGACGACGCGCGTGTCCTCGGTCGCGTCGGAGCCGTAGTAGCTCATCTTGTGCGCGAGTGTGCGCACGGTCGGATCGAACGCGGGTTGCACGTCGAGACGCCCCCGCGACGCGCCGTCGTAGTATTGCGTCACGTGGCCGAGCTCGTTGGCGAGCCAGGTCGAGTCGCGCGAGGCGGCCATCACCGTGTCGGTGAACTGCACCACGAACGCGCCGACGCGGAGCGCGCCGGTGGCGCCGGGCGCGAGCGCGGCGCTCATGCCGGCGCGAGAGGCGGCGAGGCGATCACGCTGGAACTCGTTCAGGCCCCGCGAGACGGCGGGAGCGGGTGTCGTCACGCGGATCTTTGCGTCGGCGGAGCGGAAGGCGGGCGTCGGTCGAACCGCGTGCGACGTCGCCGCGGCGACACACAGCAACGCCGCCGACAGGGACAGAATGCGAGCGCGGTTGAACTTCACTGATAGAGAAAGCTGACTCGGGGTATTCGGAATCCGGGAAGCGGTCCGGGCCACTGGACTGTATCGAAAGGCGGCTGCGACGGTCAACAGTAAAGGGGAGTTGACGCCCGTAATTCGCCGCCCCTGATCGACGCTTACTCCGGCGCAACTCCCCCTTACATGGTCGGCTTGTCCTAACCAGTACTACTGCTACCAGCCAACCAATTCTTCGAGGTTGCTATTCAGCCTGGCGAGCCTTCGTGGCCGCTCCCTTCTGGTGCACGACCTTCTTCGACTGCTGCTGGCCATGATTCTTGTACGCCACCTGTTTCGATGCGTTCGTGGTCGTTTCGCGCGCAACCACCGGGCTGTACGCCGGGCGGGATTTCTCGACGCGCACGGAGCGCTCGATCCCGCGGCTGGTCGACACCACGCGCACGTTTTCCTGGCTCTTCACCCGGCGCGCGTCCTTCGCGACCGTGCGGGTGTCGATGCGCGCCTCGCCGATGGGCTCGTAGCGGCCGCTGCGCTCGACCGCGCGCACGACGTGCGTGACATCCGTCGTGAAGCGCGCGCGGTCCTTGTAGCGCACGACCGGCCGCAGCGCGTCGTACGGCGACGCGAGGTTGCAACGATAGCTGGCATAGACGGGCTCACAGGTACGGCAGGCGTCGCCCACACGCACGTGGCCGGCGCACAGGTACGAGGGATAGCGAACCCATTCGCGTACGTAGAAGCGCGTGAAGCTCACGTTGACGTAGTCCCAGCGGCACGTGGCCGGCAGCAGGGACGTGTAGAACTCGCGGCAGCCGACGAACGGATCGCCGACGATGCGGAATCCGAACGCGCCCACGCGCACCGCGGCGCCATAGGACGAGTAGTCGAACGGGACCGGGCTGCCCACCGCGAAGACGTACGCGATGCCGCGCCCGTCAAGGCGGTCAAGGCCCAGGTCGCACGCGCGGTAGCCATAGGTGCGGCCGCCGTAGATCCAGCCGTCGTGGTAGCCGTTATCGATGTCGAGCACGTGGATGAATCCGGCCGTGTCGACGAGGAACAGCGACGTGTAGCAGTCGCGATCCGCGTGCACGCGCAGGGTCACATCGCCGTAGCCGGGGAACACATCGCCGCCGTCGACCCACACGCGAACCGCCGCGGGTCCGGAGACCATGGTGCCGTGCGCGACGTATCTCGTCGCGTGGCTGTCAACGGGAATCGTGACCGCGCTGATCGCGGCCGACATCGCCATTGCGCTCCAGGTATGCATCTTCATCGCGTGCCTCCCCGGAACACCAGGAGCTCGCGGTTGCCGTAGTAGCTGGTCGAGGGCTGGTATGCCCAGTCCAGCGTCACGGTCGTCGACGGCGCGCCATCCACGTAGAACTTCGCGTAGTTGTACTGGCCGCCCGTCAGGATGCGTACAAAGTAACTGTGGCCCGCGACCGCTTCCGCCTTCTTGGAAGGCGCCCAGCCACCTTCGCTGGGCGCGGGCGCGTAGTCCGCGCCATCGAGCGGGATCAGGCCGTAATCCTGGATATCTACTCCGGGATCGGCACAGACGATGTACTGCACGCCTGCTTGATTCTCGAAGTAGATATCCGTGGTGCCCAACGCTGCACTCTGCGAGGTATTCGACAGACTCGAGAAGTCGTACCCCGCATGCAACGGGTCTTGCCCCAGTTCGACCAGCACCAAATCGTCACCAGCAGGCCGCGGCGTGTCGAACACGTCCTCGGCGCTCAAATCGCTTTCGTGGCCGTTCTTGTCGACTGCCGCCACAGCGTAAAACCAGGTCTCGCCATTGTTGACGTCGAAATCGTCGTAGTAGGTCTGGTTCGCGGGAACGTCCGCGAGCGCGTAGTAGGGACCCGCGAGGTCCTCGTTACCGCGGTAAACCGTGTAGCCGGCGAGATCGCCTTCCTGATTTGAATTCCAGTAGATCGTCACCACGCCGTCTCCCGTGACACTGAAGACCCCGTCGGGCGGAAAGGGAGGATAATCCGCCGCCACGACGGGGTCGTCTTCACAACCAGCAACGAGAGGCATAGTCAGCGCAGCCACCGCGGCGAGAACACCCGACAGTCTCGCGACACGGTGAATTGGGTTTCGCATATGCGCGTGATGCGTCTTCACGATGGGGCCCTAGCGCAAGCGATGTGCCACATGTGTAATGACGCGACGCGCGAACGCGCGGCGCATCCTGAAGTTCAAGTGCTTCAACAAATTGACCGGCGCAGAAACAACCGGAGCCTCGTGCGCCCTGGATCAGTAGAGCGCCAGCGACCCCCGGGAATCGTTTCGTCACGATTACACCGGTGACTCCAAAAATGGACACCGTTTCAAGCGGGTCAGCGAGGAATGTGCTGGCAGAAGGAATGAGAGGAGCGGCCGGAGGCCGCGACAGAACTATAAAAAAAAGACCGACGCCCTGTCAGATTCCGGTCGTCAATATCGAGACCCCACCTCTCGAAATCAACTTACAGCGCAAAGCCAGCAGCTTGCTACGGAACGTTAACAGAGCGTCGGTTCGCTATCGGCGACTGTGGGTCGTCCGAAAAACGGTCGAGAAGAACTCCTTGCTTCAGTCGTTTCTCCCGGTTCGGGATTCCTGGGGAACTTGCGTTCCCCAGGATCCTTCCCCCACCAGATGGAAGTTCATTTACGCACGGGATGACTTCCGGTGTAGCCCTAAGGCAACCGGTGTGCCACATCGGTATTTAATGCCTATGTGATTTCACCCGCGGGAAACACATTGGCAATCAACGACTTGTATGAGTGGACAGGCGTTCCGGCGCATACACCCGGGAAGGGGCAACGGGCGGGGATATAAAGAGAAATGGAGCGGGATTCCGCTAACCGGCGCAAGTAGAAGCAACGCCGTCGTTTAAGGAACGAAAAAGAAGCTATTAAAAGTTTTAATAAAAGGGGACGAAAGGGCGGCTACTGGATGTTGTAGCGCTTGATCTTCGAGAGAAGATTCGGATAGCTGATGCCGAGGTGCATCGCGACCTGGGACTTGTTCCCTTCCAGGCGGCGCATGGCATCGAGGATCATGGCCTGCTCGATCTGTTCGATGCGCTCGCGGAGCGTCGATTCGCGCACGGCCTCCGGCTGCTCGACCACGACGGTTCGCATGACTTCGGGCGCCAGGTGGCGCACGTCGAGGGATTCGCCGTCGTCGGCGAGAATGATGGCGCGCTTGATGACCTTTTCGAGCTCGCGGACGTTGCCGGGCCAGTTGTACTCGCACAGGCGATCGAGGAACTCCGGCGTGGACCCGTCGACCGACCGCGACATCTCGCGCGAGAGCTTCTCGATGTAGTGGTTCATCAGGAGCGGAATGTCCTCGCGGCGCTCGCGGAGCGGCGGCACCGTCAGCGGGAAGTCGTTGATCCGGTAGAAGAAGTCCTCGAGGAAGCGCCCCTCGTCCACCATCTTGAGCAGGTTCGACTTGGACGCGCACACCACGCGCACGTCCACCGCCATCATCTCGTTCGAGCCCACCTTGCGGACCTTGCCGGTGTCCAGGAACTGGAGCAGCTTGCCCTGCATCGCCATCGAGGTCTTCCCGATCTCGTCGAGGAAGATGGTCCCTCCGTTGGCTTCGATGAGCAGGCCGTTCTTGTCGAAGTAAGCGTTGGTGAACGCACCGCGCACGTGGCCGAACAGCTCCGATTCGAGCAGCTGCTCGGGCAGGGCCGCGCAGTTGACATGCACGAACGGGCGATCGCGTCGCTCGGAGAGCAGGTGGACCGCATACGCGATCAGCCCCTTGCCCGTCCCCGTCTCGCCCTGGAGCAGCACGGTCGCATCCGAATGCGCCACGCGCTCCGCGAGGTTCAGGAGCTGGATCATCTCGCGGTTCTCGGTGAGGATGCTCTGGAATCCGCGCGCGGCGCTGCGGGCCGGGCGTGACGCCTTGCCCTTGCGCTCGTTGCGAACCAGCTCGTACACCGAGAGCGAGATCAGGCTCGAATAGGCGGCGACGAAATGCAGGTCGTCCTGGCTGACCGCGGTCCGATGGGCTTCGCCTTCCTTGTGCACGCAAATCAACCCGAGACGCTCTTCATCGAACCCGAGGTCCTGGATCAACAGCGTGCCGCCCGTGAATCCCACGCGCTCGCGCAACGCGGCGACGGAGGGATTGATTTCAAATTCGGAGATGACGAGAGGACTGCGCGCGAGCTCGGAGCGCTTCGAGTACCACGCTTCGATCGCGGCGGCGTCCTTCGACGGCATGCCCTCGCGCGCCACCACCTGCAGGGCGCGGCCCTGCAGCGACGGAATGGCGATGAACGCGGCGCGCGCGCCGAGTCGTTCGATCATCAGGCGCAGCGTCGAATCGAGCCCCTTGCAGAGCTGCTCGCGCGACCGCGCGCCGCCCTGGATGTCGCCGAGCACCGAGAACTGGTCGAGCACGCGGCGGGTCGCGTTCGACATCTGCGTCTCGACGCGGTGGCGCAGCGCCACCAGCGGCCGGCGGAAACGCGCGCACTCTTCGTCCGCCGCGAGGCGGTCGGCCTCGTACACGGCCAGCAGCGCGTCGTCAAAGTTCCCGAGGCGGCGCTCGATGCTCGAGAGCAGCGCGTGCGAGATGATCTGGCCGCGTGAATCGTCGAGCCGCGCCAGCGTGACGATGCTGTCCGCGAGCTCGGCTTTGGCCTTGAGCAGGATGCCGTCGCCGGTGAAGCGCGTGCACGCGCGGGCGAGCATCTGCTGCGACACCGCCTTCTCATACGGGTTGCCGTTCTCCTCGAAGGCCGCGGTGCTCGACGCCATGGCGCGGATCGCGCCCTCGATGTCGCCCAGCCGCGCCAGGCACAGCGCCTGCGTGCGCTGGAAGAACCCGATCTCGTAGCGCTCGCCGCACTGGTTGGCAATGCGCAGTCCCTCTTCGATGGTGGCGAGCGATTCGCGGAACATGCCCGTGCGGTACTGGACATCGCCGATGCGGCGGAGCGTCTCAGCCACCACGTCGCCCTCCGGCGCCAGCCGGCGGCCCTTCTCGAGCGCGGCGTCGAGGTTGGCGAGCGCGCCGCGGTAGTCCTGGCGCGCCATCATGAGCTCGCCCAGGTATTCGTCCGCGAGCGCGGATTCGCGCTGGTAATTCGAGTCGACCGCCATCGCCTGCGCGCGCAGGAGCGCCTTCTCCCCGCGTCCCGGGAGGCCCCGTGCCACCTGCGTGCGGCCCAGCATGAGCAGCGCGCGGGTCAGGCTGATCTGATCGCCCAACCGCTCGGCCCCGGCGGCGGCGGCGTCGCAGGCGCTGATGGCGTCCTCGAAGCGGCGCATCTTGCTGTAGACCACGCCGAGGTTGAGCTGGACCACGACCAGGTGGTGCGACAGTCCGAGCGTCTTTGCCAGATCCAGCGACTTCGAGAGCGATGCGAGCGCGCGCGACCAGCGGCACGCATTCTTGTGCAGCAGGCCGAGGCTGTTGTAGACGTACGCGATTCCGACCCGGTCCTCGGCGCGCCGGTACGACGAGAGCGAGTCCATGAAGAACTCCTCCGCCTCGGCAACGAGTCCGAGCCGCTGGTAGCAGTTGGCGATCAGAAGCTGGATGTAGGCGACTTCGCGGTGGGATTCGGACTGCTTGAGCTTGCGGTACGCGGCGAACGCCGTCTTGAGCGCTTCGTCGTAGTTGCCCAGCCAGAGAAGCACGAACCCTTCGCGGTATTCCAGGCGGCCCAGGGCGTCCTCCGGAAGGACAGCCTGGGTCGCCCGCGCGTCTTTGAGGTACTGCTCGGCCGCAGCGAAGTCCCCGCGCTTGCGGTGGCAGTCACTCACACGAAGGAGCAGGCGGAACCGCTCCGGATACGGAGTCAGATCCGCGCGTTCCAGCTCGCGATTGAAGTATTCGAGCGCGGTGGCGAAGTTCTCGGCGTTGTAATGCATCTCGCCGATTTCCTCGGCAGGCGAGAAAATCGACTCGTGCGCATCATCGCGCCGCTCCTTCTTCAGCCACTCTCTCTCGTCCCGTGCGTCGGACATTGAGATTCCTCGAGCCCAAAGTGGTCTTAGAGCCGGGTGATTCCCGCTTCTGGCGGGACGTCACCATTAACGAATCAGAACCATGTACCTCCACCACATCATCATCGTGATCGCGACCCACTGCGCGGTCGAATAGCTCGACTGCGTGACCGGCTTGATCTTCAATCCGGAAAGGCCGTCCGCGTCGCCCTGGTCAGTGCCGCCCCCGGTTCCTCCCCCACTCGTGGTGGTGGGGCCAGGCGTAAAGGTCGCCCCCGAGACAATGCCCGGGCCGGCGTCAGAGCCTGATTTGGTCGGGGTGTACGTAGTACTGGCAAGCGGGATCGCGGAAGGGGACACGATCGTTACGAGTGTGGCGATTGCGAGGACTAGAATCGCCGCCCGTTTCATACGTGGAACCATCTCCTTCCTCGGCACTTAGAAGCGCAAATGTAGGTAGATTTCTGACTTAATATAGAGGGAACTCCCTTTTACGTCAATCAGTTTTCCGCTTCTTCCCCATCGTCGTCGGGGGCAGCTTTGTATGGTATCCCGTACTTTTCCAGTTTCTTGTACAGGTTGCTCCGCTGCATTCCCAGGCGGCGCGCCGTCTTGCTCACGTTGTGGTTGTAGAGCCTCAACTTGCGCTCGAAAAACTCCTTCTCGACCGCGTCCTTGAAGCCCGGGTAGGTCTCGATGTCGAAAAAGCGGGTGCCGGAGCGTTCGGAGGGGGCGAAGTCGGGCAGATCCGCCACCTCGATGGTGGAGCCGGCCGAGAGGATGACCATCCGCTCGACCAGGTTCTTGAGCTCGCGGACGTTCCCGGGCCAGGCGTACTCGCGCAGCCGGTCCATGGCCGCCCGGGAGAGTTTCTTGGGCGACTGGCCCAGCTCGCCGGCCGTTTCCGCCAGGAAATGCTCGATCAGGAGCGGTATGTCCCCCGGGCGCTCGCGCAGCGGCGGCACCGTGATGGGCACGACGTTCAGCCGGTAGAAGAGGTCTTCGCGGAACTGGCCCTCCCGGCTGGCCTTGAGCAGGTCCTTATTGGTGGCCGCGATCACCCGGACGTCCACCTTCATGGTCTCGGTCCCGCCCACGCGCTCGAACTCGGACTCCTGGAGGACGCGCAGCACCTTGGCCTGGGCGTTGAGGCTCATGTCCCCCACCTCGTCCAGGAAGATGGACCCGCCGTCGGCGAGTTCGAACTTCCCTACCCGGCGCGCCACCGCCCCGGTGAACGACCCGCGCTCGTGGCCGAAGAGCTCGCTCTCGATCAGCTCCTCCGGGATCGCGGCGCAGTTCACTTCGACAAACGGCTCCTCGACGCGCGGGCTGGACTCGTGGAGCGCGCGCGCGATCATCTCCTTGCCGGTTCCGTTTTCTCCCATGATGAGGACGCGCGCGTTGGCCGGCGCCACCTTGCGCACCGTCTCGAGAATGCGTTTGATGGCCGCGTCCTCGCCCACGATGCGCGTCTTCTGGCGCACGACGTCCTTGAGGGAGACGTTCTCGCGCAGCAGTTTGCGCTGGGCGAGCCCGTTGCGGATGACGAGCAGGATGCGGTCGGCGTCGACCGGCTTCTCGATGAAGTCGAAGGCGCCCAGGCGCGTCGCCTCGACGGCGGTCTGGATACTGCCGTGCCCCGAGATGATGACGACCGGGAGCGCGGGCTGGTCGCGGTGGATCTGCGCGAGCACCTCGAGCCCGTCGAGGCCGGGCATCTTGATGTCGAGCAGGACGAGGTCGACGGCACGGTCCCGAAGGAGGTCGAGAGCCCGCGAGCCGTCCTCGGCGAGCAGGACGCGGTAGGACTCGAACTCGAGCAGTTTCTGGAGTGAGCTTCGGATGCCGGGTTCGTCGTCGGCGATCAGGATGGTCTTGGGCATTCGTTCGCTCGCAATCGACGGTTCGCAGGATTTCGCAATTCCTTCAGGGATAGCATATTGTCTATACTTTAACCACTCCAATCCGACGCCGCATGTCCCGCACGCACCTTCGTAATCTCCCGCTCGACGAGCTCAAGCGCCTGGTCCTCGGGCACGGCCAGCCGGAGTACCGCTTCCGGCAGCTGGCGACGTGGATCTATCCCCGCCTCGAGACCCGCTTCGAGCAAATGACTGATCTTCCCCGCGACTACCGCGAGATGCTGGAGGCCGCGACGACCGTGTCCTCGATCCGGCCCGTTGCCATCCAGCAATCGGCGCTCGATGGCACGCGCAAGTTCCTCTTCGAGCTCGCCGACGGCGCGCGGGTCGAATCGGTGCTGATGCGCTACGACCACCGGACCACGCTGTGCGTGTCGTCGCAGGTGGGCTGCCCGCTCGACTGCGTCTTCTGCGAGACCGCGAAGGGAAACTACCAGCGCAACCTCACCGCGGGCGAGATCCTGGACCAGGTGTGCACGCTCAAGGCCGAGGCGGGTGCGCAGGATCAGAAGATCAACGTGGTGTTCATGGGGATGGGCGAGCCGCTGCTCAACCTGCCCGAGCTCGTCGCCGCGCTGCGCGTGATGAACGATCCGCTCGGGCTCAACATGAGCGACCGCCGCATCACGGTGTCGACGTCGAGCTTTCCGGACCGGATCCGCGAACTGGGTGATGCCGACGTGTCGTGCTCGCTCGCGCTCTCGCTCAACGCGCCCAGCGACGAGAAGCGCCGTGTCCTCATGCCGAAGGCGTCGCGCTTCACGATCGCCGAGCTGCTCGACGCCGCGCGCCACTTCGTGCGCTCGGGCCGGCGGCGCGTCACGCTCGAGTACGTTCTCATCCCCGAGTTCAACATGAGCGATGCCGACGCGGACCAGCTCGGCCACCTCTCGCACGCGCAACCGTTCAAGCTCAACCTGATCCCGTACAACCCGGGCCGCGTGGATCCGTACCGGCGTCCCACCGAGGAAGAAATCGACCGCTTCGTGACGCGCCTGCTGCCGGTGGCGCCCGCCGTCACCGTGCGGCGAAGCCGCGGTGTCGACATCGACGCCGCCTGCGGCCAGCTCTGGAATGCCTCGCTCAATGAAAAAAAGAAACCCGTGAAAGGGACGGCTTCACTCAGTCGGGGAGGAGATTGAGAAGCGCCCCCTTCACGGGATGGTGGCCCTGGAGGAACCTCGGCCACGCAATTCCGGTTACTTGAGCAGCAACAGCTTCAGCGTCCTGCGTTCGCCTCCCATGCGAATCTGCGCGTAGTACGTCGCGCTGGCGACTGCGTTGCCGCGGTTGTCGGTCCCGTTCCAGCGCAGCGCGATGTCTCCCGCCGGCGCGCCGTCGTAGAGATCGCGCACCAGCGCACCCGTCACCGAATAAATCCTCACCGACACGCGACCGCTCTGCCCGGCCGGCACGCCGATGCGAATTTCCGTCTCCGGGTTGAACGGATTGGGCGAGCACGATGCATCGATGCTCGCGACGGTCGCGCGCGCGCTGACGGCGGAGACGAAGAACGCGCGCAGGCCATCGACAAGTTCCGGTTCGACGATGCGCGTGTTCTCCACGTGGCCGTCGAAGTATGCCTCGGCGCCTCCGAAGAGCACGCGGAAGTCCTCGGCAAAGATCTCGCGCGGGCGGTCGGCGTGCGCCGCGCTGTCGTTGTAGATGGCCTCGTCGCTGATGCCGCGCAGCGAGCGGTACTGCCGCCACAGACCCGACCCCGAAGGAAGGTAGCGGTTGTGGAACGCGTGACCCAGCTCGTGCGCGACGATGTAGGCGGCGACGGCGGGCTCGATGTCCAGAACGTGCGGGCTCAGGAAGATCTCGTTCCCGCTGGTCGAGCTCACCAGGACGCCGCGTCGCGGGTACGGGAGCAGGTAGACACGAACGTCGAGGGGCATGCCCGGGTGGCTGATCGCGGAGAGCGCGCGCTCGACGAGCGCCGGCGTGAAGGGATGAAAGGAACCGTCGCCGCGGTTGTAGATGGACGGATCGTTGATGTTCGTGACGACCGGGATCATGCGGCCGTCGGACAACTCGATCGCGGGCGATCCCTGGAACGTGGTGAGCCGGGAGGCGAGCTCGTCCGCGGAGACCACGCTGGCGGTGATACCGTTGGAGTAGGCGACGCGCATCGGCGCGCCCGCGACGCTCGTGGCCGCCAGCATGACACCCATCAGCGCGACTGCGGCGGACCGAAATTCTGCTATACCGTATTTCATACAGAAAAGCGTCATGGGCTCCTGAAGTGGTGATACTGCAACGGGTATTCCCCGCCCGGACGCGGTCGCAGCGTTCGCCCGGCGCACTTCGCCTGAGCGCGCCCAAATCATTGCTTTACAATGACTTGCACGGACTTGTCCGGCTCCGAAAAACGGACCGCCCGCGCCCCGGCTCTCCCTCGCGGCAGCAATTGCCGTCCTCCCGTGGGAGCTTTTCCCCAGCGGGCCGGCGAGCGGGTGCGAATCCACCCAGATCGCGATTGGAAAACCTAGAAATTGATGCCGGTCGAGAAGTACGGGCGGACGCGGCCCGCGGCCGAATACCCGATGTCGAGGCGCAGAACGTCCTGGATGGGGGAGAAGAGGCGCACGCCCATGCCGAAGCCGGTGTGGAAGTTGTCCCAGACGAAGGACGACCTGCCGGTCCAGCCGATGCCCGAGTCCACGAACAGTACGAGCCCGAGCTGAAAGTCGGTGAGGCCGATGAAGGGCAGCCGGTAGAGCACCTTCGGCCACGGCTGCATGCGCAGCTCCGCCGACTGGATCCAGCGATGCGCGGAGCGGAAGTCGCTGCGCTCCCACCCGCGGATGGTGCTGGGTCCGCCCAGGCCGAGGCGGATGTAGTTCGGATAGTCGGCGAGCTGGATCGTGGCCGCCGAGTGCAGGCCCAGCACGGTCATGTCGTCGAGGGGATGGAACCAACGGATGTCATTGTCGATCCGGTAGTACGCGTCACCGGCGCCCTTGACCACGTAGTTGGAGAGCACGTTGATGTAGAACAGCGAACCCCGGCGCGGCTTGAGCGACGCGTCGCGGTTGTCGAAGCGGAACCCCACCGACGGTGAGACGAGCTCTTCCTCGTCGGTGTCGTCCTCATTGGTGCCGATCCGGTTCTGCGCGTACGCGAGGCCGGTGAGCACCTGCGAGAACGCGATCCGGCGCTCAGTCAGCGGAATCGAGAGCGTGCCGGCGAGACGCCCCTGGCGGAAGATGGTCGGCGTCGAGGTCGAATCGCTGCGGTCGAAGTAGGACGCGCGCACCCCCATCCCCAGGTGTTTCCACCCCAGCCATCCCGTCGACCACCCGATCGACGCCGAGTTGTTGTCGCG
>DASVAK010000070.1:0-3072 GCA_036376395.1 Candidatus Krumholzibacteriia bacterium
TGGAGGCCCTCGCGTCGCAGCGCCTGTTCGTGGCGCGCGAGGATGAGGGCGACCGGCGCGATGTGGTGGTCGAATACGCCCAGGCGCACCAGAAGCAGTACATCGTGAAGCTCGAGGGCGTCGAGGATCGAAGCGACGCCGAAGCGGAAGTCGGAGTCGACCTGTTCATCGACATGCAGGAGCCCGACGTGAAGCTGCCCGATTACGAGCTGCCCTTCCAGGTGATGGGCATGCGCGTCAAGACCGAGGACGGACGCGATATCGGACACATCACCGACGTGATCTCCTCGCCCGGGCAGAACGTGTACGAAGTGACCGGCGATGCCGGCAACAAGGTATTGATCCCGGCGGTGGATGCGTTCGTCATCGCCCGCAATTTCGACGCGGGCGAAATGACCATCCGGCCGATCCCGGGACTGCTGGATTTGAAGTAGCGCCGGGCGTCTGCCCGCGCGGGTGGCCGCGAACGGGGCTGCCGGAGCGACGGGTGGCATCGCGCAGGGACCCCGGCGAAACTCGCCGCGGTAACGAGCGCGGCGAGTTCGGTCCGGGGTGCGCGATGACAGGACCCGTCGCGAGGGCGGCCAGGACTCGCGCGGCAGAGGAGAAGAGCGTCGTGCGCATCAATGTGGTCACCATCTTCCCGGAGACCATGGACGTGATGCTCGCGACCGGGATGCTCGCCGTCGCGGCCAAGAAGGGCATCGTCGAGTTCCGGACCAGGAGCCCGCGCGAGTTCACCAGCGACGCGCACCGTAGCGTGGACGACTCGCCCTTCGGCGGCGGCGCGGGCATGGTGATGATGGCGCCTCCCATCGTGGAGGCCGTCGAGAGCTTCGACCGCGCGCCCGGTTCGCCGGTGGTGCTGATGTGCCCCGGCGGGCGACGGTTCGACCAGGACGCCGCGCAGCGGCTGGCCGGCGAGACCGAGCTCACGTTCATCTGCGGGCGCTACAAGGGCGTCGATGAGCGGATCCGGGAGCTCGTGGTGACCGAGGAGATTTCGCTCGGAGACTTTGTTCTCTCGGGCGGGGAGTTCGCCGCCGCGGCGGTCATCGAAGCGGTCGTGCGGCTCAAGGCCGAGGTGCTGGGCAACGAGGAGTCGGCCCACACCGATTCGTTCGCGGCGGGTCGCGAAGGGCTCCTCGATGCCGCGTGGTACACGCGGCCCGCGGAATACCGCGGGCTCAAGGTTCCCGACGTGCTGATGTCGGGGCACCACGCCGAGATCGAGAAATGGCGGCGGAAATCGTCGCTGGAGCGGACCCGGCGGTACCGGCCCGATTTACTGGATCAGGATAAACATTCGTAGTCGAGAGCAAGGAGGCAGTGGTATGAACATCATGGACCGGATCGAAGCGCGGATGATGACGAAGAAACCCCGTGACTTCCGCGTGGGTGACACCGTCAAGGTCATGGTTCGCGTCGTCGAAGGCAACAAGACGCGCGAGCAGGCGTTCCAGGGCACCGTCATCAAGCAGAACGGCAAGGGCATCACGGAGACGTTCACCGTTCGCAAGGTGAGCTCCGGAATCGGCGTCGAGCGCGTGTTTCCGATTCACTCGCCCAACGTCACCAAGATCGAGGTGCTCCGCCGTGGTCGTGTCCGTCGTGCCAAGCTCTACTACCTGAGGAAGCGCGTTGGAAAAGCGGCCCGAATCCAGGAGAAGCGCGAAGACAAGACCGGCGGCGGACAGTAGTCCGGCCGCTCGGCGCGCGGGCTCCGCGCGCACGAACGCAACCGCCGCGGAAAAGCGAGCCGCGGCGCGCCTCCGCTATCGCTACAAGAAGCTCTGCGCGTTCGATCGCGAATTCGAAGCGCAGGGCTTCTCTCTTATTGCGGGTGTCGACGAAGCCGGCCGCGGCGCACTGGCCGGTCCGGTGGTGTCCGCCGCGGTGATCCTCCGCGACGACTCCCGCCTCCTCCACGTCAACGACTCCAAGCAGATCGAGGAAGACGAGCGCGAGGCGCTCTTCGCCGAGATCGTTGCCAGCGCCCTCTCGGTGCGGATCGCCTTCGGCCAGCCGAAGGCCATCGACCACCACAACATCCTCCAGGCCACCCTCATGAGCATGCACCGGGCGGTCGAGTCGCTCCGGCCCCGGCCCGACATCGTGCTGGTGGACGGCCGGGAGCTGTTCCAGTGGCCGGGGCGGGTGGTGCCGGTCATCAAGGGCGACGGGAAGAGCCTGCGGGTGGCCGCCGCCTCCATCGTGGCCAAGGTGGCGCGCGACCGCCTCATGCGCCGGCTCCACCGCGCCTACCCCCAGTACGGCTTCGACCACAACAAGGGCTACGGCACCAGCGACCACTGGGACGCCATCCGAGCCCACGGGGTGGCCGACGTCCACCGCAAGTCCTTCGTCCTGAAATACGTTGCAAACAACCTTTCGATGTTCTAAAAATTACAGAAGTTAGTTGGTGGGTTGGGAGGTGGGGTGGATGAGTACGAGACAGACCGGCCAGTGGGGCGAGGAAATCGCCGCCCTGTTTCTGCGGATCAAAGGGTTCGAGGTGATCCAGGCGAACGCGCGCTTCGCGCGCCGCGAGGTCGACCTGGTGGTGAGAGACGGCAGCTGGCTCGTCGCCGTCGAGGTGAAGCTCCGCTGGGGTAACCGGTTCGGGTGCGCCGCCGAATCGATCGACGAGCGCAAGCTCGCCCGGTTGAGGCTGGCGCTCACAGGCATTGCGCGCGATCTTGGACTTGCACTCTCTCCCCGCATCGACGTGGTCACCATCGACGTCGAGCCCACCGGTGAGAGCATGAAAGTGGAACACTACGCTGGTGTTTCTTGATTTATTCCTGAGGTGATTGGATTGAGAAAGTTCATTCTGCTGCTCGTGGCCGCAGTCGCCGTCCTGTCCTGCTCGTCCGTGACGAAAGTGGTCAAGAAGGACATCCCGCTCCAGGAGCAGGAGGCGGTGCTTGCCAAGTACCAGGACCGCAACGTGTGGACGCGCGTTACCATTCACGATCTCGGCGACGGCGGGTCGATTCCGCGCGACGAGAAAGTCACCATCGTCGACGTGGCCATGGTCTACAAGGGCTCGGTCACCGTGCAGACGCTCAA
>DASVAK010000073.1:0-4849 GCA_036376395.1 Candidatus Krumholzibacteriia bacterium
CAATCGCAAGTCGATCCAGGAGGAAAGCAACAAGGTGATGTCGCGCGCGGTGCTCTTTGTCGGCGAGGTGATGCGCGCCGTGGAGCAGAAGCGCCCCATCCAGGTCAGCAAGGCCATGCGGCTGACCCAGAAGATGGCCGATATCATCCAGGTCGACGAGTCGGTCCTGCTCGGGCTGACCAGCATCAAGGATTACGACGAGTACACCTTCGCCCATTCGGTGAACGTGTGCGTGCTCTCGATGGCCATCGCCGACCGGATGGAGTTGCCAAAAGCGGAAATCGCGGAGATCGGCGTGGCCGGCCTGCTGCACGACATCGGGAAGATGCACGTGCCGCTCTCCATCCTGAACAAGTCCGGCCAACTCGACCCGCAGGAGTGGGACACCATGCGGCGCCACCCCATGCTCGGCGTGATCGAGCTCTCGCGGGTGCGCTCGATGCGCATGATCACGAGTCCCCTGTTCGTCGCGCTGCAGCACCACGTGCAGTACGCGGGCGACGGCTACCCGTACAAGCCCAACGCGTGGACGCTCCACCGGCACAGCCGGATCGTCAGCGTGGCCGACGTGTTCGATGCCATGACCACCCCGAGAACCTACCGCGCCACGGCGCTCGTGCCGGGCAAGGCGGTGCGTTTCGTCCATTCGATGAGCGGCCGCGCGTTCGATCCGGTGATCGTGAAGGCGTTCGTCCAGGCGATGGGCGTCTACCCCGTCGGCAGCGGCGTCGAGCTCGACAGCGGCGACATCGCCGTCGTGCTCCGGCAGAACCGCGAGCTCGCGCACCTGCACCGCCCGTGGGTCGCGATCGTGAACAGCCCGTCGAGCGAGCCGATCAACCTGGCCGAACAACACGCCGGGCGTTACCGATGCTCCATCGTGCGTTCCGCCGACGAGCTGCTCTCCCCCGAACAGCGCGCGGGACGCTTCGTCACCGGGTAGCCCGCCGGCGGTCGCTTTCACTCCGGCCGGATGTTGTGGTTCATGCAGAACACGTTTTCCGGGTCATACGTCCGCTTCACTCTCGCCAACCGGTCGTAGTTCGACCCGTACGCCGCGCGCACGCGCTCCTGCTCGTCTCCGGTCAAGAAGTTGACGTACACACCGCCGGTCGAAAACGGCGCGGTCGCGTTGAACAGGTCGCGGGCCCATCGAATCCCCTTCTCATCGCCGTCCGCGTGGCCCCAGCGTCCGTGCACGTTCATCACGAATCGCGCGTCGCGATGGGCGTACGCGGTGGACTCCACGGCCGGTCGTGACGCCGCGCCGCCGAGCGCGGCGATCAGTACTTCGCACTGCGGGTCGGGCAGCGATGTCGCGGCGGCGATGACGGCGTCGAAGAGCGCGTCGTCGAGCGTCGCGAAATTGTGCGACTTCCAGTAATTGCGGGCTCCCGGAACGAGCAACGGGTCGAGCACCTGCTGCCACGCGATGTACGGCTGGACGCCGACATGTTCGCCGAGCAGCGTGCCGAAACGGCGCATTCGCCCGATCACCTGCTCACCCGCGGCAGGTTCGCCGATCCAGCACAGGGCGAGCGCAACGATGCCGGTCCCGTGGACGCTCGCGGGAAGGAAAGGCAGCGGCGGCGCCTCGCGCAGGACGGCCCACACCGCGAGCTCATCCGGCGCCTCCATGGCGAACTCCCGGTACTGCCGGAGCACGGATTTCGCCTCGCGCATCGGATACACCATCAGCCCGCTCAACACGTCCGGGCCGACGGTGTACAGCCGGAACTCGAAACGCGTCACCACGCCGAAGTTGCCGCTCCCGCCCCGCAAGGCCCAGAACAGGTCGGGGTGGTCGGTGGCGCTCGCGTGGACGATCTCGCCGCGTGCCGTGACCACTTCGGCGGCTTCGAGATTGTCGACCGTCATGCCGTGCTTGCGGCTGAGCCAGCCGAAGCCGCCGCCGAGCGTGAGCCCGGCGATGCCGGTCGTGGAGTTCACGCCGAGCGGCGTCGCGAGTCCGTGGGCCTGGGTCGCCGCGTCGACGTCGGCCAGGGTGGCGCCGGCCTCGACCACCACGCGCCGCGAACCGGCGTCCACCCGCGTCGCCCGCATCAATGACATGTCGATCACGAGACCGTCGCACAGCGCGCTGCCCGCGATGTTGTGTCCACCTCCGCGCACCGACAGCGCAAGTCCGCGCTCGCGGGCGAAGTTGACGGCGCGAACCACGTCCGCGGTGCTCGCGCAACGGGCAATCATCGCCGGATGGCGGTCGATCATCGCGTTCCAGATGGTGCGCGCCTCGTCGTAGCGATCTTCCCCGGGAAGAATGACTTCGCCCGTGAACGCGGCTTTCAGGGTTTCGATATCCAGGTTCTGCGTGCTCATGGTCGTGGGTCCTTTCTGGTTACGCGCGGCGAATGACGACTTCGAGGTAATCGCCGGGGATAAGGAGAGAGTCATTTCCGCCGCGGTTCAGCCGGTTCAACAGCTCGAGCATCGCGTCGTTGAGCTCGCGCTGGCCGTTCTCGTCGAGCGAGAGGAACGCCCTGTGCACGGGGCCGTAGTAGGTGCGGAACGTGTCGATCCAGCTCTGCGCCGAATGCTCGCGCCACACGAACTGCTTGCGCTCGGCGCGGATGTCGCTCGCGTACGGGCCGAAGAGCTCGACCAGGCGTGTCTCGGTTCCCCACTGCGCGGGAGGACGAACGCCGGCCGGCGGCGGCGCGAACCGCCCCACGAGCTTGAAGAACTCGCCGATGAATCCGTCCGGCGTCCAGTTGGCCAGACCGATGCGGCCGCCGGGCCGCACCACGCGGAGCATTTCGGACGCGGCGCGCTCCTGGTCGGGCGCGAACATCACGCCGAAGGTCGAGAGCGCGACATCGAATGCCCCGGCGGCGAACGGAAGCTCCTCCGCGTCGGCAACCCAGGTTTGCATCGCGAGCCCCTCGGCCTCGGCGCGCTTGCGCCCCTGCGCGAGCAGTTCCGGAACGTAGTCGGTCGACGTCACGAGCGCGAGACGGCGCGCCGCCGCGAGCGAGGCGTTGCCGTTTCCGGCCGCGACATCGATGACGTGCTCGCCGGCCCGCACGTCGACGGCCTCGCACAACGATTCGCCCACGATCTGCAGGCGCACGCCGACGCGACCGTAGTCGCCGGTCGACCACGTGGCCTGTTGGCGGGTCTTGATGGCCCTGTAATCAGCGAGAGATTGGGTGGTAAGGGTCTGCATGAGCGGCCTCCATTCTCGAGTGAACGTGCACGGACGAATTTTCATGCGGGGAATATCCCAAAGACGCGCGCTTGACGCTCTGCCGCCCGTCGCTAAGATTGTGCTGATCGTCCGGTGGCGGCCACCCGGCCCGGGTCCCGCCCTTCACCCCGGTAGAATGGGTTGAAATGAGCGGGGATACACTTTCGGATCTGCTACGCGCCGTGCGGCTTCGCGGGGCGCTTTTCTTCTACGTCGAGGGCACGCATCCCTGGGTGGCGGAAGCTCCCGCCGGGCGGGAGATCATCCCCGCCATCCTGCCCGGCGTCGATCACATGATGGAGTTTCACGGCATCGCCCGCGGGTCGTGCTGGGGCGCGATTGCCGGCGAGAAACCGGTCCGGCTCGAGGAGGGGGATCTCGTCATCTTTCCGCAGGGCGACGCGCACATCATGTCGAGCGCGCCCGGGCTGCGAACCCAGACCCGCGACACTGGCGTGTTCTTCGCCCCGCGCCCGCCGCAGTTGCCCTTCGCGCTCAACATGCACGACGGCGCCGAGGCCACCGCGCGCCTCAATGGGGGCGGGGACCAACGCGCCACCATCGTGTGCGGGTTCCTCGGCTGCGACGCGCGGCCGTTCAATCCGTTGCTGGCGTCCCTGCCGCGTGTGCTGCACCTGCAGGGCATTGCCAGCGCGCAATCCTGGGTGGGAACGTTCCTGCGCACCGTGGTGGAGGAATCGAACCAGAAACGCCCGGGCGGCGAGGCGGTCCTCGAGCGCATGAGCGAGATGCTCTTCGTGGAAGCCCTGCGCCGCTATGTCGACGCGATGCCGGCCGAACAGACCGGCTGGCTGGCCGGCATGCGCGATCCGTCCGTCGGCCGCGCGCTCTCGCTCCTGCACGACCGCCCGGCGGACGCGTGGACGATCGAGCGTCTCGGCGAGGAAGTCGGCCTTTCGCGTTCTGCTCTCCATGAACGCTTCGTGCACTTCATCGGACAACCGCCGATGCAGTACCTGGCGCGGTGGCGCATGCAGCTCGCCGCCGCGTCGCTTCGCGACACGGACGCCAAGGTGATCGAGGTCGCGCTGGCGGTGGGATACGAAAACGAGGCCGCGTTCTCGCGCGCCTTCCGCCGCGCCGTGGGCGATTCCCCGGCGGCCTGGAGACGGGCCAGCCGCGAACGCAGTCAAGGAGGTGCTTCGCTCCCCCGCGGAATCAGCCGGTAGAAGGACACCCCGCTTGCCAACGTATCGTTGCGAGGCGTGACCACGTCGTCGCCGTTGAATCAACGACGTGGGAACACGAGAAGGCGCTGTACCGGTGAGGGCGAGGGCTATGCGGAGCGCATCGGGAAGATGAGGTGGCCGAATACTCCGCGTCGGCGACGCAACAGGTACCAGCCGGCGAAGAGGACCGCCAGAACGTTGGCAACCACGATGGACCACCAGGGGAGCATCGCTCGAAACGGGGCCGTGAGCATTCCGACCAGGATGACGGTGACGAAAAAGCCGCCGATGATGACCGCGGTAACCCATTGCGCGCGTCCGGGGTGCCGCTCCGCGTAACCAACCAGCCAGGCAACCGTCAACCCGATCGCCAACGAGACCGCGAGGTGGACCGCGTTGTAGAGCAGGATCACGCGCGTGTCGGGTTGCACGGGAAGAAGGAGGATGGACG
>DASVAK010000106.1:0-6019 GCA_036376395.1 Candidatus Krumholzibacteriia bacterium
AGCGGTATTCCATGTAGTCGGTCAGCTTCGGCAGCGTCTCGAGCAGCTCGACCGGCATCGTGGCCATCGGCACGCCGTCGGGATAGCGGGTGTTGACGCTCAGGTTCGGCAGCTTGCCCGGGTTTTCGTCCATGACCGTCGCCTTCACGTTTGCACCGCCGTCGCCGGACGCCTTCGCCGCGCACACGCGGCGGATCAATGCCTCCATGCCCGGCGTGAAGAAGTCGCCGCGCTTCGCGCTTACGCGCGCGGCCTTGATCTGCGCGCGAAGCTGCTCGCGGTGCACGTCGATCTCCTCGGGCGTCGCCGATTCGCCGAGTGGCTCCAGGTTGCTTTCCGCCTTCTGGTGCAGCTCGACGTAGGCCTTGAGCTTGGACTCGAACTCAGCCACCGCTTGCTGCTCCGACGCCGCAAGCGAGACGGGCCGATTCTCCATCGAGCCGACGGTCTTCTCGCCGTCGTCGTCGCGTGTGGCCGCGATCGCATAGATGGCCGCGATGCCGAGCGCCGTCACCAGCCCGGATACGACAAAGAACCGGATGGGTCTGTTCATGCGTTTGTCCTCCTGCACCACGTTCACACTCCATGTATTCCAGTTAGAAGCTGAGGCCGATCTTGGCCTGCATTCCGACACCGCCGAGGCCCTCGCCCTTCTCGACGCTGATCGATGCGTTGGGGCTGAGCACCCCGATCCACATGCCGACGCCGCGCGTGTCGTGCCAGCCGCCGGGCGACTCGCTGTCCACCCACACGCGGCCGTAGTCGGTGTAGACGTACGCGCCGAAATCGACCGGGACCACGATCGGGAATTTCATGATCGGCACGCGCAGCTCCGCGGTTCCATACAGCGAGCTGTCGCCGGCGTAGCGCTCGCGCGGAATGTCGCGCTCGGTCGGCCGGCCGCCGATGAACGCCGCCTCGTGGAAGGGAAAATCGCCGTACACCTTGCGCCCCCCGGCCTTGAGGGCGAGGATCGGATGCACGAGCGGCACGCGCGGGATCGCGATGTACGTGGCCGTGATGGCCGAGAGCACCGTGAAGTCGGACTTCACGTCCCAGACCTTGGGGTAGTAGCTCGCGGAAACGTCGAGCAGGATCTTTCTTCCCGGGTTGTTCGTGTGATCGCGGCTGTCGCCGAACACGCCCACCCTCACCCCGGCCTGCCCGAAATCACCGAAGCCGTAGGGCTGGACGCCGGAGAGATAGTTGCCGGTGCTGTCGACAGTGGCGTACTTGACGATCGGTCCGAACATCAGATCGGTGCGCGTGCCGATCGAGTACGCCACCGCCGGGTAGAACGACCACTGCTGCTGTTTCACCTCGTAGAACGCTTCGTTCTGCGGCGCCGGGGTGTCGTTGCCGAAGCCGTAGAAATTGAGCACCTCGAGCTCCGACATGCGCGCGTTGGCGACCCAGTGCAGATTGGATTCTTCCTGGCGCTTGTCGGCGGTCCCCGTGAAGCGCCAGCCGCCGACGCCGAGCGAGTACTCGGCGAGCGCCTTGAGCTTGTAGGAGTAGGGATAGGTGCGAAAATCGTAGCGCACCTTCTGCACGCCGACTCCCGGAACGAGACCGAGGTCGCCCGGGGCGTCGAGGCGCAGCACCGGCGACGAGTTCGCGCCCTGGTCGGAGGGCAGCACGCGTTCGAGGTGCGGATGCGTGACCAGGGGGCGCCGGTCGAAGGTCACGTTGCCCGGATAATGGACACCGTCGACCTTGCCCTCGTCGTAGAACTTGAAATCATCGGACCGGACGGCTGCGCTCTGCGCGTCGACGAACTTGTTGTCTCCATTGCCGCCGATGACGCGGATCGGAATCACGGGCCGGACGTCGCCCTTCACTTCGACGCGGTCGTCGCCTTCATGCAGGTACACGCGGATCTCGCGCGTCTCGTTCCGGTCGAAGCGCCGGTGATAGTAGGCGGGTGTTCCGACCGCCGGCACACCGACTCCCGTCATTCCCGCCGCGGTTGCGCCCGTAATACCGGGCGGAACGTACCCCGCGCGCAATTCGCGCAGCTCGATCTCCACGTGGCGGCCGTCGATCGCCGTCACGGTGAGCTGCTCGGGGACGTCGGTGCCGT
The DNA here is from genome assembly GCA_036376395.1 of Candidatus Krumholzibacteriia bacterium. GTDB lineage: Bacteria > Krumholzibacteriota > Krumholzibacteriia > WVZY01 > JAKEHA01 > JAKEHA01. The sequence continues at coordinate 2,084 of DASVAK010000106.1, forward strand.
GGACGTCGACGATCTCCATGAAGTACTGGTAGAACTCGCGCGCCTGCTCGGGCAGTTTGTCACGCCGCGCTTTGAGCTTCGCCGCGAGGTCGGGGATGCTCGCCGCGTATTCAGCGGGCATGGCGCGCAACGCGTCGTCGATCATTTCGTCGGTGAACCGCTGCGTGAGAAAGACGGCCGCCGAGTCGTACGCAGATTGCTCCAGGGTGCTGAGGAGCCGCCGGTCCATGAGGTTGGACTGGTAGATGTACGTCTTCATGTTGGCGTAGTGGGAGTCGAGGTCCACCAGGACCGGCACCGCCTTGTGAAGGCCGTTGACGAAGCCGCCATACGCGATCAACGCCTTGTCGCGGTCACGCGGTATGGGTCTCCAGGGACCGTCCGGCTCGGTCCGTGCCCATTTCCAGTTGCCTTCGTGGCGGTCCCAGTCGTTCAGGAACATGTCGATCAGGCGATCCGTCATGTACGCGCGCGCGTCGATCTGCTGGCGCGGGTCCCGGTTGATCAACACCACGAGGCTGTCGGAGTCAATGACCTCGATCGCGTCGCCGAAACCGCGCGCGTTGTCGGGGACGTTGGGATACGGCTCGATGATCCCGAGGTGCCCCGCGAACTCCTCGCGGTACTTGCCGAGCAGGGAGTCATCGGGCATCACGACCAGCGTGGGCGAGGGGTGCAGCACGCCGGCGGCTTCGAGAAAGCGATCCGCCACGACGGCGCCGGCCGGGTGATGCGCGCTGATCTGGTCGCGCGCGATCCATTCCACGATCGTCTTCTCCCACCCCTTGGGGGGATTGACGTTTTCCTTGTCCACCAGGCGGAACACGAATTCGTAGCCGGCCTCGTTCTTGAAACGCAGGTTCTTGGTCTGCTTGCCGCCGCCCTTCTCGGTCGGCTTGAGCCCGCCCGCGAACGCGCCCAGGTCGAGCACAGGCACGGTGATGGGTGCGGCCCACAGGTCGCGGTAGGTGTCACCAAGGATGAAGCGGCGAAACGATCCCCCCTGGTAACGTTCGCCCGGCACGACCTGGACCGTCTTCGTTCCCGGCTTCGGGGGCGGAGTGACCTGCTTCTCGGCGCCGGCGACGGCGGCTCCCGGAAAGAGCGTGGCCGCGATCAGCGACAGCATGCATGAGCGTTTGCGCATCAGTTCCCCCGTTGTTCGGGCCACCGGTAGAGCGTGATGGTGGCCGCCGAGTTGGTTGATTCGTCGCCGATGATGAGGATGTGGTCGCGCGTGATGGCGACGCCCTCGGGCTGCGGATGTTGGCCGCGCAGCCGGTGCGCCAGCACGGGCTTGCCGTCCGGTGTGATGGCGATGAGCGCGTGCTCCTGCGCGTCGACGAGCACGTAGTTGCCGTTGGCGGGATCGACGGTGATGTCGGTGGGGCGCAGCGCCTTCCAGTGGTGCTCGCCGCGCAGGTCGCCCTGCGGGACGCTGACCTGCGACACCTGGCTGCCGCCTTCCGCGCCCGGGCGCCAGCGGTAGAGCACCAGGTCCTTGGGCGTCTTGTTCTTGCCCACCGTCTTGCACGAGAGCACGAACGAACCGGCGTTGGCGTCCCACGCGATGCCCTCGAACTCGCATTCCTTGCCGAGATGCGTATCGTGCACGGTGACGTCGACGCGCTGGCCCTGCGCGCCCTCGGCGAACTCGTAGAGCACGCCGTTGCTCGCGAGCATCCAGAAACGGTCGTTGGCGAACGTCAATCCCTCGAAATCGGCGTGGAGACCCTTCTCGCCGGCGAAGAAGAACTTGGTGACGGTGCCCTTGCGGTAGTCGATCTCGCTGATGCGCGCGCTTTCGTCGTTGTGCGTGAAGAGCCGCCCGTCGGGCGTGAGCGCGAGCCCGGAGATCTCGGCGAGCTCGGCGGGGAGCAGCCAGCGCGCGACCGGCTCATCCGCGTCGTCCGCGCTCACGTTCGAATCGGCCAGCGCCGCCTGGAGCCTGGCCTCGCGTTGCTCGATCACGTCGCCCTGGGGCGATGCCTTGGCCGAATCCCGCCCGCGCGCATCGCACCCGGCAACGAGTGCGAGCAGCGCCCCCACGATCAACCACTTCATCATGCCTTCGCCTCCGCGGTCGTCACCCGGGTGTCCTCCGCCAGCTGGATATCCGCGCCGGTGATCTTGTCGGCGGCGTGGTTGTGGATGGCGGTGAGCACATCCTCGCGCGTTACCGACTTGCGGATGCGCACGAGGTAGGACAGCTCGGACGGTTTTCCGATGTTGGTGATGACCTCGTCGAGCCGCCAGCGGCGGGTCACCTCTTCCAGCGCCTGTTCCACCGCCTTCTGCCCCTCGGCCACGTTCTCGGTGGTCACCAGCAGCACGCCGTTGTAGCGCGGCTTCTTGCCCGGGGGCCCGACCAGCTTGTGCACGCGGTCGAACCGCTCGGCGAGTGCCAGCGCCTCTTTCTGGTCGAGCGCGATCACCAGGTCCCGGTCGCGCACGTGGCCGTTTTTCTTCGGGCCGAGTGCGAGCTCGTGCAGCGGCTCGTTGAAGCGCGCCGCGGCGGTCGGTTCGAGCATGTTGCGCCCGAAGTCGTAGCGCCAGGTGAGAACGAGGACGACGTTGAACAGCACCGACACGATGGCGGCGAGGATGAGCGCCTGGACGCCCGCGGCGAATCCGACCGCGATGGCGAGCAGGATGAAGACGAGGTCGCGCGAGTCGCGAAGCGTCGAGCGGAAACGCACCGCCGCTACCACGCCGGCAAGGCTGAATGCCAGCGCCAGGCTGTGCTGCACCACCAGGACGATGCCCGCCACGACCAGGGGCAGGAAGATCAGGATCTGCGCGACCTGCTGGTCATGGCTCTTGTTGTAACGCGTCGACATGTATACCCACGACACCGGGAGCATCAGCGCCAGCACCGCGATCAGGATGATCAGGGTGCTGAGCGTGAGCTCCACGCGCGGCGAGAGCTCGGAGTCGATGCCGCGGACCGTGTTGGTATTGAGGCCGTCCTGCAGCACCTGCGAGCCTTCGGCCAGCGTCTCGCTTCCCGCCGCGCGGGCGTCGATGGCGTCACCGCCCAGCGCGCGGTCGACGACGGGAAAGAGGTAGATCAGCGGCCACGCGACGACCGCGAGGATCAGGTAATACGTGACCAATCGTTGGATGGGGCGTTCCGAACCAAGCGTGAACAGGGCAAACACGCGTCTCATGAAACGGGCTCCTTTCGCGATCCGGTCGCCACGACGTTTGGTGCGGCCAATTTTGCCGCCGGGGCGAGGGCTCGGGGCGGGCAACCGGTAGGCGCGGTCCTTCTATGAAAAGAGGTGCAGGGTTTGCGGCAGGCTCTATAGGGAGTTACCCCGGTTCACCGGGCGCAATTCTCCGCCTGTCCGGCGACCATCGGGCCCACCGGTCGGCTCCGCTGCGATCGATCCCTCCGGAGGAATCACGAGGCCGGCAATTCCCGCCGGTGACATGTCAGATTGCGAAACCGTGAGGCAATCCCGAAATGAAGCGTGTGGGTCGGGTCAGCATCGGTCGTCTGCGACGCGACGCGCCGTCACGCGAACGCATTCGTCGCAACCGACGCCGACGGGATCGTGCGCGGAACAAAATCGCGGCAAAAAGTGCCGGTGAAAAAAAACAACAACAACGCTGTCGATGACTGGTGAATTTGACCCAGGAATCCGGAGTCGGGCGGGCCAGCCGTGGCCGCGTAGCGCGCGCCACCGGCGACCGATAACGGTTTGTGAAGGGTGCACTTAACTATTGCGCACGGGGGCGGAGGTGTGACCGTGGCACACGAAATGCCTATTGCCGGTCCAGTTCCCGAGAAATCGGGCGTCTAAATCGTAACCCATCTGCTCCATAGCCTTCTGAAAGGAAGGGAAACATGAATCACCTCCGCCGTTTTATCCGCGACGAACAGGGCCAGGACATGGTCGAGTACGCGCTTCTTGCCGCGTTCATCTCGAT
>DASVAK010000084.1:0-14791 GCA_036376395.1 Candidatus Krumholzibacteriia bacterium
GGCCGGGAAGAATCCCCCCGCGAGCGGATTCGACATGAAGTCCGACCCGAAGGCGATGGAGCTCGCCGATCGCAGCATGGACGCGATGGGTGGACGCGAGGCGTGGGACCGCGTGCGCACGATCGGTTGGACGATCTTCAAGCGCAACCACGTGTGGGACAAGATGACGGGGGACTACCGCCTCGAGGCCGACACCGTGGTCGTCATCATGAACATCCAGACGAAGAAAGGGCGGGTGTGGTCGAAGGGGAAGGAGATCACCGACGCCGCCACGCGCGACCAGTGGCTGAGCGACGGCATGTCGATCTGGATCAATGATTCGTACTGGCTGTTGATGCCGTACAAGCTCAAGGACACCGGTGTCACGCTGCGCTACGTCGGCGAACAGAAGACCCAGGACGGCCGCGATGCCGAGGCCATCCAGCTCACCTTCGCGAATGTGGGCGACACCCCGGAGAACAAGTACCTGGTGTGGATCGACCGCGAAAGCGGCATGGTCACGCAGTGGGCCTACTTCGCGAAAGCCGCCGATCCGGAGCCGAAGTTCACGCTGCCGTGGACGAAGTGGACCGCGTTCGACGGGATCAAGATCGCACTGGGACACGGCAAGTTCGACGTGGCCAACGTGCGCGTCTCGAGCAGCGCCGACAAGACCGCGTTCGCCGCGCCCTGAGCGCGACGCGCTACTTGCTCGAGTAGGCGATGCCCTCCGGGTCGCCGGCCACGGGAATGCGTCGCAGCACCTTGCGCGCGGCGATGTCCACCACCGCGACATCGTTGTCGACCGAGCAGGTGACGTATCCGGTGGCGCCGGTGTCGTTGAGCGCCATCGCGACGGGGAAATCTCCCACCACGAAACGGGTGATCTCGGCGCGCTTCGCGCGGTCGAACACGATCAGCCGGTCCGCGACCGCGCCGGTGACGAGCGCTTCGCTGCCGTCCGGCGTGAAGTACACGTGCATCGGGTTGCCGATGCACTGGAGCGACGCGACGCGTCTGCGTTCCGCGATGTCGATCACCGCGATCGTCTGCGACACGCGGTTCGCCACCCACAGCTCCTTGCCATCGGGGGTGACGGAGAGCCCCTCCGGCGAATCACCGCTGATGATCGCCCGCTCGTACTCGTTCTTCTTGAGGTCGATCACCATGATGTTGCCGTCGAACGAGCTGGAAGCGAACAGCACCGATTCGTCGGGCGTGAGGGCCAGGTTCTCGACGGAGTCGGCGAAGAAGCGATACGCTTTCCCCAGCGTGAGCGCGGGGAGCTGGATCTCCACCACCGCGCGTGTCGGCGCGCTCGTGACGAAGAGCCGGGAGCCATCCTTCGTGATGGCCAGCCCGTGCGGCCGGAGGTGGGGCTTGATGTTGAGCTCGGCGGTCTTCGCGCGCTTCGCGACGTCGATGACCGAAACCGTGTTCTTGATGCCGTCGGCGTCGCCCGTGTAGGCGAACCGGCCGTCGGACGAAACCGCGACCATGTGCGGGGCACCGGTCCCCTTGATCTCGAACTGGAGCTCGCCGGTGTCGGGGTCGAAGACCTGGAGCACCTGTTTGGCCTTGGCGACCACGAACAGGTGGCCGGCGGCGTGGGATGGCACGGCCAGGCAGATCGCCATCAGCGTGGCGCAGAGCACACGAACCATGTGAGACTGTCCTCCCGGGGTGGTGAGAATGGGTAGCCCTCGTGCGGACAATTATACCGCGACACCGCCCCCGGGTGCCGGGCGTTTTGGAGCCGGGCGGGTCCGCAAGACATTGCCCGGGAACGGTTCCCGGGTTTGACCCGCCGCCGGCGCTTACATATAATGAAGGGCGCCGTTCCGGTTCGGCTCTTGCAGGGCCCGGGAGGCTCACAATCGCAACGCTCCCCGGGCGCATCCGGGCACAAGGAGACGAGACAAGAGATGATTACCGTGACCGATAGCGCCGTCCAGGCGATCCGGGACTGCATCGCGGCGGAGAACAAGACCGTCGACAGCGCCTTTCTCCGTGTCGCCGTAAAGGGCGGCGGGTGTTCCGGATTGATGTACAACCTGTCGATCGACGACGCCACCACAGAATCGGATACGATTATTCAGAATGGCGACGTGCGCATCGCGGTCGACAAGAAGAGCAAGCTCTTCCTGCTCGGTCTCACGCTGGACTACACCACCGGGCTCAACGGAAAGGGCTTCGTCTTCTCCAATCCCAACGCGAAAGCGACCTGCGGTTGCGGCGAATCGTTCACGGTGTAACGCATCCGTGATCGTGCCCACATCGGGCGCCGGCTCGTGCCGGCGCCTTTTTTGTTTGCCTTTGACGGCGGAGGTAACGGCGCTTATCATTCGCATGCTTCAGGTTACGCTTCAAACCGTACCCCCTTTAAGGAGTCGCCCAATGCCATTCAAACTGCCGCCGCTCCCGTACGCTTACGACGCGTTGGAGCCGCACATCGACGCTCGCACGATGGAGATCCATCACACCAAGCACCACCAGGCCTACATCGACAACGCCAACGCCGCGCTCGAGAAGCACCCCGAGCTGGCGAACAAATCCGTCGAGGACCTCCTGCGCGGGCTCAACTCGGTTCCCGAGGACATCCGCACGGTGATCCGCAACCACGGTGGCGGTCACGCCAACCACGAGTTGTTCTGGACCGTCCTCAAGAAAGACGGCGGCAAGCCGTCCGGAGATGTCGCCGCGGCGATCGACAAGTCGTTCGGCGGTTTCGACACCTTCAAGACACAGTTCGAAACCGCGGCCAAGACGCGTTTCGGCAGCGGTTGGGCCTGGCTGGTCGTCAAGGACGGCGCGCTCGCCGTGACCTCGACGCCGAACCAGGATTCGCCGCTCTCGGACGGGATGACGCCCATCCTCGGTCTCGACGTGTGGGAGCACGCCTACTATCTCAAGTACCAGAACAAGCGCCCCGACTACGTGGCCGCGTTCTGGAACGTGGTGAACTGGGACGAGGTCGCGCGCCGCATGAAAGCGGCCCGCTGAGGCGCGATGTCTGACCTGGCGAAGAAGCACTGCGTGCCGTGCATGGGCGGAATTCCACCGCTCAAGGCGCAGGCGCTGCGCGACATCGCGAAGCAGCTGGGCGGCGACTGGCGCGTCGTGGACGAACACCACCTCGAGAAGTCGTACTCGTTCCCCGACTTCAAGGAGGCGCTCGCGTTCACCAATCGGGTCGGTGCGATCGCCGAGCGCGAAGGCCACCACCCGGACGTCCACCTCGCGTGGGGTCGCGTGACGCTCGACATCTGGACGCACAAGATCGACGGCCTCACCGAGAGTGATTTCGTCCTCGCCGCCAAAGCCGACGAGGCCTTCAACGCATGACGTTCCGGACCGAGCTCCCCGTTCGCTTCGGAGAGATCGACCAGGCGGGGGTGGTGTACTACCCGCGCTTCTTCCATTATTTCCACCAGGCGTTCGAGGAGTGGTTCCGCCAGGCGCTCGGCGTGTCCTATCCAGATCTCGTGCTCAAGGAAGGCATCGGGTTTCCGAGCGTGCGCATCGAGAGCGAGTTCCTGAAACCGCTCCGCTACGGCGACCGCGCACGCGTCCAGATCGAGGTGCTCGAGATCGGCCGCGCGTCGCTCACGCTGCGTTACGAGCTGGTGCGCATGCCGGATGAAATCGTGAGCGCGCGCGCCACCATCAAGACCGTGGCCATCGACAACGCGTCCTTCTCGGCCGTCCCCATCCCGGATGCATGGCGCGAGCGCTTCGAACGGTTTCGCGCCGCGCGCTGATCGGGCATGAAGGCCATCTACTTCGAGACCCACGGCGGACCGGAAGTGCTGACCCTCGGCGAACGCCCCGCGCCCGCGCTCGGGCCGGGGATGGTGCGCATCGACGTGCGTGCCGCGTCGGTCAACCACATCGACATGTTCGTGCGCCGCGGGATGCCCGGGCTCAAGATCGCGCTGCCGCACATTCCCGGCTGCGACGCGTCCGGCGTGGTGAGTGAAATCGGCGCGGGTGTCACCGGCCTGGCGGTGGGCCAGCGCGTGCTGATGAATCCGTCCATCTCGTGCGGCACGTGCGAATTCTGCCAGCGCGGCGACGTGACCCTGTGCACGACATACCAGCTGGTGGGCGAGCACACGAGCGGCACGCTGTGCGAACAGATCGTGCTCCCGGCGCAGAACGCGCTCCCGTTTCCCGACTCGATGAGCTTCGAGGACGCGGCGTCGCTCCCGCTGGTGTTCGTCACCGCGTGGCGGATGCTCATCACCCGCGGCCGCCTGCGCGCGGCCGAGGACGTGCTGATCCACGGCGCCTCCGCCGGCGTCGGGATTGCGTGCATCCAGATCGCGAAGGTGGCCGGCGCGCGCGTCTTCGCGGTGGCGAGCAGCGACGAGAAGCTCGATCTCTGCCGGAGCCTGGGGGCGGACATCCTGATCCACTCGGGGAAAGAAGACGTGACCCGCCGCGTCAGGGAAATCACGGGCCGCCGCGGCGTGGACGTCGTGGTGGATTACGTGGGGAAGGCGACCTGGCTCTCCAGCCTGCAGTGCCTGTGCCGGGGCGGCCGGCTCGTGACGTGCGGCGCGACCACGGGGTATAATCCCGAGGAGGATCTGCGGCACATCTTCTACCGCCAGCTCGAGGTCATCGGGTCCACCATGGGATCGCGCAACGAGCTCGCAGCGCCGCTCAAGCTGATCTTTGCAGGACGCATGCGCCCGGTGGTGAGCGCGGTCTACCCGCTCGCCGATACCGTCGCGGCGCACCGCGCCATGGAAGCGCGCCAATCACTGGGCAAACTCGTCATTCGAGTGAGCTGAAGGACCGCATGGAAACCAACACCGGAACGCAGCGCGTCAACTTCACGACGCGACCCGAACAGTACCACCACTGGAAGCTCGACATCGACGGACCGGTGGCCTGGCTGCGCATGAAGGTGAGCGAGGACGAGGGGCTTCGCCCCGGTTACAAGCTCAAGATGAACTCGTACGATCTCGCGGTCGACATCGAGCTCGACGACGCGGTCACGCGCCTGCGCTTCGAGCACCCGGAGGTTTCGGTGGTCGTGATCGAGAGCCTGCACGACAAGGTCTTCTGCGCGGGCGCCAACATCTTCATGCTCTCGACGTCGACGCACACCCACAAGGTCAACTTCTGCAAGTTCACCAACGAGACCCGTATCAACATCGAGGAAGCCACCGCGAAGAGCGCGCAGAAATACGTCGCGTCCCTGAACGGCGCGGCCGCCGGCGGCGGATACGAGCTGGCGCTGGCGTGCGACGAGATCCACCTGATCGACGACCGCAACTCGGCCGTGAGCCTGCCCGAGGTGCCGCTGCTCGGCGTGCTGCCCGGGACGGGCGGCCTCACCCGGTTGGTCGACAAGCGCCGCGTCCGTCGCGACCTCGCCGACGCGTTCTGCACCATCGCGGAGGGCGCGAAGGCGAAGAAGGCGCTCGACTGGGGACTGGTCGACTTCGTGCATCCGCGCTCGGCCTACGCCGACAACATCAAGGCAAGGGTGAAGGAGCTGGCGGGGAAGGGGCACGACGCACGCGGCGTGGCGCTCGAGGACGTCGAGCCCGAGATCAACGGCGACACGCTGGCCTGGCGCCACGTGACACTCGAAGCGCGGCCCGGCGATCGCACCGCGCGCATCGTGATCCGCGGCCCGCAGGCCTCCGACGCGCGCATCCCGGATGATCCCGCGACGCTGGGCGCGTCGTGGTACGCGCTGCGCATGTGGCGCGAGCTGCGTCGCGCGATTCTCGAGCTGCGCTTCAATTATCCGACCATCGGCCTGGTAACGTTCGAGTGCGAAGGGGATGCTGCGGCGGTCCTGGCGCTGGATGAAGCGGTGATGGGCCGCAAGGACCACTGGTTCGTACGCGAGGTGATGCTGCAGCAGGCGCGCACGCTCAAGATGATCGACGTCACCGCGCGCACCTTCTTCGCCGTGATTCTCCCCGGATCGTGCTTCGCTGGAAGCCTGTTCGAGGTGGCGCTCGCGTGTGATCGCTCCTTCATGCTCGACGATCCCGACCGCCCCAACGCGATCGCGCTCTCGGCGCTCAACGGCGGTGAATTCCCCATGGCGCACGGGCTCTCGCGCCTGCAGAACCGGTTCTACGGGTCACCGGAGTCGGTGGGGCGCGCGCTCGAGCGCGCCGGCGAATTGCTGGACGCGTCGACGGCGCAGGAGCTCGGGCTCATTACCGAGGCGATTGACGACATCGACTGGGATGACGAGATTCGCATGAAGGTCGAGGAGCGGCGCTCGCTCTCGCCCGATGCCCTGACCGGCATGGAGGCGAACCTCCGCTTCGTCGGCCCGGAGACCATGGAGAGTCGTATTTACGCCCGCCTGTCGGCGTGGCAGAACTGGATCTTCACCCGCCCCAACGCCGTCGGCGAGCATGGCGCGCTGACGTCGTACGGCAAGCCGCACTCACCCGAATTCGACTGGAGCAGAGTCTGAGATGGACTACCGAGATCTCATTCCGAACAACGTCGGGTTGAAGGAAAACCCCAAACTCCTGCGCGCGCTCGAGCGCTGGCACCCCCAGTTCCTCGAGTGGTGGCGCGACCAGGGTCCGGTCGTCTACCAGGAGAACGAGATCTTCCTGCGCACCGCCGTCAGCGTCGACTCGACCGGCTGGGCGGTCTACGACTACGTGCGCATGCCCGAGTATCGGTGGGGTATCTTCCTCGCGCCGGTCAAGGGTGAGCGCAACATTCACTTCGGTGATTACATCGGCGCGCAGTGCTGGGAGGACGTTCCCGGCGAGCACCGCAACGAGTTGCGCCGCCTGATCGTCACCCAGGGCGACACCGAGCCCGGCTCGGTGGAGCAGCAGCGCCGCCTCGCGCTCTCCGCGCCGTCTCTCTACGACATGCGCAACCTCTTCCAGGTGAATGTCGAGGAAGCGCGCCACCTGTGGGCGATGGTCTACCTGCTCCATTCGTACTTCGGAAAAGACGGCCGCGACGAGGCCGAGGACATGCTCGAGCGCCGCTCGGGCGACGCCGACTCGCCGCGCCTGCTCTCGACCTTCAACGACCCCATCGACGACTGGCTCGACTTCTTCTGCTTCGCGACCTACACCGATCGCGACGGCAAGTACCAGCTCGGCTCGCTGGCCGAGAGCGCGTTCACGCCGCTCTCGCGCACCACGCGCTTCATGCTGACCGAGGAAGCGCACCACCTGTTCGTGGGCGAGACCGGGCTTGCGCGCACCATCCGGCGCACCGCGCAGCTCATGCGCGAGACGGAGAGCGAGGACGTGCGTCCGCACGGCGGCATCCCGCTCGATATCATCCAGAAGTACATCAACTACTGGTTCTCGGTGTCGCTGGACCTGTTCGGAAACGAGGACTCGAGCAACGCCGCGGCGTACTTCGCCCACGGGCTCAAGGGCCGCTTCAACGAGGCGAACCGCAAGCTCTACCCCGACGCGACAGCGCGGGAAGGGGCCTACCACTTCACCGGCGTCGACGAGGACAGGGCCCAGCTCATGGACATGGAGATCCCGGTGCGCCGCGCGATGAACGCCGTGCTGCGCGACGCCTACATCGAGGACTGCGAGCGCGCCGTCGCGCGCTGGAACAAGATCCTCGAGCAGGAGGACTCGAAGCACCGCATCAAGCTGCCGTCGGTGCGCTTCCACCGCCTGGTGGGGACGTACTCGCGCGGCCACTTCGACCCCGACGGCGGGATGATCTCGAAGGACGAGTTCGAGTCGCGCCGCAGCGAGTTCCTGCCCACCCGGGAGGACCGCGATTACGTGAAGAGCGTGCAGTTCCTGGTCACCGAGCGCGGCAAGTTTGCCAACTGGATCGCCCCGCCGCAGCACGGCATCAACGGGCGCCCGCTCGACTTCGAGTACGTGCGACTGTAGCGGCCGTCTGGACGCGCGCGCGCGGACGGTCTAGACTTACCGGGAAGCCGACCAAATCTGACCACCCGCAAGGAGGTCGCTGGCCGATGTTCCGGCGTGCCCCCGTCCGTCCGCGCGATCGTACGCCTTCACCGGGCACTTGCCGCCGGTACCTGCGACTCCTCACCGCATGCGCGTGCGCGCTTGCGCTCCTGTCCGTGTCGCTCGTCGCGGGCGCCGACGCGCAGAATCCCCGCCGCTTCGTACCCGGCGAGCTCATCGTCAAGCTCTCACCTTCCGCGAGCACCACGGACGCACTCGCCCTGCGCGCGAGCCTCGGGGCCACGGTGACGCGGCGTTACAACAGCATCGACGCCGAGCTCTGGCACATCTCCGGCATCGGCGTTGAAGACGCGGTGAAGCGTTTCCAGGGCGACCGCCGCGTCGTCTACGTCGAGCCCAACTTCATCGTTCGTGCCCACGCGCTGATCCCCAATGACACGCGTTTCTCCGATCTGTGGGGGATGAACAACACCGGCCAGCAGGGAGGCACGCCCGATGCGGATATCGACGCGCCCGAGGCGTGGTCGGTCTCGACGGGCGGTCCGATCCTCGTCGGGGTGATCGACACCGGCGTGGACATGAATCACCCCGACCTGATCGGGCACATTTACAGCAATCCGGGCGAGATCGCGGGTAACGGCGTCGACGACGACCACAACGGGTTCATCGACGACGTGCACGGGTGGGACTTCGCCAACGGCGACAACAATCCGACCGACGACAACGGCCACGGCACCCATGTCTCGGGAACCATCGGCGCCACCGGAAACAACGCGACCGGTGTCGCGGGCGTATGCTGGTCGGCCACCATTGTGCCCCTCAAGTTCCTCGACGCCTCGGGATTCGGCAGCACCGACGCCGCCATCCAGGCCGTCCAGTACGCGACTCTGATGGGTGTGCGCCTCACCAACAACAGCTGGGGAGGCGCGCCGTACTCCGCCGCGCTGCGCGATGCGATCCAGGAGGCGGCCGACCACGGGATCCTGTTCGTGGCGTCGTCCGGAAACGACGGCATGAACAGCGACGTGTTTCCGACCTACCCGGCCGGCTACAACGTCGACAACATCATCGCGGTCGGGTCGACCGACCGCCACGACCTGCTGAGCTCGTTTTCCAACTTCGGCGTAACCAGCGTTGATCTGTGCGCGCCCGGCTCGGAGATCCTGAGCACGCTTCCCGGCAACCAGTACGCCGTGGCGTCGGGTACGTCCATGGCTGCCCCGCACGTCTCCGGTGCGCTCGCGCTGGTGTGGTCGGTGGCGCCGGGGCTCACGCGAGCGACGATGAAGGAGGCGCTGCTGGCATCGGTGGACCCGGTGCCGTCGCTCGCGGGCGTGGTCGCCACGGGCGGGCGCCTCAATGTCCACGCGTTCATCGCGAGCCTGGACGCAGTCGCGCCCGGCGCGGTCGCCGACCTGGCCGCCGGTGAGCCCGGGTCGACGACGGTGCCTCTCGCATGGAGCGCGACCGGAGACGACAGCGTCACCGGCACGGCGTCGCAGTACGATCTTCGCTTCTCGACCTCGCCCATCGATTCGAGCAACTTCGCCGGTGCGACGCCGGCGGCGGGCGCGCCGGCGCCGAAGGCCGCGGGCCAGCCCGAGTCGTTCGAAGTGTCCGGACTCGCGTACAACACCACGTACTATTTCGCGCTGGTCGTCGTGGATGACCGGGGCAATCGTTCGCCGCTCTCGAACGTGGTGACCGCAACGACGCTGGGGCCGCCGCACCTCGTGGTTGCTCCCCCGAGCCTGGCCGCGAGCCAGCATCGCGGCGGCAGCGAGACGCGCACCCTGGTGCTCGGAAACGATGCGCAGGGAACGTTGGACTATGTCGCGAACGGCCCCGGGTGGATCCGCGTTGCGCCGGTGTCGGGACGGATCGCGGCCGGTGACACACTGCGGGTTGACGTCACCTTCGATGCGACCAACCTGGCCGCCGGCGAGCACGATTCCACGCTGACCTTCTCGACCAACGCGCCGGGACCGCAAAGCGTCGTCATCCCCGTGTCGCTCCACGTCACCGACGCGGCCGACGTCGCGGTGGCGCCGGCCGCGCTCGAGTTCGGCGATCACTACACCGGCACGTGCGCCGATGACACGGTGATCGTCACCAACATCGGCAGCGTTCCTCTCGAGGTGAGCGCGGTCACCACGTCGCTGCCCGCCTTCACGGAGGACGCCGGGCCCTTCACCCTCGCTCCCGGCGAGACACGCGTGGTGCGGGTGACGTTCTGCCCGCTCGCGGCCGTGGAGCACGCGGACACCCTCGTGATCGCGAGCAACGATCCCGACCATCCGGTGCTGGCGGTCGCCCTGCGCGGCCGCGGCGTCGATCCGCCGGTGGTGGGCGTGGCGCCGTCGTCGTTCTCGGAGAATCTCTACACCGGGGGAACGGTGCAGCGCGTTCTTTCTGTCTCCAACGCGGGCGGAAGTGATCTCGACTTCGAGGTGCGGGTGGAGCCGGGCGACTCGGTCGCGATGAAGGTGGACGTCGTGGGCGGTGTGGCGCCGCGCGCGGTGCTTGCCGCCGGGCATCCGTTGAGCGCCGCGCAACTCGATCGGCTGAAGGCTTCCTTCCCGCGCCGCGTCACCGTGCCGGCGACGGCGGAGATCGACCGCGGGAAGACCCCTCGTCGCCACGAGACCAGCACGTCCCTGCCGCGGCTCATGACACCGGATCTCGTCGAAGTCTTCGGCGGCACCGAGAATCAATTCTTTGGCTCCGTGCGCACACGCGGGAACATCTTCGCCTGCGACACGGACACACGCCTGCTCGAACACCGGTTCTACCTCGAGCTCGTGGATCCCACACAGCTGTGGTTCCTCGTGTACGAGGGCCTGCAGCAGGGCGGGCAGTACGACCTGGTGAGCGCGTCCGACGTCAGCCCCACGGGTCCGGGGACGGGCTGGTACAGCTCGGGCGATATTGACGTCCCGCTCCGCGCGGGCCGCTACTACCTGGTGGTGGCGTCGTTCGCGGAGTCGGCGGGATATTTCAACGACGCGGCGATCGCGCCGTACCCGGTCGAGGCGTCGTTCGGCGCATTGATCGCGGGCGCGGGATGGACGTGGTCGCCGGAGACCATATTCCCGCCCGCGCCCCTGCAGTGGGTGACGCCGGATGCGTTCGGCGAACCGGCGGCGTACTACCAGGCGCTCGTCACGCGCGGCGCCGTGCGCTGGTGCTCCGTCACCCCGACGACCGGGACCGTGCCGCCGGACGCGGACGTGAATCTCCAGGTACAGATCGATGCCGCCGGCCTGACCGGCGGCGACTACGCCGCGAGCCTGCGCGTGCTGTGCAACGACCCGCAGGCGCCCGCGGTCACGGTACCGGTGAACATGCACGTCACCGGTGCGCCGGACATCGCGCTCTCGAAAACCACGATCGATTTCGGGACGCGGTTTCTCGGCGCGGTCACGTTCGACACCCTGACGGTGACCAACCCCGGCACGGACTGGTTGTCCGTCACCTCGATCAGCGCCGACCATCCCGCCTACATCGTGGTCACGCCGCCGTTCGTGCTCGCCGCCGGCGATCGCCGCGACGTGGTCGTGGGGTTCTCGCCCGCCGGCACCGGCTCGTTCCCGGCCACGCTGACCATCCTGAGCAGTGATCCGGACGAGCCGCTGCTGGCCGTCCCGCTCGCCGGCGTCGCCGTCGAACCGCCCGTCATCGGCGTGGAACCCCGCGCCCTCTCCCACGACCTCTTTACCGGCGACACCGCGACCGACTACGTGACCATCTCCAACTCCGGCACGAACCCGCTGGAGTTCCAGGTCACGGCCGAAAAGGACAACGCGACGGACACGTCGTGGCACGCGCCACCGGTGGTCCAGCCGCGCGAACCCGCGCACGGCGTGTCATCCCACCAGCCGCATGCAAGCGAGCCGGTTCGACCCGTCGCGACCGAGATGCTGGCGGGTCCGCGCGTGCTGGTGATCCAGGACCGCAGCGCGTGGGGCGTCAACATGCAGGCATTTATCTACAATGCCTTCGGCATCGTGGCGGCGCTCATCAATTCGCAGGAAATCGACACCACCGATTTCGGCGACTTCGATCTCGTGCTCACGACCGGCGACCAGACGCCGGAGTACTACCAGGCGCTGACGTCGCATCGCGTCAAGTTCGAGGAGTACGTGAGTGGCGGCGGCGTCGTGCAGCACCAGGCGGCGACGCAGGGTGACGACGTGACGTTCGCGGGCGGCGTCACCGCACTCCACGGCTCGGAAGAGGTGTACAACCTCGTGACGCTCCCGTCGCACCCGATCGTGAAAGGGCTACCGCTTCTGCTGCAGGGCGACTACGCCAACCACATGCACCTCGTCGGTCTTCCTCTGGGCGCGCAGGTCATCACCACGACGCACGATTCGCACGAACCGACCACGGTGGAATACCGCTTCGGCGCCGGGCATGTCATCGCCACGGGGATGACGTGGGAGTTCCTGTGGTCGCAGGGGTACGCGGCCGGCGCCATGATGGTGAACGCGGTGAAGTACGCGCTGTCTCTCGCCGGGGTTCCGTGGCTTGCAATCGAGCCCGCATCGGGTGTCGTGGCGCCCGGCGCATCGCTGCCGGTCGCCGTCCATTTCGACGCGGCCGGTCTCTACGGCGGCGCGTACCGCGCGCGGGTGCGCGTGCAGAGCAACGATCCGATCACGCCGGAGGTCCACGTGTCCGCCGAACTGCACGTCACCGGCGCTCCCGACATCGCGGTGACGGATACGCTGCTCGATTTCGGCGCGCAGTTCGTCGGCGTCGTGAGGGTCGATTCGCTCACGATTGCGAACGCCGGCGCGGAGATACTGAGCGTGACCGGCATCCAGTCGGACCACCCGGCCTATACACCCGACGCCGCCGGTTTCGACCTGGCGCCGGGTGAGTACCGGGTGGTGCACGTGACATTCGCGCCCGAGGCCGTGGCGGACATGCCCGCGTTGCTCACCATTACGAGCAATGACATCGACGAGGGGGTGACGACGGTGCGCCTCGCCGGCTCGGGCATCGCGGCGCCGGTGATCGGCGCGCAACCGCTGTCATTCGAAGAGAGCCTCGCGGTGGGAGAGAGCGTCACGCGCGCGCTCACCATCACCAACACGGGCGGCAGCGCGCTGTCCTTTGCGATCACCGCCGAGTATCTCAACACCGTTGCCGCCGGTGCGGGCGCGGCGGCGGCGACGATGCTCGAGGCATCCGAGCGCTCGCACGACGTGACGACGGCGGCGAGCGTGGCGCGCGCTCGCGGACAATCGTATGCCGGCAACCGGCCGGCGTCGCGCGCCATCCCGCTCGAGATCACACCGCCCGGCGCCGCCCCGGCCGGCGGGCTGGCCGTCCTGCTGTTGCAGTCCGGCGGCGTCAACGAGATCCGCTCGCTCCTGCTCGGCTTCCCCGATATCGCAACCGTGGACGTGTTCAACATCGATACCGGCACGCCATCGCTCGACGTGCTGCGAGACTACAGCGCCGCCATCATCATCAACGACATCATCCCCTTCGATCCCGATCTGCTCGGCGATGTTCTCGCGGACTACGTCGACGAAGGCGGCGGCGTCATCATGACGCTGGCGTCGTTCATCGGCGGATGGGACGTGCGCGGGCGCTTCCAGTCCGGCGGCTATTATCCGTTCACCATCGGGTCGGGCCCGGTCGGTTCGGCCACCCTGGCTCAGTTCGACGCCGGCCATCCCATCATGCAGGGCGTGACCGCGGCGACTGGCGACGTGCTGGGAGCGACCAGTGTCGTGCCCGGCGCCGAGGACGTCGCGCGCTGGAGCAACGGGTTCCCGTTCGTGGCCACGCGCGGCGCACGCGTGGTGGGCCTCAACGTGTTCCTGGCGGACGGGGGTTACTGGGACGGCGACGTGCCGCTCATCCTGCACAATGCGGTCGGCTGGTGCTCGGGGCGCGCATGGCTGTCCGTGGACCCCGAGAGCGGGATCATTCCGCCCGACGGTGACGCCCGCATCGACGTGACCATGAACACGGCGCGGATGACGGGCGGCGACTACCGCGCCGACGTTCACATCGCCAGCAACGATCCGTTCCACGAGGTGGTGCTGGTGCCCGCGACGCTGCACGTGAGCGGCGTCCCCGACATCGCGCTTGCCGACACGCTGGTCGATTTCGGCGCGTGCGTGATCGGCGCGAGCCGGGTGGACACCCTCGTGGTGCGCAACGACGGAACCGATCTGCTCACGGTCCACGACATCGCAAGCGGGCATCCCGTCTTCACGGTCGATCCGGCCGGTTTCACCGTTCCGGCCGGCGAGGAGGTCCCGGTACGGGTGACGTTCTCGCCGGTGGCAACCGCGCCCGTCGCAGCGACGTTGACCATCACCAGCGATGATCCGGATGAGGGAGTCGTGTACGTCTCCATGGCGGGGTCGGGGCTGGAGCCACCCGTGGTCGGCGTCGAGCCGGACTCGATCGCGGTTGCGTTGGCGACCGGGCAGGAGAAGCGCGAGGACCTGCGGATCAGCAACACCGGCGTGAACCCGTTGCACTATGTCGTCAGGCGCGAGCCATCGAGTCCCTTCGCGGCGAGCGCAGCCTCCGTGCCCGACAGCTCCACCGTGCTCGTGATCCAGGACGCGCCCGCGTGGGGAGTCGACCTGGCGACGTTCATCGAGACGCAATTCAACGTCGGCGTGACGACGATCGGCTCCGCGCAGATCGATTCGGTCGACTTCCAGGGCTTCCACCTGGTTGTGACCGCCGGCGACCAGCCCGCGAACTACTACATACGGCTGAGCCTGGCCGAGGACCAGTTCGAGTCGTTCGTGTTGAGCGGTGGCGTTGTGCAGTACAACACGGCGACCATCGGCGTCAGCGTGAGTCTCGCGGGAACCGGCGTGGTGCTGCCCGGTTCAGCCGAGCCGTCGAACGCG
>DASVAK010000092.1:0-5048 GCA_036376395.1 Candidatus Krumholzibacteriia bacterium
GCGGCCATGGTGTTCCTTTCGTCGCAGGGACAGGTCAGGATTTGACGAGACTCTCGATGTAGCGGCGAAACTCCCGGTCCTCGCCGGAGAGAAGCTCGGGCAGGAGGCGCCGGAAATCGTCGCGCTGGCACCACTCGCGCATGTAGTCCTCCCAGGCGGTCCAGCGCCGCGACTGTTCCTTCGACATGCGGCGTTCGAACATGAGCACGTACGCGCGCTCGAAAATCGACACCAGCACGCCGAAGATGATGCGCATGCGCTCTTTCTGTTCGGGCGTGAGCTCGGGCGTCTCCTCGGTGGAAAAGAGCTGCAGATCGGGGTGGTCGAGCGCGGTCTTCAGGAAGTCCTGGTAGTTGTCCGAGAGCAGCTGGTGGACCTCGTCTTCTTTCGCTTCGCGCTCCTTCTTCTTCTCGTACAGGAACGCGAGAATGGCTGCCGGCAGGCCGACCACCGTGACGATATAGCTCAGCTCCTCCCACGTTTCCAGCGTCATGGCGGGATGGTAGCCAAGCCATCACCGGAATGCCACACCGTGGAAACCCCTAGATTGCGACCGTGGCATCGCGCACTATAATCCGCATTGTGGAGGTATCCATGCGCGCATCCATTGTAGCGTGGGCGGCCTGCGTCATGGCGCTCGCCGTTCCCGCTTCCGCCGTCGGCGGTTCGTGCGATCCGGACCGTATCGCCGCCCGCTCCGGCTGGCATCACATCGACATCATCAGCAACAAGCCGTTCGTCACCGTGCGGCTCAATAATTCGCGTCCGCTCAATTTCGTGCTGGATGCGGGATCGCCGTGGACGATCATCGACCGCGGCCTCGCCGACGAGCTGGGCTTCCGGCCCGCGTCGGATTCGGTGCAGGTGGGCGGCTTCGCGCCGTCGTTCGAGCCCCGGGCGTGCGTGCGCGTGCTGGGTGTGACGCTCTCCGACATCCGCATCGGCGAGATCGAGCTCGACCACGTCTCCTCGGTGGAGGGCGTTCGCATCGACGGGCTGGTGGGCGGCGAGCTCTTCGAGAAGTACATCGTGCTGATCGACTACCCGCGCTCGAGCGCGCGCGTCTACCCCGCGTCGTACAATTACCGCGGCGACGGCGTGGTGCTCCCGCTCGACATTCAGCGGCTCGCGTTCTGCGAAGCGCAACTGGTCGCGCCCGACGGCAACTACGTGCCCGGCACCTTCATCTTCGATACCGGCGTGCGCATGCCGTTCCTGCTCAACGAGCCCTACGTCGAGCGCCACGGCTGGCTGCACGGACAGAACGCGGTGCGCGGAATGACGGTGGGGCTGGGTGTGCGCGGCGAGACCCAGGGCGATCTCTTCATGCTGCGCGAAGTGAAGGTGGGAAACCTGCGGGTTCCGAACGTGGTGGCGATCGCGTCACGCGACAGCGTGGTGCTCGATCCGACCAGCGACGACGCCGGCATCCTGGGCGGCGATTTCATGCGGCGCTTCCGCCTGTGGATGGACTACCCGCACCACCGCGCCATCCTCGAGCCGACCCACGAGCTCAACCGGCCCTTCGAGTACGACCGGAGCGGAATGTTCCTGCTCTCGGAGGGCGAGAACTTCCGCACCATCCGCGTGCGCCGCGTGGCGCCGCGCTCGCCCGCCGACATCGCCGGCGTGCTGGCCGGTGACCGCTTGATTTCGATCAACGGCCAGCTCACCGAGCGGCTCGGTTTGGAGGAAACGCGACGGCTGCTGCGTGAAGACAACCGGCGCCAGCGCGTGCTGCTCGAACGCGACGGCCGGCGCTTCAAGCTCGAGTTCGTCACCATGGACCTGCTCGAGTCGAAGGCGGCGTCGCTCCAGTAGCTACTTGTGCTCGCCTTCGCCCGCCGCGCCGGCGTCGTGGTGGTGATCGCCGGGCGAGACGATGGACGCGTGGAGCCCCTCCAGGTAGTGCATGTAGGTCACGTAGGCGGCGACGTACGTCCGCCCCAGCTCGACGCTCTTGTCCTTCTGCTTCGAGGTCTCCTGCACCGCCGTAAACTTCTCGCGGACAACGGATTCCATGTGAGCCTTGAGCTTCTGGATCATGTCGTCCGCCGACCCCGTACCCAGGGCGTCCTCGGCCATCTGGATCACCGGGTCGACGGGCTCGTCCTTGAGCCCGGTGTACGCGGCGCCCTCGCCCTCGCGGTGGATTCGCACCAGGGTCTCGAAGAAGGTCCTGTCGGCCAGCTCGCCGGCCTCGCCGCCCTGCTTGTGAACCGCGAGCGCCGTGGCGAAGGCGTTCTTGACCTCACCCTCGAACCCCGCCCCGACCCACTTCAGCACCGGGGTCACGTCGCCCTTTGCGAGTGCCTCGCGCGCGTCCTGCACCACGGGGCCGTTCATGGTGTCGCAGTGCGCCGACGCAACGCGCGGCGCGATCACAAGAAACACCACGGCGAGCAGGCATCCCGCCCACCGGGCAATACGTTCGATTCGTTCCATGTGAGATTCCCCTTCCGCGGCCGTTTCAGAACAGTCCACCGGTGCGGATGCCCACACCGAGAACCAGAAAGAGCACCGCCGTGATCGTGATGGCCACGATGTGCGCGCGCAACGCCGGCAGGCGGCTCCGGTCGAGGCGTGGGATGATGCGCAGACGCGCATGCGCACCCAGCACCATCGTGATGAGCAGCAGGGCGAACTTCCCGAGAATGAGATGCGCCTGCGGCGACGCGGGCGGAAACAGACTCACGCCGTCCGGCAACCACCGCATCATGAGCCACACGCCCGTGATGACCTGCAGGAGAAGCGCGGGAATGCCGATGCGCTCGTAGCCGGATTCGAAATCGCGCACGATGGCCGGATCATTGGCCCGCATCGCGCGCGGCAGCACCGTGATGGCAAGCACGAGATGGCCACCGATCCACACCGTGGCGCCCAGCACGTGGAGCATGACGAGGACGCGGTAGAGCTCCATGGCTATGCGCGCGCCATGCGGATGGCGTCCGTGCTGTCGCTCCCGCGGCTGGCGTCGCCTCCGTGCGCCGCGGCCTCGAGCGCGTCCATGGGCACAACGCCGAGCTCGTGCAACGCGCGCGCCACGACGTAGAGCGACACCTGCGCCGGCGCGAGCTTCACCGGCGCGGCCTTCGGATCGACCACGGTGAGGCGCGCCCGCGTCATCACCGGATCGACCAGGTCGGGCACGGCGAACACGCGGTCCTCTTCTTCCATCGCCGCCAGCTGTGCGCCCACCTTCGCCAGCCCGTCGCGGCTCAGCACGATGAGCGCGTCGGGCCGCGCGATCCCGCTGTAATTGATCTCGTCGGGGCTGAGCACCAGCTCGGCGATGCTGTGCCCCGTCTTCACCGTGATCGGGTAATCGTCGCGCTGGGCGGCCCACAACCCGGAGAGCAGCGCCGCCTCGCCCACCAGGCGCGCGGCGCTTCGTACCTTGGCTCCCGCCGAACCCGCCACGACCAGGCGGAAGGGCCGCACGAGCGACGACGTGAAGCGCGGCGTGACCGGCTTCGGCCCCAGCGTGGGTTTCCCGAGCAGCGGAGCCGCGGACACGCGGTACGCGGCGGCATATTCGGGATGCTCCGCGCGATGCAGCAGGCCGGCCTTGAGATCGAGCTGCTCGAGGATCTGCGTGAGTGTCTTCTTCGAGGCCTTGTTCTTGGGCACGTAGTACGCGGTGCACAGCTCCCAGATGTCGAGCAGGGCGAAACAATCGGCGCGCACCGCTTCCGCGATGCGCTCGGAGAGGTCGTGGTCGAAGCTCGTGCCGCGCCACACGTAGCCCGCGCCGTTGGCCGCGACGGTGGCGCAGATGTCGAGCGGCCGCTCCAGGTTCCCGCCCGGTGTGGTGCTCGTGATCGCGCCCGGCGGCGTGGTGGTCGAGTGCTGTCCGCCCGTCATGCCGAAATTGAAATTGTTGAACACCAGCACGGTGAGCCCGATGTTGCGGCGCGCCGCGTTGAGCAGGTGCGCGCCGCCGATGCCGGTGCCGCCGTCGCCCATGATCACGATCACGGTGAGGTCGGGACGCGCCAGCTTGATGCCGGTCGCGTAGGTCAGGCTGCGCCCGTGCAGGCCGTGGAACGCGCTGGTCGAGAAGTACTGGTCGGAGAGCCCCGAACACCCGATGTCGCTCACCAGGACGACCTTGCTCGGATCGAGATGGAGCGACTCCAGCGCGGCCGCGAGGTGGTCAAGAATGGAGTGGTGTCCGCACCCGGGACAGAACGGATACGGCGTCTCGTTGCGGTACTGCGAGAGCGTGGTGATGGTGGTGGGATCGGTCATGGCGACACCTCCGCGCCGTGGAACGCGCCGACGAGCTGCTCCGGCTTGATCAGTTCCCCGTCGACGCGGTGAAGTCCCCGCACCTCGACGTCCTTTGCCAGCCGCTCGATCTCACGCCGGTACTGGCCGTGATTGAGCTCGGCCACCACCACGCGCGTGATGCCGTCCGCCATCGCGGCACGGATCGCGCGCTCCGGAACCGGCCACAGGCTCTGCACCGTGAGCGCGCTCACGCGCTCGCCCGACGCGCGCAGCGCGCGCACCGCGTCGCGCATCGCGCCCGCGGTGATGCCGTAGGAGATGAAGAGCGTCGTGGCCCCCGCCTGCTCGTCGTGCGTCACCATCTCGATCTCGTCCAGGTGATTCTCGATTTTCGCGCGCAGGTGCTCGTTCAGCTGCGCAACCTTGGCGGGCGACTTGGTGATGATGGCGCGCTCGTCGTGCGTGGAGCCGGTGAATCGCACCGTGCTCTCGCCGCCGAACTGCGCCAGCGGCGGCACGTCGCCCGCGGGAAGATAGCGGTACGGCTTCTGCTTCGGCGCCAGTGCGGCGCGCTCGCGCACCGGCGGCGCGTCGTAGGCCGCCACGTCCACCGTGGTGGCCGTCATGTTGAGCTCCTTGTCGGAGAGCACGAACACCGGGCAGCGGAAGCGCTCGGCGAGGTCGAAGGCGCGGCGCGTGAGCGAGTAGCACTCCGCGACCGACGACGGCGCCAGTGCGATCACCGGGTAGCCTCCCGCGGTGCCCCAGCGCGCGAACTGCACGTCGCCCTGCCCCACCGTGGTGGCGCCGCCCGT
>DASVAK010000096.1:0-4012 GCA_036376395.1 Candidatus Krumholzibacteriia bacterium
CGAAGAGGTGGGCCAGGACGTATCCGGCCAGGATGTAGAGCGGCGCGTTGTCGACGAGCTCGATGCTCTCGGGCAAGAGGCTCACCAGCGCGGCGGCGAGGATATACCCCGCGCCGAAGGCGATCAGGTGCGAGAGCCGCGCCCGGGACAGTCGGCCGGGCAGCGTGGCGGTGAACCCGCCCAGGAAGGTCGCCAGGGCCGCGACCAGGGCAAACACGGCGGTCCACAGGGCGGGAGTCATGTCGTAGCGGTCATTTCGGTTGGGACGTCTTGGAACTCAAGAGGCCGGACGAGCGGGCAGGATAGCTCAGGGCCCGACGGGGGTCAAACGGCAATGCGACGGGGGCCGGCTAGCGGAGCGAGGAGCGGACCGGGTTGGTGGCCTCTCCCAGGAAGTCGGAGAGGATGTTGCAGCACACCACTGTCAGGAAGATCATCAACCCCGGGAACACGGCGATCCACGGGCAATCGCTGAGGTAGCTCTGGGCGTCCTGGAGCATGGCACCCCAGCTCGGGGTGGGGGGCTGGACGCCGAACCCCAGAAACGACAGCCCGCTCTCGATGATGATCGCCTGGGCGAGCCCGAGCGTGATCGCCACCAGCACCGGCGCGGTCGTGTGCGGCAGCAGGTGCCGGACAAGGATGCGCCGGTCGGCCAGGCCGAGCGTGCGCGCGGCATCGACGAACTCGTGCTCCTTGGTCGTGATCACCACGGCGCGCACCAGCCGCGCCACCTCCATCCACTGCGTGCATCCGATCATCGAGCACAGCGCCACCACCGAGATCTTGGGCGAGAGGATGCTGGTGAGGAACAGGATCACGAAGAAGACCGGCACGGCGAGCATGAGGTCCACGGCGCGCATGATGACCGTATCGATCCAGCCGCCGTAGTACCCCGCGACGCCGCCCAGACTCACGCCGATCAGGAGCGCGAGCACCATGGCGAGGAAACCCACCGCCAGCGAGATACGGCCGCCGTGCATGACGCGCACGAAGATGTCCCGGCCAAGGTCATCGGTGCCGAAGGGGTGGTCGAGCGAGGGCGCCAGGTACTGGCTGGTGAGGTCGATCTTGTCCTTGTTGTACGGGCTCATGAGCGGCGCGAACAACGCGCCCAGCACGATCAGGCTCATCACCACGAACGCGCCGTACGCGAGCGGGCTGCGGCGCAGCACGGCAGCAAAGCCGACGCGGTCGCCGCGCGATGCCTGCGTCGGCGTCGACCGGAACGTCTCGCGCAGCGGGTGCGACATGCGCACCTCGACCACGCGGCTTGCGCCGGCACGCTTAACGGGCGAGTCGGATACGGGGGTCGAGTACGCCATAGATGGTGTCCGCGACGAGGTTCAACATCGCGATCAGGAACGACGCGATGAAGATGATCCCCATCAGCCGGGTGTAATCCTGGCGCAGGAGTCCGTCGTAGAAGAGACGGCCCATCCCCGGCCAGGCGAAAATGGTTTCGGTGATGATCGAGCCCGTGAACAGCGCGGGCAGGTTGAGCGCGATCACGGTGAGTACGGGAATCGCGGCGTTGCGCACCGCGTGCCGGAACACGACCCCGGTCCCCGAGACGCCCTTTGCGCGGGCGACATTGACGTAATTCATCGCGAGCACGTCGGAGAGGCTCGCGCGCATGTACCGGCTCCAGCTCGCGATGAACAGGAGCGAGAGCACCATCGCCGGCATCAGCAGGTGGCGGATGTGGTCGGCGACCGAGAACGGCACGCCGAGCGAGAACATGCCCGTCGACGGGAGCAGCTGCCACCTGACGGTGAAGGCGAACATCGACATCAGGCCGAGCCAGAACACCGGGATCGAGATTCCAAAAAGCGTCACCAGCATGATGGCCGAGTCGAAGCGCGTGTAGCGCTTGAGCGCCGCCAGGATGCCGCCCGAGATGCCGAAGAGGAACGCGAGCAGGAACGCCGCGCCCATCAGCTCGAGCGTCGCGGGAAGGCGCTTCTTGATCATGTCGAGCACGGGCTCGCCGGTGACGTGCGAGCGCCCGAAGTCGCCGTGCAGGACGACGCGCTTGAGCCACAACCCGTACTGGACGAGCACGGGGCGGTCGAAGCCGAACTCGTTGCGAACCTGCGCCGCATCCGACGGCGTCATCATGGGATTGTCGGAGAGCATGCTGCTCGGCCCGCCCGGTGTCGCCCGCATCAATGCAAAACAGATGAGGGATACGAGGAGGACGAGCGGAAAGACCGCCGCGAGGCGCTTCAGGAAATACCTTAGCATCGGATATCTTGTTTCGTTACTGTCTGTTACGGATCCGACACCGGCGCCGGGTCCTGCTTCCGGGACCGGACTTGCGAGTTCCGTACCAACCCGCCGCGGGCTAGCGCGCCGAGAGTTCCCCGGAATGGCCGGTGAGGTACCATTCGGCCGCGTTCCAGGTGTCGGCCGACTGGGTGGCGTTGGGGCGGAAGTTCTTGAGCCGCGTGGTGACGGGATCGATGGCGGTGTACCAGAACAGCGGGATCACGGGTGCCTCGTCGACGAGGATGTCCTGCACGCGACGGTAAATGTCGTCGCGCGCCGCCAGGTCGGCCTCCGCGCTGCCCGCCTCGAGCAGGCGGGTGAGCTCGTCGTTCACGAAGCGCGGGTGGTTCTGCCCCATGGGTGGAATGCTGCTGGAGGCGTAGAGCGCCTCGCGCCGCGACGGCGCCGGCGACGACAGCCACGCGTACATCGCCACGTCGAACTTGCCGCGCTTCAGGATGCCGCCGTCTTCGTAGGTGCCGTAGAGGACGGTGGGGCCGAAATTGCCGAGCTGGAGATCGATGCCCACCTGGCGCCACTGGTCGCGCAGGACCAGCTCGGTGCGCTCCCGGTTGGGCTGCCCCGCGGAGGCCGCGATGGACAGCTTGAGCGGCTGGCCGTTGCGATCGCAGATGCCGTCGCCGTCAGTGTCCTTCCAGCCCGCTTCGAGCAGCAGCCGGCGCGCCTTCGCGGGATCGAACGTCGCCCGCGACGCCGCGCTCGCCGAGTAGTAGCTCGACGCATCGAACTCATCCAGCGCCGCGACCTTCACCAGGCCGTTGTAGATGCGGTCGGCTATTTCCTGCTTGTTGGTCGCGTAACTCAGCGCGCGTCGCACGCGGCGGTCCTTGAGCACCGGGTGCTCGGTGTTGAGGTCGAGGTGCTCGTACATCAACATCGGCGTCCGGTAGACACGGATCCCCGGAATCACCTCGAGCTGGCTCATGAAGTTGATGTTGGCGTTGTCGAACATGTCGATCTCGCCGGTCTTGAGCTGCACGAGCAATGCGTTCTCGGTGGGGACGAACTTGAAGATGATCTGGTCGAGATACGGGCCGTCGCCGTAGTAGTCGGGGTTCTTCACCAGCGTAAGATGCGAACCGGCGGTCCAGCTCTCGAACTTGAACGGGCCCGATCCGACCGGGGCGCGGTGGAACGCGGCCGACTGGAACTTCTCGCCGCGATAGTTGCCGAGCAGGTGCTCGGGCAGCACGGATTCGTCGTAGAACGTCTCCGCGACGAAATCTGGATATGCCCGTTTGAGGCGGAAGGTAATGGTGTAGTCGTCGGGTGTCTCGACCGTGTCGACCACGTCCCAGCCCTCGCGCGACTCCACGCTGATCCTCGGATCCATGATGATCTCGTAGGTGAACCGCGCGTCGCCGCTCGTTACCGCAACACCGTCGTGCCAGCGCGCGTCACGGCGCAGGTGATACGTGTAGGTGCGATGGTCCGGCGAAATGCCGCCGTTCTCGACGGTGGGAATCTCGGTGATGAGATCGGGGATGAGGCGGAAC
The DNA here is from genome assembly GCA_036376395.1 of Candidatus Krumholzibacteriia bacterium. Taxonomy (GTDB): domain Bacteria; phylum Krumholzibacteriota; class Krumholzibacteriia; order WVZY01; family JAKEHA01; genus JAKEHA01. The sequence goes on from DASVAK010000096.1 coordinate 3,789, forward strand.
TGGTCGTCGTACTTCACGAACTTGCTGAACACGAGGTTGCAGACCATGTTGTTGGTCGCCATCGAATTGAGGATCTCGCTCAGCAGCTCGGGCTCCTGCTGGACACCGATGATGAGACGTCCTCCCTGCGAGGGACCGCCGGCGGTGTCGGCCGGGGCATCGCTGGACGCACGCTGCGAGGCGCCCTGCCCTGAAGGACCGCACGCCAGCAGGAATGCCGGAAG
>DASVAK010000102.1:0-3628 GCA_036376395.1 Candidatus Krumholzibacteriia bacterium
CGCGCGCACCGCGGATCCGTCGCCACGAAATGTTCGCGGCGACACCAGCGACCGGCGATCGCCGTTCTGGACCGAGAACCAGGTGCGAACGTCGCCCTTTGTATCGCCGACGATCAGCGTGTTGCGACCGATCAGCGGCGCCAGCGCGGTGACCGCCGCGCCGTCGCGCGACAGGTCGCCCTCCGCCAGCACGATCATCGAATCCGCGCCGGCCGCCCAGGTGGTCGCGTGTCCATTCGCGTCGACCACGCATGCGACGCGCCCTTCCTCGACGAGAACCACGCGCGACGCGGAGGCCCCCGCGGGCAGCGACACGGCGCTGCGCTCCACCGACAATCCGACCTCGCCGGTGAATTCGTTCTCGCTGCGCGCCGCCTTGTCGACGATGAGCGAGTCGCCGGCGATGGTGGCAATGGTGAAGCCGCCGTCGTCGGCCATGTGGCTCATGGAGGTGAAACGCGCAGTAGTGACGGCAGGGATGCGGCCCACGTCAACCAGCGCGGCGCGCTGGCGGCGCAGCGCGCCCTCCGGCGTGCGCTCGATGACGGCGCCATCGCTCGATGCGAGCGCGCCGGGCTCGAGCCCCGAGACATCCGCGCCCAGCGACGTGCTGTCGGGGTAGTCGGTCTGGAACTGGATCCGGTAGGTGCGGATCGAGCCGTCGAGGAGGCCGATCGCGAGCGATGCGGACTCGACGTCAAAGGACGAGACGGCGAGTGAATCGGCGGGCGCCAGCTCGCGCGTGGAGAGCGTGTCGCCGGTGTCGAGCCGGAAGACGCGCCAGCGGGCGTCGCGGCCGAGCGACCAGCCGCACACGCGGTACTCGTCGGTTCCCACGTGGAGCGCCGGCGCGGCCAGCGGCGCGGCCTCGCGCAGACGCGCGTGGCCCGGGCGGAACAGGGGAACCACGACGCTGACCAGGAACATGAACACGCCGGTCACGGCGAGGATGGTTCCGAGCCCGCCCACGGTGATCGACACCGTGGCGAGCCGGTCCGCGAGGCGGACCGTCCAGCGTGTCTTGGGGCTTCGCCTGCTCATGGCTTCATGTCACGGAGACGGCGGACGGCTTTCGCCGCCCGCCGGTCCGTGTGACGTCCTTCCGCCTGCAAAGGGCGACGGTTACTGCGCGGCCCCGACACCGATTTTCGCCAGCTCGGCGTTTGCGATCTTGGCGTTGACCGGGAAATAGCCGTCCTTGATCACGTCGCTCTGTCCGTCCTTCGAGAAGACGTACACGAGAAACTCGCGACGCAGCGGATCGAGCGGAGTGCCCGGCTTCTGGTTGAGATAGATATAGAGGAAGCGCGCGAGCGGGTACTTGCCCGTGTACGCGTGCTCCGGATCGGCCGGAACGGCCTCGTCGGTGGCGGTTGACTTGAGCGGAACGGCCTTGACGTCCGCGGTCTTGTAGCCGATGCCGCTGTAGCCGATCGCGTAGCGATCCGTCGCCACGGCCTGGACCACCGCCGCGCTGCCCGGCTGTTCCTTCACGTCATCCTTGTAGTCGCCCTTGAAGAGCGCGTGCTCCTTGAAGTAGCCGTAGGTGCCCGACGCCGAGTTGCGGCCGTACAGGCTGATGGGCTTGTCCGCCCACTCGCCGGTGAGACCGAGGTCGCCCCAGGTGCGGATCTCCGCGGTGGCGCCGCCCTTGCGCGTCTTCGAGAAGATCGCGTCGATCTGCTGCAGCGTGAGGTGCTCGATGGGGTTGTCCTTGCTGACATACACCGCGAGCATGTCGATCGACGTGCGCACCGCGGTCGGCTTGTAGCCGTACTTCTTCTCGAACTGGTCCACTTCCTCGTTCTTCATCGAGCGGCTCATCGGGCCGAACGTGGCCGTGCCTTCGACGAGCGCCGGAGGAGCGGTCGAGGAACCCTTGCCCTCGATCTCGATCTGGACGTTGGGATAGAGCTTGCGGAAGTCTTCCGCCCACAGCGCCATCAGGTTGTTCATCGTGTCCGAGCCGACACTCTTGATGTTGCCCGACACACCGCTGGCAGTCTGGTACGACGCCAGCTTCGAATCCACCGCGACAGTGCTCGCCACGGCGACGCTCGCCGCGACGATCAGGACGAACGCGACGGTCAGTTTTGTAAAGGCACTACGGATCATGGGTGAGGTCCTCCTCGACAGCGCCCGGGCGTCCGGACGCGCAACAAGCCCTTCCTTGAGGCAACACGATCGAGGGAGAGCCTAGGCGGCTACCATGAAGGCAGTATTAAGAACGGTTAAAGCTTGGGCGGACGGGGATGCGAGGACGAAGGCGCCCCGGTCTCTCGACCGGGGCGCTTCCTCTTGCGGTCGCGGCGTGCGTTACCTGCCGAAAAGCATGTCGAGGATGGAGCCGAGGTGGCGTTTCCCTTCCAGTACCTCGGGATTGTAGAGCTCGGTGAAACCGCAGTTCTTGCACGACGCGGTCACGAACTGGTTGTGCTCGATGTCGAGGATCTTTGAAATGCCGGTGCCGGCGGCCGAAATGCGTTTGACGGTCGCCCCGGTTGTCTTGCACTTGGCGCACACGAACCGCGTGCCAAGCTCGTCTTCCAGTGACATGGGATCCCTCCGGTTGAAGTAGCCTGCCTGACGGCCCATGCTACCCAACCGGATGTCAGCTATTCAACGTCGCGGAAGAACGCCGCTCAGGCGCCGTACGCGGTCCTGGCTTCCGGGCTCAGACCCAGCTCGCCGACCGACACCCGGCGCAGCGCTTTCAGCAGTTCGTCCTGGCCGTCGTTCTTCGACACGTAGCCCCACGCGCCGGCGTTGAGCGAACGCTCGATCAGCTCACGGCCAACGTGGCCGCTGAACATGAGCCCGCGCGTACCCGGGCATGCCGCCACCAGCTCGACCATGGCATCGAGCGGATTGCGCCCCGGCATGTCCATATCGAGAAGAACGAGATCGGGCTGGTCGTTCACGCAGTACTGGATGAGCTCGTCGGCGTTGGCCAGCGCGCCCTTCCAGTCGAACCCGTTCTGCCTGCTCAGCAGGCTCTCGAGCGCCGAGGTCACGGCGGGATTGTCGTCGACACACACGATCTTGATCAGAGCGGTCTCTTTCATGGTCTGCCTTCCTTTGCTCCCGTTGCGGCGATGTGGGCGAGGGCTTTGCGGATCGCCTGTACCGATGGTTTCGAGCCCAGTGCAACGGCGGACGCCGGTCGATCCGGCCCATCCGCGAGAACAACCAGCTTGCCTTGAAGCGGGGCGTCGTCAATTCGATCGGTTACCACGACCTCGGGCGCCGGTCCGTCGACGGCTCCGCGCGCGACGTCGTAACCGAGTGCGCGCAGCTCCACCTCGAAGATTGCGGCCAGGCGCGCGTCGGCGATGCGCAGCTGGGCGGCGCGGCGTGGACGGCGCGCTTCCACCTGCTCGGGATCGGCGCTGCGCGCGAGGCGGAGCACAAATGTCGTTCCCGCTCCGCGCTCGGACCGGATATCGATCTCTCCCCCGGCTTCCTTCACCAGCCCGTATACGATGGACAGCCCGAGGCCGGTCGAGATGTCGCGGTGCTTGGTCGTGAAGAACGGCTCGAAGCAACGCTTCAGCACTTCGGCCGACATCCCGGGGCCGTTGTCGCTCACCTTGATCAGCACGTGCCTGTCGCCCGCTTCCGCCTTGAC
>DASVAK010000113.1:0-5431 GCA_036376395.1 Candidatus Krumholzibacteriia bacterium
GCTTCTCCGGTTCCGTCGTGGTGGTGCGCGACGGACGCGTCGTGCTCGAGCGCGGCTACGGGTTCGCCGACCGCGAACGAAAGATCAAGAACACGCCCGATACCATCTTCGCGATCGGTTCGACGCCGATCGATTTCACCCACGCGGCCATCCTGAAGCTCGAGGAAATGGGGAAGCTCAAGACCTCGGATCCGATCACCACGTACCTGTCGCACGTGCCCGACGACAAGCGCGGCATCACCATCGACCAGTTGATGACGGGACGATCGGGGCTCGCGGATTTCCATCACATCGCGGGCGTCGACGCGGATCCCGATCTCACCTGGATCGACCGCGACAGCGCCGTGAAGCGCATCCTCGGGGGCACGCTGCTCTTCGCGCCGGGCACCGATCGCAGACACTCGCACTCGGCGTGGGTCCTGCTGGCGGCCATCGTGGAGACGGTCTCGGGCGAATCGTACGGGGCCTTCGTCCGCGACCGGCTTTTCAAGCCGGCGGGCATGATGCGAACCGGGCTGCACGAGGATCTCGTGCGCACCGACGATCGCGAGATCGCGGTCGGCTACGAGGCGCAGCCGGCGGGGAAGATCAATTCGCCCAAATACTGGGGGCGCACGTCGTGGCTGGTGATGGGGAGCGGCGGGATGAGCTCGACCGCGGGTGATCTCTACCGGTTCTTCACCGCGGTGCGCGGCGCGCGCGTTCTCTCCGATGCGGCGGCGAAGAAATTCGGTCCGGGTGGCGGCGTGATGGTGGGCGGGGACGACCGCGGGTTTTTGTGCATGCACGCGGAAAAAGGTCGCGACATGTTCGTGCTCGTTTCCAACGCGCACTCCGGTCCCGGCGACGGCGCGTGGGCGCTGGGGAACCGGCTCGCGGAGATGGTGGTGGGAGCGCCGCGCTAGCCGGCTAGGCGGCGCGCCAGCGCGCGTAGGTTTCCTTCGACGGATTGAAGTAGCCGTAGTGCAGGCGCGGGAAGCGCTCCGAGAGCCGGCGCATGAACTCGCCCATGCCGAAGCCTTCCTTCACCGCGCCCGCGGGCATGCGCTCGCGGTAGAGCAACGGGTCGATGTTCAGGTTGCGCATCTGGATCAGGTCGAGTTGCGCGTCCTCGACGAAGGCGGAAATCGCGTCGAGCTCCTCCTCGGTGTCGGTGAGCCCCGGGTAGACGAGGTAATTGATCGACCGGTAGCGGTCGTAGCGCTTCATCACCCGCAGCGTTTCGCGCACGTCGTCGAAGGTGTATTTCTTCGGCCGGTAGTACGTCTCGTAGACATCGGGACGCGCGCTGTTCATGGACACGCGGATCGCGTCGAGTCCTTCACGGCACATCGCTTCCACCACGCCGGGAAGACTGCCGTTGGTGTTCACGTTCACCGTGCCGCGCGGGGTCCGCGCGCGGATGGCGCGCGTCGCCAGCGGGAGCAGGTCCCGTCCCAGCAACGGCTCTCCCTCGCAGCCCTGGCCGAAGCTCACCACCGCGTCCGGCACGCGCTCGATGTGCGCCACCGCCATGTCGGCGATCTCGTCGGGCGTGGGCGCGCGGCGGATGCGGTCGTGGCTCGCGCGAAATTCGCCGTCGGGCTGGAGCGAGATGCACCCGATGCACTTCGAGTTGCACGCCACGCTGGTCGGTATCGGCGCCTCGTGCCGGCCGATGAAAAAGTTCTGCGCCGCGCGGCATCCGTAATCGAGCGCGCAGTGGCGGAGCTGCTGCACGACCAGGTTGCTCTCCATGGCCTGGACGCGCGTTGCCACCTGCTTCTGCAGGCGTTTGGCGTCGAAACGCCACGGGTCCTGGCGGATGTCGGTGTCGACCCGCGCGCCGGTGGCCCAGAACTCGCCGTCGGCGAAGCCCACGGCCGAGTACGCGAACAACGGCAGCACGGGGGCGTCGGGCAGGACGCGAAACGCGGGGTGGAGGAACATCGTCCACGCCGGGGCGAGAAACGCCGCCACGGCGCAGACCTCTTCGCCCTCGCCGTCCCACTCGACCGCGCGCGGTCCCTCGAACCCGATCGGCCGCCGGCCGGGCAGCAGAAACAGATCGCTCCCGCGCGGCAGGGGGATCAGCTCATCGTCGCGGACCGGGCGCGGCGAGCCGCCGCCCACGCCGGCGATGGCGAGCCCGGGGTGGTCGAGGATGGTGCCGTCGGCCCGCGCGTAGACCATGCGGACCGGCTCGGAGGGACGCCGGGATGAAATCATCTCCCGAAGATACCACGGCGCGGCGACGGGGCAAAACGTGACGCGTCCGGGGAGCCTGTGATATCGTGCCGCCCATGAGCGATCCGCGCTATCCCATCGGCGAATTCAAGAACCCCGCCGCCTTCACGCCGGCCGACATCCGACGGGCCCTCGACCACATTGCCGAGTGCCCGAAGCACCTGCGCGCCGCGGTGGCGCGACTCGACGACGCGCAGCTCGACACGCCCTATCGCGAGGGAGGCTGGACGGTCCGGCAGGTCGTTCACCACGTGGCCGACAGCCACGTGAACGCGTACATCCGCTGCAAGCTGGCCGTCGCGGAGAACCATCCGCGCGTGACGGCCTACGACCAGGACGACTGGGTCAAGTTCGCGGACGTGCGCGGCCCGGTCGCCGTGTCGCTCGGCATGGTCGAGGCGTTGCACGAACGCTGGGTGGCCTTCCTGCGCTCGCTTCCCGACGCCGCGTTTCACCGCACGCTCGATCACCCCGAGAACGGCACCATGACGCTCGCGAACGTGGTGTTCCTCTACGAGTGGCACGGGCTGCACCACGTTGCGCATATCACCTCGCTTCGCCAGCGCCAGGGCTGGTAGTCGGCCATCGCCGCGTTGCAGCTAGAGCCCGGAACCCTGCTGCTCCACTATCGTCTCGTCGACAAGGTCGGCGAAGGCGGGATGGGCGTGGTGTGGCGTGCGGTCGATACCACGCTCGATCGTCACGTCGCAATCAAGATCCTCCCCGACGTCTTTGCCAATGACCCCGATCGCGCCGCGCGCTTCGACCGCGAAGCGAAAGTGCTGGCGTCGCTCAATCATCCCAACATCACGACCGTGCACTCGGTGCACCACGTCGACAGCGTGCGTTTCCTGGTCATGGAGTTCGCGCACGGCGGAAGCCTCGCCGACCGCATCGCGCGCGGACGCATTCCGCTCGACGAAGCGTTGGTGATCGCCAGGCAGATCGCGCTCGCCATCGAGGCGGCGCACGAGAACGGCGTGATCCATCGCGACTTGAAGCCCGCCAACGTCACCGTCACCGACGACAACAAGGTCGAAGTGCTCGATTTCGGCCTGGCCAAGGCGCTGGACCCGGCCGGCGGCGGCGCGATATCGGATCTCTCCAAATCGCCCACGCTGGCATCGGGGCACACCGCCGCCGGGATGATCCTGGGCACCGCCGCGTACATGTCGCCGGAGCAGGCGCGCGGCAAGACCGTCGACCGTCGCACCGACATCTGGTCGTTCGGGTGCGTGCTCTACGAAACGCTCACCGGCCAGCGGGCGTTCGACGGCGAAACCGTCACCGACGTGCTCGCCGCCGTCGTCACGCGCGATCCCGATTGGTCGCAACTTCCACCCGCGACACCGGCGCGCATCCAGGAGCTTCTGCGTCGCTGCCTGGAGAAGGATCCGCAGCGCCGGCTGCGCGACGCGGGCGAGATCCGCATCGCCATCGAGGACGTCATCGCCCATCCGCGCTCCGGCGTGACCGCGACGCCCGCGCCGGTCGTCGCGCAACGACACCGGAGAGTCTGGCCGTGGCTCGTCGTGGCGGGAATGGCGACGCTGGTCGCGCTCGCGCTCATCGACCGGCAGCCCGGGAAGCCGGCGGATGCCACCCACCTCTCGGTTGCGCTCCCGCCGACCGATGTGCTCGAAGGCGGCGCCGAGAACATGCTTCTCAACGTGTCGCCCGACGGGCGCACGGTTGTGTATGCGGCTCATCGCGGGGAAGGCACGCGCCTGTTCGTACGCCGGCTCGACGAGGGAGAGCCGGTGCCGCTGGACGGCACCGAGGGTGCCCACTCGCCGTTCTTCTCTCCCGACGGTCAGTGGATCGCCTTCGTGGCCCAGTCGAAACTGCGCAAGATCTCGGTGAACGGCGGCCCCGTGTTCGACATCTGCGACGTGGGGGCCGATCGATCCGGCGTCTGGCTCGACGACGGCTCGATCGTAATGTGCACGCACGCGACCACGCCGCTCATGCGCGTGGCGTCATCCGGCGGAACGCTCAACTCGGTCACCGCGCTGGATACCGCCAGCGGCGAGCGCACGCATCGCTGGCCGGACGCGCTGCCGGGAAGCGAGTGGGTCATCTTCACCGTCGGCGTGGCAAGCAGTCCGGGCAGCTACGAGGACGCCACCATCGCGGCCGCCTCGCTCCGGACCAGCGAACGACGCGTGCTCGTCGAGCACGCGTCGATGGCGCGCTACTGCGCACCAGGCTACCTCCTCTTCTCGCGCCAGGGCGCGCTGCTCGCGGCGCCCTTCGATGCATCCAACCCGAAGGTGAACGGTCCCACCGTGCCCGTCTTCGATCGGATCGACCGCGAGCCGAGCAGCGGCGCGGTGCACTTCGCGGTCGCGCGCAACGGCACGCTGGTATTCGCTCCTCGCGTGCAGGGCTCGGACGAGACGGAGATGCTGTGGGTGTCGCTGGACGGCAATGTGACCGTGATCCCGGCGCCCCCGCGCGAGTACTCCTCGCCCCGCATCTCGCCGGACGGGAAGGAAATCTGCGTGACGATCGGGCCGACGTACGGCATCGGCGATATCTGGCGCTTCAACATCGCGCGCCAGAGCCTGACCCGGCTCACGTTCGACGGGCGGGCGCTGGTCGCGCTGTGGACGCCCGACCAGCGCGGCATCGTGTACCAGACCGAGGACGTGGCGTTCAACATCGCGACGCTCTCACTCGGGCAGGACGACCCGCCACGTTCGATCTTCCACGAGAAGGCGCCGGTTGTCATCTCCGGGCTGACGCCCGACGGCAAGACGATCGTGTTCAGCCCGTGGGGAACCACCGACGGCGACGTGCTGGCCATGCCGGTGACGGGAGGCGACGTCGAGACGCTGGTCAGCGAGCCGATGGACCAGTCGGACGCCACGGTCTCTCCCGACGGAGCGTGGTTCGCGTACGTCTCGCGCGCCGGCAGCATCACCGAGGTCTGCGTGCGCGCGTACCCGAAAGGTGCGACCAAGTGGCAGGTGTCAACCGGCGGCGGCAGCATGCCGTTGTGGTCGCCCACGCGCAAGGAGCTCTACTTCACCAGCAGCAATTCGATGTTCGCGGCCAGTTACGAGGTCACGGGGCGGTCGATCGCGTTCGACGCGCCTCGCCGGTTGTTCACGCTGCCACCCGGTCGCGGCAATGACGCCGATGTGAGGCCCTACGACATCACCCCCGATGGCAGCCGGTTTCTCATGACGCGCATCGCGCG
>DASVAK010000124.1:0-3393 GCA_036376395.1 Candidatus Krumholzibacteriia bacterium
CCTGTTTGACGATGTGCCGGGGCTGGAGGGGCAGACGCTCGCGTCACGACGACCGCTGGTGGTCCGTTCGCGCGACGGTCTCGACCTGCGCTGCGATGTCTACCTTCCCGCGGGTGCGGACGCGAACGACGACGGGATTCCCGACCGTCCGCTGCCGACGGTCGTGTACGTGCACGGCGGTCCGTGGACCGGCTACGAGTGGAACCTGTGGCTGGTGAACCGGAACTTCCAGCTCCTCGCGAACCGCGGCTACGCGGTCATCCGCGCCGGCTTCCGCGGCGAGGTCGGGTATGGCATGCGGTATGTCGACGCCGGCGACCGCGCGTGGGGAACCACGATGCACCGCGATCTCGTGGACATCGCGGAGCAAGCGGCGACGCTCGGCATCGCGGCGCGCGGAAGGATCGCGATCTGGGGCTGGTCGTACGGCGGCTATGCGGTGGCGACGGCGCTGGCGCTCGCGCCGGACACGTTCGCGTGCGGTCTCGCGATGTACGGCGTGTACGACCTCGAGGCGATGCTGCGCGTGCCCTTCACCGCGAACCCCTTCTGGCGTGCGCGCGCGGGAGATGTCGATTCGCCCGCCGACCTCGCGCGCATCCGCGAACAGTCACCGCTGACGCATGTCGACGCGATCCGAAACCCGCTGCTCGTGAGCCACGGCGCGCTGGATGACCGCGTGCCCATCGCGCAATCCGACACGCTGGTGGCGGCGCTCGAGAAGCGCGGCCGGCCCGTCACCTATCTCGTGTTTCCCGACGAAGGACACGACTACGCGCGGCCCGAAAGCTGGCAGGCGTTCTGGGCCGTCGGCGAGGCGTTCCTGCACGAGCAGCTGGGAGGCGCGGCGGAGCCGATGGGGGACGAGGAGTCACGCGTGCGCGTGGAGGTCCGGGCGGGCGCGGGCCGCGTGGCGGCGTGGCGCAGCGCCGGCCGGCCGGGCGCAAAAGACGGCGGGTAGCTCTCCAGGCATCGCTGTCACCGGTGACAGTGAATTGCTACCACGGATTCGATGCCCACACTGACAGTTCCGGGATCATCCCGCGGTCGTCCATCTCCAGCACCGATTTGATCGTGTACGCGATTTCCATGCTGGTCAGCTTGTTGGGAGGGGCCTCGCGCTCGCGGCCGTCTTCGCGACCGAAGGCGGTGGCCACCTCGCTGGGCGCGAGGAGCGTGACGCGGATGTTGTGCTTGCGCAACTCTGCCTGCCAGCACTCCGTCATTCCGCGCAGCGCGAACTTGGATGCCACGTAGACCGACCCGCCGGCAAATCCTTTGAGCCCCGCCGTCGAGCCGATGTTGATGATGTGCCCGCGCGACTTCTGCGCCTTGAACAGACTCGCCGCGCGCGCGCCCATCAGCGCGGCGCCGTAGACATTCACACGGAAGATCTTTTCGAAGTCCTCGAACGTCACCGACTCCATGTCCGCGAACGTGCCGATACCGGCGTTATTGACCAGCGCGTCGAGACCGCCGAGGTGACGGCGGACCTCGTCGAAGGTGCGCTCGACGTCGCGTGGATTCCCCGCGTCCGCCACGATGGCCACGGCGCCGATCGATTTCGCCGCTTCGTGCAACCGCTGTTCATGACGGCCGGTGATGGCGACACGCGCGCCCGCTTCGGCCAGCACCTGCGCGGCCGCCCGGCCGATCCCCAGGCTGCCTCCGGTGACGAGAATTCTCGCGTCTTTGAGTTTCATTTCTGGTTTCCCTTTCTTGTGCTCTACATCCATCCCAACCGCCGGCCGGCGCCGTAGATCATGTAAATGCTCATTCCCAGCATGAACACCCCGAAGCTCAGGCGCAGCCAGGGACCGCTCATCTTGTTGGCGAAGTAGGCGCCCGCCCACGCGCCCAGGATGAGCGCCGCGGCGATGATGAGGGCGGCGCGAAAACTCACGTTGCCGTGCCGGTAGTACTCGAGCGTGGCGGCGATGCCGATGGGCGGCAGCATCACGGCGAGGCTCGTGCCGGTGGCCTTGTGCTGGGTGAAGCCGGCGAAGATCACCATCGCGGGCACCATGATCAGCCCGCCTCCGACACCGAACAGTCCCGACACCAATCCGGCCGCCAGGCCGATGAGCACGAAGACCAACCATTCAGGCATGGTGAGTTTCCTTTCGCGCGGGACGACGTCGTGCACCGTTGTGCTTCCTCGACCCGCTCACGTGCAGGTTGTCGACGGCGAAAAAGCGGTACGGATGCTCGACCGCTTTCGAAATGCCGATGCGTGACGATACGCCGATGTCGGCGGGCGTGTCATCTTTTCTCGGCGCGTGCAGCGAGAACGCCCCCGAGAGCAGGCTCTCGCCGTTGTGCGCGAGCGTGATGCCCATCGCCTTGCACAAGTTGCCGGGGCCGCGGAGGATCGCCGCGGCCGGCGCGCTGCTCGACAGGCCGCGGTTCTTGCGCAGGATGCGCTCGCCTTCGACCGGCTCGGCGGCGCGCAGCAAAACCGCCTGCGGCGGCGTATCACCGCAGACCACGTTCGCGCAGTAGTGAATGCCGTAGCTCCGGTAGACGTAGAGATGCGCCGGCGGCCCGAACATCACGCGATTGCGCGCGGTCTCCCCACCATGCGCGTGTGAGGCCGGATCGGTCCCGTCTCCGAGGTAGGCTTCCGTCTCGACGATGCGCGCGACGAGCGTCGCGCCGTTGGGGAGCGTGCGCGTGAAATAGCACCCGATCAGCTCGCGCGCGACGGTAACGGAGGGTCGGCGGAAGAAAGAGCGGGAGAGACGCCGCCCCGACTGTAGCGCCTTTGTTGTCATCGAGTGACAATTAGATGCGGGCTCACGCCGTGTCAATGGCGGTAGATGTGCTGACCGATAGTGCGATGCTTGTCGGGCTGCCACGGCCCCATCGGCTCGGGACGGCTCGGAGCGTCTGCCGCGACCTGCCTCAGCTCGTCCCACGAGGGTGGATGTGGTCCTTCTTTCTCCAACTTGCGCCTCCACCAGTTGGCCGCATGCGAAGCACCCCCTTCGAATTCGGAAAGGCGAATGTCGCACGCCCGGAAACTGAAACGAAGCGTGGTCCAAAGGGACGGGTCGGCCGCTTCGAGCTCATCGATCAGTGCCTCGGCGTCGTGACGTTGCGCATCAGTCAGCTTGTCGACGCGTTGAAGATCCGCGTAGATGTTGAGCCGCCGCAGCTGCAGTTCGCGCTTCCTCAGTCCGTGGGATTCCTTCTCCAGGCTCTCGAGCATTTTCAGCGCGCCGGTCTTGTCTTCTTGTATTTCACCTGATCCGATCCAGAGGCTCTCCGCAATCGTCCGTCTGAGGTAGAAGGTCATTGGTTCCGACGGATGCGCTTCAATCATGTTCACGAGCGCCTCGAATGAAGTCACATCCCGGACAAGCGCCTGCAGCGTTGTTCCCCTTGTCGCGG
>DASVAK010000131.1:0-6938 GCA_036376395.1 Candidatus Krumholzibacteriia bacterium
GCGGGCGAATCGGTGCGCACCATCTCGGCGGGCCGCGCGCGCACGGTTCCCTCCACCGCGATCACGTCTTCCATGCGCAGCGACGCGGTCGCGCCGTCCATCGCCGCATCGGAGGCGTCGATCACCACCTGCACGTGACCGTGCCGGTCGCGCAGGTCGACGAAGCGCACGCCGCCGAGGTCGCGCGCGCGCGCCACCCACCCCATCAGGTGCACGCGTTTTCCCGCCAGCGCGATGGACAGCTCGCCCGCGTGGTGCGATCGATCGAACGGCAGATGAAATCCCTGGTTGCTCACGGCGTGTCTCCTTGCGTCGCATCGTGCGCTGTGCGCGCGAATGCCTCCAGCCGGTCCTCGTCGACGCGCGTTTCGGTTCGCGCGCGCAGGTCGTGCCATTCCAACGCGCCCGGCGCGGACTCGTCGACGACGACCGCGACGCGCGCCTTCTTCTTCGCGGCCGCTTCGAGCTGCGTCTTGCGTGACCGGCCGGAGAGGTCGGCCTCGGCCGGGGCAATGGCGCGCAGCGTGCGCGCGGCCGACAGCGCGCGCGCCTCGGCCGCGCCGACGCACACCACGTAGTAATGAATGCCCGGCGCCGTGCCCGTCGCCGCCGGCATCGCCTCGACGATGCGTTCGAGCCCGCAGCTGAACCCGACCGCGGGTGTGTCCGGTCCACCGCACTCGCGCACCAGGTCGTCGTAGCGGCCGCCGCCGCACAGAGCGCTCTGCGCGCCGGCGGCGCCGTAGTACACCTCGAACACCGTGCGCGTGTAGTAATCGAGTCCGCGCACGAGATGGCGGTCCTCGGTGAACGGAATCGCGAGCGCGCCCAGCAGGTCGCGGACGCGCGCGAAGTGCGACGCATCCTCGTCGACCAGGTAGTCGGAGATGACGGGCAGCGCGCGCTTGAGTTTCTCGCCGTAGTCCTTGGAGTCGAAGATGCGCAGCGGATTCTTCGTGTAGCGCTCGAGCGCCTCGGGCGCGATCTCGTCCGCGTGCTGGCGGATGGCGGCGAGCAGCACGTCGCGGTAGCGTGAACGCGACTTCTCCGTGCCGACCGAGTTGAGCCGCACGTCGAGGCCGGTGAATCCGAGCGCGCCGAGCGCCTCGACGACGATCTGGATGATCTCCGCGTCCACCGCCGGGCTCGCGCTGCCCAGCACCTCGGCGCCGACCTGGTGGAACTGGCGGTAGCGCCCCGCCTGGGGCCGGTCGTAGCGGAACATGGGCCCGATGTACCAGAGGCGCTGGATCCCGCCCCAGCGGTGCATGCCGTTCTCGAGGTAGGCGCGGATCACCGACGCCGTGTTCTCGGGCCGCAGCGTGAGGTCGCGGTCGCCGCGATCCTTGAAGGTGTACATCTCCTTGCTCACGATGTCGGACTGCTCGCCCACCGCGCGCACGAACAGCTCGGTGTGCTCGAACACCGGCGTGCGAATGCCGCGATAGCCGAAGCGATCGAAGGCGCGCTCGAAGACGGACTCCACCGCGCGCCAGCGGTCGATCTCGGCCGGCGTGATGTCGTGCGTGCCACGGGGACGGGTGTACTTCATGCTGGTTTGCGCTTCCTGCGCGCGTGGGTCGACGCCAGCATGGCGCCGACAAGCAGGCCGGTGACGTCGGCCATCCAGTCGGTGACGTCCTTCATGCGTCCCGGGATCGTGCCCTGGAACAGTTCATCCAGTCCCGCGATGCCCGCGCCGAGGGCCACGAACCACAGCACCTCGACCACGGGGTGCACGCGCGCCGCGGGCCGCGCCGCGCGCGCCATCAGCCAGCCCAGCACGCCGTACTCGAGCGCGTGCGCCAGCTTGTCCTTCATCTGGAACTCGGGGCCGGGCGCGTGCAGGTACGGGCGCGACGACGCGAAAAAGATCAGGCCCACGTACAACGCGATGACGAGGAGCCATGGCCGCTGTATCTCGAACGGGAGTCCCGCGCGCGGCATTGCTCAGCGTTCCCCGAACCGTCGCAGCACCGCCGTGACGCCGTCGGCATTCTCCGCCCGGCGCAGGTCGTCGCGAAAGTCGGAATGGCTGATCAGCCGCGAAATCCTGGCCAGGATCCGGATGTGGTCGCGCCGGCTGTCCCGGGGGCCGAGCACGACGAAGAACAGGTCGACCGCGAGGTCGTCGGGCGCGCCGAACGCGATCGGTTCGCGCGTGCGAAAAAGTCCCGCCATCAAGCGCGTGACGCCGTCGGTGTACGCGTGCGGGATCGCCACCCCGTTGCCCACCCCCGTGCTCATCACGGTCTCGCGCGCGACGAGATCGCGCGTGGTGGCATCGGGGTCGGCGATCAGCCCCTTGCCGTTGAGATCGTGCACGATGGAGGCGAGCAGCTCGTCGCGGGACGAGGCGGCCACGCCGGTCACCACGGTCTCCGGCAGGATCAATTCGGTCAGACGCATATAAGGGTACGACGAAAACGGTGTGCGGCGCGTGCTGCCAGCGAGCGGCGCAACATTAGGGTCGGCGGCTCGGGTGTGTCAAGATTCAACGTCCCGACGGAAACACGCGCACTTCGAGCGTGTCGGCGCTGCTCGCGGTCAGGCGGATCCCGGGCGGCAGGATCACTTCCGGCGCCATCCGGTAGGTCGCGGGAGCGCGCCCGCCCAGGCTCACGAGCACCGACACGTCCCCGGACGAGAGCGTGTCGAGCACCGCCGCCGGGCCCTCCAGGGTGAGCGAGACGGTCCGCGGCACGATCTCGACGTCCATCGCGTCGGAATCGAGCAGCACCGTGGGCGGCACGTTGGCGAGCACCCGCTCACCGCGCGTCCCGACCCGCACCGACAGGTTCACGCGCGCCGGATCGCACCAGAACATCTCGCGGTCGACGTCGAGCGCGATGTCGCGCTCGAGCGGTCCGTGGATCTTCGACAGGTCGAGCGCGCGCGTCGACACGTGCTGCACGCGCTCGATCAGCGACGCGGGACCGCGCAGCGTGACCCACGCCGGCTCGATGGTGACGCCGTCCTCCATGAGGAGAAGGTTCTTCGGCAGCTCGCCCCGGGTGGCGAGGGACACCTGCACGCGGCGGATCGCCAGCGGCTCGACCTCCAGCTCGACGAAATCGGGGGCGACCACCTGCACGCTCCCCGGCTCGAGCCCGCCCAGTCCGCGCACCGCGTCGGCCGCGAAGGTGATGCGGTGACGTCCGGGCCCGAACCCCGAGAGGTCGGCCGCCACCCTCAGGCGGCTGAACCCCACGCGCAGCAACTGTCGCCGCGAGGCCGTTACGCGCACTTCCGCGGTCTCGGGAAGCGGGGTCGCGATGCCGAGCGAATCGGGGAGGCCTTCGAAGACGAGAGGGGCGGTGCGGATACGAACCACCTGCTCCTGGCCGCTGGCGTTGAACCACACCAGCAACGCCACCACCAGGGCCAGCAGCTTGGCGCCGGGATTGTGCGTGAATGCCCGGGCGATTTTCACGAGGGGGTTCAGCGCTCCACCACGATCTCCTGCCCGACGCGGAGGGGCTGCGACGTGCCGAAGCCGTTGAGCTCGCAGATGCGCTGCACGGGAACGTTGTAGAGCTTCGCGATCGTCCACAGCGTGTCGCCGTTCTGGACCTTGTGGACGATCTGGCGCATGGACGCGCTCTTGCGCTGGGGCGGATTCGTGCGCAGGAATTCCTGGATACCGGCCGATACCACCGACGCGAGCCGCGCGCGGCCGCTCTCGCTCTTCAACATCTTCGCGTCCGCGCTGTTGGTGACGAAGCCTCCCTCGACCAGCACCGACGGCATCGAGATGGTGCGCAGCACCGAGAACGATTTCTGTTTCACGTTGCGCGTCGGGAGCAGGTCGCTGTCGCGCACCTCCTCGAGGATCGCGGCGGCGAGCGATTCGCTGCGGGCGAGCACCGATTGCTGGTTCACGTCGAGGAGCATGTGCACGATGTCGGCGTCGTCCTGGCGGTCCAGCCCGAACTCGTGCGCGGCCTCGCCGCTGTTGAGCACGTTGTTGGCGGCGCGCTCCGCCCCCGCCGGCGCCACGAAGAAGATCTCCGCGCCGCGCGCCGAGCGGCTCGGCGCCGAGTTGAGATGGATGCTCACGAACACGTCCGCGCCGAGCTTCTCGGCGATTTCGTTGCGTTGCGGCAGGGTGAGAAAGACGTCATCGTCGCGCGTGAGCACCGCGCGCAGGCCCGGGCGGCGGTTGATGTCGGCCGCGATGCGCCGCGCGATGTCGAGCACGAGCTTCTTCTCCATCAACCCGTACAGACCGAGCGTGCCGGTATCGTGGCCGCCGTGCCCGGCGTCGATCGCCACCACGAACGGTTCGCGGGCGGCGCGCGACTCGATGCGCGACGCGGTGTCGTCCGGCGCCGGTTCCGCCGTCGTGAGCGCAGGCGCGGGCGTCGTGTCGTCGGCGGCGGTGACCCCGATGGCGGGCAGCGGCCCGCGCCGGGTCACGTCGAGCACGATGCGCGCCGGCTTGCCGTGCTCGGCGGGCAGGCGAAAGTGCGTGCACGAGATGCGCGCGTCCAGCTCGAGCGTGGCCTGCACCCGGGGCGTCATGGTAGCGCCATCCAGCGTGCGCACCTGGATGCGCCGGACCCCGCCGGCACCCACGCGGACCTCGCCCAGCGACGTCTCGCTCACCGCGCCGGGGATCTCCACGATGTAGGAGGTGGAATCAGCGGACATGCCGGCGCTGTAGGCCAGCGATCGGGACAGGTCGATGACGATGCGGGCGGATTGCCCCGCGCCCGAGCAGCGGATGGTCCTGACCAGCGCGGGAGCGGCCGCGGCGTCCACCACGGCGGTCGCCACGAGGCCCGCCAGGGTCATGCACCAGAGTGTGATATGCCGACGATAAGACATTACTGAACGTGAAGTTAATCCGGGGGCAGGATAGCCCGGGACCCACAGGGCGACAAGCAAGAAACGCTTCAGCAACCTGCGTCAGTCCGCGAGGACGTAATGGAGCGGATCGATCCGCTCGCCGCCCTGTTCGATCTCGTAATGGAGGTGCGAGAAGGTCGACCGTCCCGTCGATCCGACCCGCCCGATCACGTCACCCCGCGTCACCCGCTGCCCCTTCTGGACCAGCCGGCGCTGCAGGTGGGCGTAGCGGGTGATGAACCCGTTGCCGTGGGACACCTCGATCACGTTGCCGTAGGTCTGCCACACGCCCGAGAACGTCACCACGCCGTCGGCGGTCACCATGACCGGGGTGCCCATGCGGGCCGAGAAGTCGACGCCGCGGTGCATCGTGCGCCGCCCGCTGATGGGATCCATCCGCCAGCCGAAGCGGCTCGACACGAAGGCCGCGTTGACGGGCTTGAGCGAGGGCGTCGTGTGGATCTGCTCGCTCGCACTCTCGAGGCGGGAGAGAATGGTCTCGTAATCCTGCTTCTGCAGCCGTGCCTGCCGGAGCAGCTTGTCGATGTCGGCGCGCGCGCCGAGCAGGCGCTCGCGGGTCGCCGGGTCGAGGCTGCTCATGGTGCGCACGAGGTCCGGGGGCGGCCCCCCCACGCCCACCTGGGTGACGTCATCCGAAACATCATCGAGGTTGGCCAGGATGCGCGCCTTCTTCTGGAAGTCGAAGTTCTGCGCGACCTGGCGGCGCAGCGTCTCCACTTCCTTCTCGAGCGATGCGACGTTGCCCTTGAGCTCGTGGTTCTGCGTCTCGAGCAGCTCGAGCTGGTATGCGTTGCGAAGACGGCTCGAGTAGTGGAGCACCATCCAGCCGGAGACGCCGAGCGCCACCAGAACCGTGATGACGAGCGCCACCACCGCGCTGCGCCGCACGCGCAGCGTGTGCGGCTCGCCGGCCCCGTCGGGCAGGTAGAGAAATGTGAGAAACCGATCCCGCACGGGCGCTCTCCGTGTGTCCTGCGTGTGAATGACCGAAGGCTAGGAAGGACGTGTGTTCGCTGTCAAGCCGATAACTACCGCCGCGGACGGACAGCGTGGGAGAACAGAAAGGGCAGGGACGAACCCTGCCCTTTCCCGTTCTCCCCTGCGGTCCTGTGTTCTTACCCTTCGACGTAGCCCTGCAGGAAGCGGGCGCGTGTCGAATGGCGCAGCCGCTGGATCGCCTTCTCCTTGATCTGGCGGATGCGCTCGCGCGTGAGGCCGAGCTTGCGCCCGATGTCCTCCAGCGTCATCGGCTCATCGCCGCCCAGACCGAAGTACATGGCGAGCACGCGCCGTTCGCGATCCGACAACGTGCCCAGCGCGCGATCGAGATCGTCGCTGAGCGCCGCCGTGTACGTCCCCTCGTCGGGCGACTCCTGCCCCTCCGCCGTCAGGTGGTCCACCAGCGCGGTGTCGTCCTTGTCGGCCGAGTACGGGTCGTCGAGGGATACGTGCGTGTTCGCGATCACCATCGTCTCCTCGACTTCCTGCGGAGAGATGTTCAGTCGCGACGCGATCTCATCCGGCGTCGGAGCACGGCCGAGCTCCTGGTCGAGCTGCCGCGAGACCTTGCCGATGCGGTACAGCGTCCCGGCGCGGTTGAGCGGGAGCCGCACGATACGCGAATGCTCCGCGAGCGACTGCAGCATGGCCTGGCGAATCCACCACACCGCGTAGGAGATGAACTTGAAGCCGCGCTCCTCGTCAAACCGGTGCGCCGCCTTGATCAACCCCAGGTTGCCTTCGTTGATCAGGTCCTCCAGCGAGAGGCCCTGGTTTGAGTACTGCTTGGCAATCGACACCACGAATCGAAGGTTGGCCTGAACCAACTGGTCCAGCGCGGCCTTGTCGCCCGCGTGGATCCGTTTGGCCAGATCGCGCTCCTGTTCGCGCGTCAGCAGGGGTGTCCGGTTGATCTCATGAAGGTACAGGTCCAGGCTGCGGATACCCGCGCCGGCGGCCGCTTTCTCCTTCTTGGGACCTTCCGCTTCTGTCTGCTCGTAGCGCTCTTCGTTGTCGCGTTCCAGCATTTCAAACCTCCTGGTTGCTGCGCGCCGGCCCCGGCTAGT
>DASVAK010000132.1:0-3555 GCA_036376395.1 Candidatus Krumholzibacteriia bacterium
TGCATCGAGCTGGTGCCGGGGAAGGGCGGCCAGATGGCGCGCTCGGCCGGCATGTCGGCGGAAGTGGTGGCGAAGGAAGGCGAATACGTGACGCTGCGCCTGGCGTCGACGGAAATGCGGCGCGTGCACGGCCGCTGCCTGGCGACGATCGGGGAAGTCGGCAACGCCGAGCACGAACTGATGTCGAAGGGCAAGGCCGGCAAGAATCGCTGGCTGGGCAAGCGCCCGAAGGTTCGCGGTGAAGTCATGAACCCGGTGGATCACCCGCACGGCGGCCGCACGCGCGGCGGGCGGAACGTGGTGAGCCCGTGGGGCAAGAAGGAAGGCATCAAGACACGCAACCTGAAGAAGCCGTCGCAGAAGCTGATGGTGCGCGGTCGCAAGCGCGGTAAGGCCACGGTCTCCGGCTTCTAGTCACTAGTCACTAGTCACGAGTCACTCGTTATGTCCCGTTCGGTAAAGAAGGGTCCCTTCGTTCACGAAAGCCTCCTCACCAAGGTGGCGGCGCTGAACGCGCGCAATGAAAAGCGCGTGGTCAAGACGTGGTCGCGCGCGAGCACGGTGCTCCCCGATTTCGTGGGGCACACATTCGCGGTGCATAACGGGAACAAGTTCATTCCCGTCTACGTGACCGAAAACATGGTCGGCCACCGCCTGGGCGAGTTCGCGCCGACGCGGCTGTTCCGCGGCCACACCGGCGCTCGCGCCGCGGCCGAGAAGACGGCGGCCGCGCCGATGCCGGCTGGTCGTGGTGGCCCGGGTGCGGCACCGGCCGCGGCTCCGGCCGCTCCGTCGGCTCCGCCGAAGGGAGGGAAGTAAGCCATGGCCACAACACAGGCCCGCGCGATCCAGCGCACCGCCCGTCAGTCGCCCTACAAGATGCGCCTGGTCATCGACCAGATCCGCGGCATGGGCGTCAACGAGGCGCTGGCGCTGCTCAAGTTTTCCAAGAAGCACGCGGCACTGCAGATCGCCAAGGTGCTCAATTCGGCCGTCGCCAATGCCGAGCAGGCCGCTCGCAAGGACGGCGACTCGGTGGACGTGGATACGCTGGTCATCACCCACGCCATCGTGAACGAAGGACCGAAGCTCAAGCGATTCATGCCGGCCGCGCAGGGACGCGCGACGCCGATCCACAAGCGCACCAGCCACATCGAGATTGTCGTCACCGCGAGGGACGAACGCTAATGGGACAGAAGACGAATCCGATCGGTTTCCGCCTTGGCGTCACGAAGCAGTGGCGCTCGCGCTGGTTCGCGAACAAGGACTACCCGAAGCTGGTCAAGGAAGACGACCTCCTTCGGAAGTACCTGAAGACGCGCCTCGAGCACGCCGCGATCGCCGACATCCATATCGAGCGGAAGCCGGGCAAGGTCGTGGTGACCGTGCACACGGGCCGGCCGGGCGTGGTGATCGGGAAGAAGGGCGCCGAGGTGGACAAGCTGCGCGACGAGCTCGCGCAACTGTCGGGCAAGGAAGTCGGCATCAACGTCGAGGAGATCAAGCGTCCCGAGGTCGAGGCGCAACTGGTGGCGGATAACGTCGCGAACCAGCTGGCGCAACGCATCTCATTCCGTCGCGCGATGAAGCGCGCGGTGCAGAGCGCGATGCGGATGGGGGCCCAGGGGATCAAGATCAAGTGCAGTGGCCGGCTCGGCGGCGCGGAAATCGCGCGGGTCGAGGGCTACCACGAAGGGCGCGTGCCGTTGCACACGCTCCGCGCGGACATCGACTACGCGACGTCCACGGCACGGACGACGTTCGGCGCCATCGGCGTAAAGGTGTGGATGTTCAAGGGCGAAGTCGTCGAGGATCGGAGAGGAAAGACGTACAGCACCGGGGTGTAGGGCCTGGGGCCTGGGGCGTGGGGTTTCACGCCTAACGCCTCTCACGATTCACGATTCACGAATAACGATTCACGATCATGCTCAGTCCGAAGCGAGTAAAATTCCGGAAGATGTTCAAGGGACGCACCAAGGGTCTGGCGACCCGTGGGGCCGAGATCTCGTTCGGCTCCTACGGCCTGCAGGCCATGGAGCCCGGCTGGATCACCAACCGGCAGATCGAGGCCGCGCGCGTGGCGCTCACGCGTCACATCAAGCGCGGTGGCAAGGTCTGGATCCGCATCTTCCCGGACAAACCGATCACGAAGAAGCCGGCCGAGACGCGCATGGGAAAGGGCAAGGGATCGCCGGAAGGGTGGGTGGCGGTGGTAAAGCCCGGGCGCGTGTTGTTCGAGCTCGAGGGTGTCACGCGCGAGATCGCCGAGAAGGCGATGGCGCTGGCCGCGGCCAAGATCTCGGTGCGATCCAAGTTCCTGGCTCGCGAGGAGGTTTCGACCAATGCAGGCTGACGAGATTCGCGAAATGACGGACGCGGACATCCGCGCCCGCCTCGCTGAACTGGAAGAAGAGCGCTTTCGACTCCGCTTTCGCGGGGCGACCCAGCCGCTGGAGGATCCTCTCCGGCTGCGTGGGCTGCGCAAGGACATCGCGCGCCTGAACACGGTGCTGCGGGAACGGACAAGTCCGGGACGCGCCCAGACGGCGTCAGGCACATAACGCGAGGACAGAATCGGAATGGCCGACAGCAATACGACCAACCAGACCGCCGCCGAGGCGCGCAGCGCGCGCAAGGTGCGCGTGGGCAAAGTGGTGAGCGACAAGATGCAGAAGACGGTGGTCGTCCGTCTCGAGCGTCGCTTTGCCCACCCGCAATACGGCAAGATGGTGACGCGCTCCACGAAGGTGAAAGCGCATGACGAGCAGAACGACGCGAAGACCGGCGACACGGTGCGCATCATGGAGACGCGCCCGCTGTCGAAGGACAAGCGGTGGCGCGTGGTCGAGATCGTCGACCGCGCTCGTTAGGAGCGAGCGATGATCCAACAGGAGAGCATGGTCCGCGTGGCGGACAACTCGGGCGCCAAGCGCGCGCTCGTCATCCGGGTGCTGGGCGGCACGCGCCGCCGGTACGCGGGGCTGGGCGACACCGTCATCGTCGCCGTGAAGGACGCGCTGCCGAACGGCACGGTGAAGAAGTCCGAGGTCGCGCGGGCCGTGGTCGTGCGCACCGTGAAGGAGACCCGTCGCAAGGACGGGAGCTACATCCGCTTCGACGAGAACGCGGTCGTCATCATCAACGAGCAGGGCGAGCCCAAGGCGACCCGCATCTTCGGTCCGGTGGCGCGCGAGTTACGCGAGCGCCGGTACATGAAGATCGTGTCGCTGGCTCCGGAGGTCATCTAGCATGCGGCGCCTGGTCCAGCGCAGGAAGGAAGGGAATCGCTACGCCAAGCGGCATGCCCGCAAGGCGGAGCGGGTCACCATGCCCGTCACCAAGGGCGACACGGTCCGCGTCATGCGCGGCGACGATGTCGGCAAGGAGGGGAAGATCATTCGCGTCTATCCCAAGACGGGCCGGGTGACGATCGAGGGGATCAATATCGTGAAGCGCCATCGCAAGGCGCGTCGCGCGGAGGAGCAGAGCCAGATCATGGAAATGCCGGCTCCGGTCCACCACTCGAACGTGATGCTGCTCGATCCGAAGGAAGGA
>DASVAK010000133.1:0-5057 GCA_036376395.1 Candidatus Krumholzibacteriia bacterium
CCCTTCCTGTTCTCGATGGCGGTAATAACCTTCGTGTTCATAATGGATTTCATCCTCCGCTACATCGATCTCTTCCTGGGCAAGGGAGTGAAGTTTCACATTGTGCTGCAAGCATTTACGCTGAGTCTGGGGCACATGTTCGCATTAATCATACCAATGGCCGTTTTGCCCGCCACGCTCATGACGTACGGCACCCTGGCGGGCGAAAACGAGCTCACGGCAATGCGGGCGTGCGGGTTCAGCATCTACCGGATGATCCTCCCCGGCGTGTTCGCGGCGTCGCTGCTCGCGACCGGGCTGGTGTACTACAACAACCACGTGCTGCCCGAGTCGAATCACCGCCTGCTCAACCTCCTGATCGACATCAACCGCAAGCAGCCGACGGTGGAGCTGCGCGAGAACCACTTCATCGACGACGTCCAGGGCTACACCATCTACTTCGCCGACAAGAACGACCGCACCGGTGACATCACCGACGTGCAGATCTTCCGCCACAACGACCGGGGCCTGCCCACCACCATCGTGGCGAAGAAGGGCAAGCTCAAGTTCATCGAGGGCAGCAACCTCCTGCGCGTCGACCTGACCGACGGCCAGATCCACGAGATTCCGGAGGAGAAACAGCGCGAGACCTACCGGCGCACCACCTTCAAGACCTACACCATCAACATCCGCGACGTCGACCGGTCCCTCCAGCGCACCGAGCGCGATTATCGCGGCGACCGCGAGATGAGCGTCGGCATGATGAAGGACAAGATCAAGGAGATCCGCAGCGAGATGGAGATGGCGCGCCAGGAGATGATCCGCGAGGCGAACGAGCAGATGAGCGTCACCTTCGGGATGCTGGATGCCGGCGACCGCGCGCGCATGATGAAGCCGGCGGCAACGGACTCCACCTCCGCCGCGGCTTCCACGCAACCTCCGCGACCGAAGTTCATGCCCCGCCGGGGCAGCAACTATCCCGGCGTCCCGCTCGCGGCCCGCAACGAGTACCTGACGCGGCAGCGCATCGAGACCGAGGTCAACAAGAACGACTCCTTCGTGAAGCAGATCCAGCGTTACAACGTCGAGATCCACAAGAAGTACTCGATCCCCTTCGCATGCGTGGTATTCGTTCTGGTCGGCTCACCGCTGGCGATCCGCATGAGCCGCTCGGGCATGAACATGGCCATCGGGCTGAGCATCGTGTTCTTCCTGGTCTACTACGTGTGCCTGATCGGCGGCGAGAAACTCGCCGACCGAGGCTTCACCACGCCCTTCCTCGCCATGTGGTCGCCCAACCTGGTGTTCGGCGCGATGGCCGTCGTCCTGCTGCGCAAGGCGGCCAGCGAGCAAGCCCTGTTCGAACGTCCCCGACTACTCACCCGCGCATTCTTCCGCCGCCATGCTCCCGCGAATCCACGATAGGTACCTGCTGCGCAGCTTCGTGCGCGTGTTCTTGTTCGCGGTGGTGGCGTTCGTCATCATCTACGTCACCGTGAACATCTTCGAGGAGATCGACAACTTCATCGACCACGACGCGCGCGTCCTCGACATCGCGCAGTACTACTTCTACTCGATGCCGTTCGTGCTCACCTACGTGGTCCCGGTGTCGCTGCTGCTGGGGACGGTGTTCGCGATGGGCGTTCTCGCCCGGCGCAACGAGCTCACCGCGCTGCTCGCGTCGGGAGTGAGCCTCACCCGGGTCGCGCGACCCATCTTCGTGTTCTCGCTGGTGGTGGCGCTGTTCTCGATCTACTTCAACGACCACGTGGTCTCGCGCGCGAACCGGCGCAAGGCGGACGTCATGCGCCACGAGATCGAGAAGCGGCCGCGCCCGCGCTCGGACCTCAAGACCGACTTCCGCTACCTCGGCGAGCACGGCTTCGTGTACCTGGCCGCGACCTACGACCACACCACCACCACGCTCTACGACGTGGTGGTGCAGCAGTTCAAGAACGACGCCGTCGTGCAGCGCGTCGACGCTAAGACGGCGAGCTGGAAGGGCACGCACTGGCTGTTCTACAACGGTTACGTGCGCACCTTCGGCGGCGGCGGCGGCGAGAGCGTGGCCGCTTTCGACACGCTGAGCCTTCCCGAGATGAGGGAGAAGCCGGCCGACTTCGCCGAGGAGGAGGTGGAGGAGGAGAACATGAACTTCGTCGAGCTGCGGCGCTTCATCCAGAAGGTGCAGCGCAGCGGCGGGGGCGTCGAGCAGTACATGGTCGACCTCTACTTCAAGTTCAGCTTCCCGTTCGCGGGGTCGATCTTCGTGCTGATCGGCGTGGCGCTGGCGTCGGGAAAGCGTAAGCCCTCGATCGCGACGGGGTTCGGCCTCACGCTGGTGGTGAGCTTCATGTACTACGCCGTGCTCCGCGTGGGGCAGACCCTCGGCCACAACGGCGTGCTGCCGCCGCTGCTCGCGGCGCAGGCGGGAAACATCCTGTTTCTGCTGATCGGGCTCCTGATGTTGAGGCGGGCCAACCGGTGAACGCTCCGGCGCGCACATGGTTCATGGTGTTGATGGCGGCCGCCGTCCCGGCGCGGGGCGCGGCACAGTACGACATCAAGCCCGCCGACCTCGCGAAGCTCGAACCCCGCATGCAGCGGCAGGTCGCGTCGTTGCAGTACCTGATGAACCCCTACCAGCTGCGCCAGTTCTTCCGCCTGCCCGACGACGAGGCGCGGCGGCAGTGGATCATCCGCTTCTGGCTCGCCAACGATCCCACGCCCACCACGCCCGAGAACGAGATGCGCACCGAGCACTACCTGCGCGCCGACATCGCGCGCGCCGAGTTCGTCAGCGCGCAGTGGCCCGGATGGGACAAGCGCGGCGAGATCATGATCCGGTACGGATTCCCCGATTACCGCGGCGAGATTCCCTCCGAGGTGACCCCGCGCAAGGTCCACCCGCCGGGCGAGATGTGGTTCTACCGCCGCCACCAGATGATCATCCGGTTCAGCGACATCAACCTCAACGGCAACTACGGTCTCGAGATCACGCCGCTCGGCGATTCGCAGGACATCTCTCCCGACCTCGCGGAGTTTCTCGTCTACGACACGCGCGGATCGATCCAGGAGCAGATTCCGCAGCAGTACCTCGACATGTACCGCAGCGCGGAGGTCAACGAGACGGGCGTGCAGTGGTCGGCGCTCAAGGAGTTCGTGATCGGGCTCGAGCCGGTACGGTACCTGCGGCCGCGCATGGCGGGCGAGACCGAGGACATCAGCGAGGTGAACTGGCCCGACTGGGCGCGCTCGCTGCCCGACAACCCCAGCGACATCTTCTTCAAGGACAAGGCGCAGGAGATGGCGGCGAATTTCGAGGGCGTCCTGGAGGACACGCCGTCGTCCTACCCGTTCAACTTCGAGAAGAAGTCCTTCCCGTTCTATTTCGACGTGGCGCAGTTCCGCGGCGGCGAGGGGCTCAACCGCGTCGACGTGAATCTCGAGTTGTTGATCGAGCCGGGCCGGCAAACCGAGCCGGTGAAACGCACCTTCGTCGCCGATGTGACCGTCATGGACGAAAGCTACGAGGTGGTCGAGCGCCAGGACCGCGAGGTGTCGATCCCGGTGTCTTCCCTGAGCCCGCAGCGCCTGATGCCGGCCCAGATCTTCTTCACGCTGCCGCGCGACTACTACCGCGTCGCGGTGAGCGTGCGCGACGCGGATTCGGTGCGCACGTCGGCATATCGCACCAATGTGTCGCTTCGTGATTTCGATGACGGCCTGGCGGTGAGCGACATCCTGTTCGCGCAGAAGATCGCGCCCGTCACGACCATGTCGCCGTTCATGCGCGGACCGCTCGAGGTCGTGCCGCACCCGGTGCGGCGCTATGCCGTTGGTTCGCCGGTGAGCGCGTACTTCGAGATCTACAACCTGGGCCTCGGCGAGTCCGGCAAGTCGGAATACGACGTGCAGTACCGGGTGCTTCCGCACACCGGCCGGAAGGAACGCTTCATGGACCGGTTCAACGGCGACCAGGTGGTGTTCTCATCGAGCTTCAAGGGCTCCGGGTTCAACGCCAACGAACCGCTCCACATCGCCATCAAGACCGACAACCTCAAACCCGGCGTGTACGACTTCCTCGTGACCATCAAGGACGAGTACTGGCAGTCGATCGTGCACCGGACCGGCACCTTCCGCGTCGTGGAGCCGTCGAAGAAATGAAGCTCGTGGTACGTGATGCACGCGAAAACGCGTGGCTCTGCTTCGAGGACGCCCGCGAGGTGGTGACGGCGCGCCGCGTCGAAGACGTCGCGCACGCGCTCGAGCGCGCCGAGGAATGTGTCGCCGGCGGCGCCTGGGCGGCGGGATTCATCGGCTACGAGGCCGCGCCGGCCTTCGACCACGCGCTCACCACGCGCGCTCCGGGGGACCTTCCCCTGCTCATGTTCGGCATTTTCAACGCCCCGCGTCGCGTCGAGCCATCGCGGCCGCGCGGCGCGTGCGAGATCGGTCCGTGGTCGCGCGCCATGACGCGCGATGCGTACTTCGCGGCCATCGAGCGCATCCGCGCGCACATCGCGGCCGGCGACACCTACCAGGTGAACTTCACCCTCCGCCAGCACGCGGAGTTCCAGGGCGACCCGGAGCACGCGTTCGCGCGGCTGGCCGACGCGGCGCGACCGCGCTACGGCGCGTTCGTGGACGCGGGGCGGTTCGCCATCGCCTCCCTCTCACCCGAGCTGTTCTTCACGCTGGATGACGGCGTGCTCGCCTCGCTCCCGATGAAGGGCACCGCCGGCCGCGCGCTCTCGTTCGCGGACGACCAGGCCGTCGCGGAGCGGCTGGCGCGCTGCGAGAAGAACCGCGCCGAGAACGTGATGATCGTGGACATGGTGCGAAACGACATCGGACGCATCGCGCGCGCGGGCAGTGTGCGCGTACCCTCGCTCTTCTCGGTCGAGCGGCACGCGACGGTCTGGCAGATGACCTCCACCGTGGAGGGCCGCACCGATGCGGGGCTCGCCGGAATCATGCGCGCCTTGTTTGCGCCCGCGTCGGTCACGGGTGCCCCGAAGCGGCGCGCGATGGAGATCATCGCCGAGCTGGAGGATTCCCCGCGCGGAATCTACACC
>DASVAK010000146.1:0-11227 GCA_036376395.1 Candidatus Krumholzibacteriia bacterium
CAACGTCGCCACGCGCACGTATACGTTCCGGACCGGCGCGGGCCCGCTGGACGACACCGGGGCGCCGCTGCTCGCCGCGGTCTCGCCGCCGGACGGCGGCGAGAGCGCCGACACGCGCCCGACCATCGAGGTGCGCGTGCGCGACGCCGGAGTGGGCGTGGATCTCGCTTCCATCGCGATGGAGGTCAACGGCGACGTGGTGGTATTTGCGATCGACGGCACGCCGGCGGATGCACGTATCCGCCATCGACCGGCCGCGGCGCTGGCGGCCGGGTCGGACGTGAGCGTCCACCTCGACGTGTGCGACCGCGGCGGCAGGTGCGCGGCGCTCGACTACGAATTCACCGTGGGCGCCGCATCGGCCGCCGACTCGCGCGGGCTGATCATTCCCGACGGGTACTGGGCGAACGACGCGGCGCGCCCGCTCGAGATCCGCAACCTTCCGCGCGGCTGGTGGGTCCGTATCTTCGACGTCGCCGGCGGGCAGGTTCGCCACCACGAGAACATCACCGAGGGCGCAACCTGGACGTGGAGCTTCCAGAACGACAATGGCAGCCGGGTGGCGCCGGCGCTCTACCTGGTGCGTGTGACCGACGCAAAGGGAAGCGTTCAACGCAGCGGGCGTTTTCTCGTACAATCCGGGCAATGATCCCGGCTGCTTCATCCCGCCGCGCACTCGCGCCGCTCGTTCCCGTCGCCCTTTCGCTCCTTGCCGCCTACTGGTTCGTTCTCGCCTCGCTGGCCGCGCAGTGGGCCGACGATCCCAACTACGCGCACGGCTTCTTCGTGATTCCCATGGCGCTGGTGCTGGCGTGGCGCCGCCGCCACGCGTGGTCGTCCGCGCCGTCGCACATCGACATGCGCGGGATGATCGTGATCGCGCTCGCGGGCGCGCTCTATCTCGCCGGGGTGCTCGCCGCCGAGCTGTTCACCCTGCGCGTCTCGCTGGTGGTCGCGGTGGCGGGAATCGTGCTGGCACTGGAAGGCCCGCGACGCTTCCGCGTGATGCGGTTTCCGATCCTCTTCCTCCTTGCCATGGTCCCCATCCCGTACGTGTTCTATTACCGGCTCACGTTCCCGCTCCAGCTCGAGAGCTCACGGCTGGCCGCGGCCATCCTGGACGGCATGGGCATGCCGCTCGTGCGCGAGGGCAACATCATCCACCTCGAGGGCTACTCGCTCGAAGTGGTGACCGCGTGCAGCGGGTTGCGGTCGATCATGACGCTCGGAACGCTCGCGCTCTTCATGCTGGACTTCCTGCGGCTCACGCCGTGGCGCCGGGTCGTGTTCATGGCGCTCTCGGTGCCGATCGCGGTGGCAGCCAACGTCGGACGGCTGGTGTTGACGGCGGGCATCGCGGCGATCCAGGGGCCGGAATCGGCGGAGAGTTTCCTTCACGAGCTCTCCGGGCTCGTGGTATTTGTGATCGGGATGATCGCCATCGTGGGGGCGGGAAAGGCGCTGGAATGGAACGCACGCGCGCGCAGATCGTGATCGCGGCCTCGCTGGCGCTGATCGCGCTCGCGGGCAATGCGCTCCGCGCGACGGAGCCGCGGGCATCGTCGGGGATCCGCCTCGCGTCCGTGTCGACCCCGGCGGCGGGTCCGTACATCGAGGAGCCGCTCGAGCGCGACTTCCTCGAGACGCTGCGCGCGCGCGACGTCGTGTTCCGCGTCTTCGGCAGCGACGACGAACCGGTCTGGCTCTTTCTCGGGTACTTCGACCGGCAGAAGGAGGGTTCGCAGGTGCACTCGCCCCGCCACTGCTATCCCGGGTCGGGCTGGAACATCGAGGCCGAGCCGCACTGGGACTCGCCGTGGGGCGGGAAACCGCTGCACTCGCTGGTGGTGAACGACGGCGTCGAGCGGCGGCTCGTGGTGTACTGGTACCAGCTGCGCACCGCCACCGAGTCCGACGTGCTGCCGCTCAAGGTGGAGATGACGCGCCGGGCGCTGCTGCGCCAGCCGCAGGATGTGGTGTTCGCCAGCATCTCCGCGCCCACCGGCACCGACGTGCGCGCGACCATGGAACGCCTGGTGCCGCTCGCGCGCGATGTGCACTCCGAGATCGACCGCCTGTACCGCGCACCGTGATGAACGTCGGCCGCAGCATCAATCGCTACCTGGACGCGCTGTCGTACACGCGCTCCGCGTTCGGCGCTCCTGGCGTGTTCCTGCCCTTCGCGATGTTCGGCCTGCTGCAGGCGCTCATCCTGCTGCTCTTCGCGCAATTCACGCACCCGCTCCTCGCCCCGGTCATGGTCCCCGTGATGCGATGGCTGGGCGGGGAAGCGTCGCTGCACTACCCGATGCACCTCGTTGGCCTCCCGTCGGTGTACCAGCGCGTGTACCTCCCGCTGGTGGCCTCGGCCGGATTCGCGCTGTGGAGTTTCGCGGTGTGGAAGCTCGTCGATCACCACGCGGTCGGCGCGGATCGCCCGCGCCGGGACTTCCGGCCCGCGTTGCCGCACATCGTCGTGATCGGTGTGCTGTTCGTGCTCGCCAGCGTGGTGACCGGCGAGGCGGCGTCGCGGCTGGTGGGCCCGCGCACGCCCGACACGGTCCAGCGCGCGGTCCTGTTCGCGTCCGTGCTGGCCACGGCGTCGCTGCAGGCGCTGCTCGTGTACGCGCCGCTCGCGCTGCGGGTGCGCGGCGGCGGTTGGCGCAGCGCGGTTGCGACCAGCGTCGCCTACGCGCGCCGTCATTTCATCGCCACGGCGATGGTCCTGCTCACCGTCCTTCTCATCCACTGGCCGGTCGATTTCATCCTCTCGCGCGCCGACCGGCTCGCGGCGCGCTTCCAGCCCGAGACCATCGTGCAGGTCATGCTGGCATCGGCGGTGCTCGAGATGTTCACGGCGTGCCTGTTGTTCGCCGCCATCACCGAGCTCGCGCTGCCGCGCGAAGGCGGCCTGAAATGAGGGCGGCGCGCGCAACGTGGGCGGGGGCGCTGCTGCTCCTCGCGGGGTGCTCCGGCCACGATGACATCCGGACCCGCTACCAGCTCGAGCGGATGATGTGGCGCGCGCAATTCCACCAGCGGCGCGTCAACATCGCGATTCTCGGCGCCTCGATGGGCGACACCCAGGACGCGATCCAGGCCTACCGGCGCGTGGTGGCCGCGGATCCGTTCGCGGGCAGCCCGCGCGCGGACTGGGACCCCGCGGTATCGGCGGACATCCGCGAGCTGCTCGTCTCCGCGCGCGTGGCGCTGGCGAACCTCTACTTCGCGACCGAGCGCTACACCGATGCGGGCACGCTGTACACGGAGACGCTCTCGCTCGGGTCGATGAACTTCAAGGACGTGCTCGATGCGCGCATGGGAGCGGCGCGCGCGTCGTACATGGAGGGCGACCAGCGCCGCGTGATGGAGCAGTGCGCGGGCATTTTTCGCGACGTGCAGGCCAGCCCCGATTTCTGGGCGGGCAAGGGACACATCGACGATGTCTTCCTGAACATCCCGGTGACGCTGGTGCGGCTGCAAACCGATGCCGGCGAGGGCGCCGCGGCGGACTCGGCCGCGTCGGAAGCGCTCGCGTTCTACCGCCGCGTTTCACACACGTGGCCGGGAAGCCGGCTCGACTGGCAGTCGCGGCTCGCCGTCGCGCAGTTGCACATGGTGCGCGGAGAGTGGCGCGCCGCCGACGACGACCTGGAGAAGATCATCGCCGACACCGGACAGCAGGCCGGAGACGGCGCGAGCCTCGAGCTGGTGCTCGCCGAGATCCACGCTTTCCGCCTCGCCGACACGGCCGGGGGAGCGCAGCGATTCGAATCCGTGCGCTCGCGCTACGCCGGCACGGTGGCGGCGTTCGCGGCCGGGTACGATCTCGCCGCGCTCCGGCTCGCGCAGTCGGACCCCTCCGGCGCGGCACGGCAATTCCAGGAGCTCGAGCGCGCCCCGGGCGTGCCCGCCGCGGTGGCGTCGCGCGCCATGCTCGCGCGCGCGCGGATTCTCGAGTCGTCCGGCTCGTGGGATGATGCGTACGCGCTCCTGCGCCGGCTCGAGCAGATGTATCCGTTCACCACCGCGGCCATCGAAGCGCCGCTCGTTGTCACGCGGCACTACGTCAACGAGGGCAACGCGGCCATGGTCGACGTGGCCATGACGCATGCCGGCGAGTATTACAACTCGCTCCTCGACCGCCGCAGCGCGTTTCCCGGCAACCGGCTGGTGGTGCAGTCGGCCCTGGCGGAGAGCTTCGTCACCGCCGGGCGCGCCGACGAGGCCGCGCGGCTGCTCGGCGCCGGGTCGCAGTCATGGGACGAGGTGAGCACCGCGGCCGGCATGCTGAAAGCGGCCGAGCTCTACGGCCGCGTTCTCCACCGTCCCGACGACGCGCGCGCGACGCTCGAGAAAGTCATCGATCGCTTCCCGGATACGCGCTACGCGCGCACCGCGCGCCAGCGTCTCGACGCGCTCGCCGCCGGTTCCTGACCCGGTCGTTCCCGCACCCGGAAAAGTTTGTCCACCCTCGCAACGGCACGCCGCGCGTGCCGCGCTTGGCCCCGCGCTTGCTGCACGTTTCCGGTTCGACCCCCGCCGCCACGAAACCGGACACCGAGAGGCTTGCCTGTCGTGCAGCTCGTAACCCGCATCACCACGCGCGTGACGCGCATCGTGCTCGCCGCAGCGATCGCGGTCGCGGCGCTCGTTCCGCGTGGCTCGTTCGCGGCCGGTGATTACGGCGCGACTTTCCTCAAGATTCCCGTGGGCGCGCGGCTGATGGCGTCGCCCGACATCGTCGCGGGGATGCGTCCCGACGCGAGCCTCGTGTATTCGAACCCGGCATTCGTTGCCGGGGTGGAGAATGCGGGGGTGTACGCGTCGTCGAGCCGGTGGCTCGATCAGTTATCGTTCAACTCGGTAGGCGCTGCCATCCCGCTGGGGCAGGGAGGCACCGTGCTCGGCGTGGGGGCGTC
Source organism: Candidatus Krumholzibacteriia bacterium (assembly GCA_036376395.1). Classification (GTDB taxonomy): domain Bacteria; phylum Krumholzibacteriota; class Krumholzibacteriia; order WVZY01; family JAKEHA01; genus JAKEHA01. The sequence continues at coordinate 4,923 of DASVAK010000146.1, forward strand.
ACTCCTGTATTCCGGCGGGCTGAACGGCTTCGACGCGGCGATGAACGTGGTCGACGAGCAGGGATTCTACGACCTGGGCTTGGACGTCGTGATCGCGCGCCGCTTCGGCACCACGGGGCTCTCGGCCGCCGCCGGCGCGACGTACCTTCGCGAGCACATCGTGTCCGAAGACGGCTCCGGCGTCGCGTTCCACGTGGGCGCGGCGTACTGGCTTGGCCCCACGCTGCTGCAGGCCTCGATTCGTGACGTGGGCGGATCGGTCCGCTTTCCCTCCGGGGCATGGAACATCGCGCCCGAATGGAGCGCGGGCGCGGGGCGCGTGTTTCATTCCGGCGCGGGAACCTTCCTTGCCGGCCTCCAGGCGTCGTCGTCCGACGCGTACGGCACCCGCGTCCGCCTCGGTGTCGACTACGCTCTCAACGACGCGGTGACGCTGCGCACCGGTATCAACGACAACCTCGACGACGCACAGCCCGAATCGCGTTTCAACGCCGGTCTCGGCCTCGCGTACGGCGCGATGTCGGTCGAATACGCGTACACGCCGCAGGACTACTTCTCGGGTGCGCACACGTTCTCGCTCGGCTACTCGTTCGGAGGCGGTGGTGTGCGCGGCACGGGCACGATTGTGACTCCGCCGGTCGGGGATCTCGCGCCACCGGTTCCCGAACGATCCGTCGCCTCCCCGCAGGCCGGTGCCACTCGGCGCGCATACGCTCTCGTCGCCGGTGCGCACGCAACCGCCGCGAGTGCTAACGAAGAAGCGGCCATGCTGGGGCGCCTGAAGATCCCTGCAGCGGTCGAGCCCGAGGGGCCCCGCTTCCGCGTGGTCGTGGCGACCTTCGTCAGCTTCGATGAGGCCGCTCGCGCACGAAGCGCGTATCGCGCGCGCGGGCACGACTTCCAGATTCTGGCCCGTTGATATCGGGTCCATGTGGGAGATTCTTCGCAGGAAAGCCCGCAGGCGTGGGATTTCTTGCAAGATATTGTCATCACGTAAGTTAACTTGCATCCTGCGTTTCGAGTGCTGGGAAGAAACGCGCACTTGACACGTTTCGCGACCGCAGCAGGCCTCGTAAACCCCTAATAAGTTGCCTGAAGTAAAGCTGACAATATGTTACAATAAATAGCGTTGACGGTTTGTCACAAGACTGCCCGCCGGCTCGCCCCCGGGCGCTTCCGTGGCACCGAAAATGCAGTTGGGCTTCTCACATTCCCGTAGTTGAGTTTGGCTTCCCAGATTCCGTCATCTCTCTGACCGCCTTTTGCCGGAGGGGTTGGTAGATTGAGTTCATGATGACTTTCGGACATCGATTCGTTCGACGCAGCGAAGTGCGCTTCCCGTGGCTTATCACGGAACCCGCGCACCGTCCCGTCAATCGCCATCGCGCCGCCATGCAGCCGTACACCGTGTGCGGCGGCCAGGGCTGGAAGCGGGCGAAGGATATCCTTGTCAGCGTGCTCGGCCTGATCATCTTCTCGCCCGTCATGCTGGTCACGGCGGCGTTGATCAAGCTGACCTCGCCCGGCCCGGTGTTCTATCGCCAGGAGCGGATCGGCATCAACCGCCGCTGCGGTGACCGCCGCTCGCAGGCCGGGTTGTTCGAGTCCGACCGGCGCCGTCGCGACCGGCGCGTGCTGGTGAGTTTCGGCAAGCCGTTCACGATCTACAAATTCCGCACGATGGTCATGGATGCCGAGCGTGGCGCTCCGCCGATGTGGGCGCGAGAGAACGATCCGCGCATCACGGCCGTGGGGCGCATCCTCCGCAAAAGCCGCATCGACGAGCTGCCACAGTTCATCAACGTCCTGCGCGGAGACATGAGCATCGTCGGACCGCGTCCTGAGCGGGCGTACTTCATCGGACGAATCGAGAAAGAACTGCCGGATTTCCATCTGCGGCTTCGCGCGAAGCCGGGGATCACGGGGCTCGCGCAGGTCCAGCTGGGTTACACCAACACGGACGAAGGCCTGCGCCAGAAGCTGCACCTGGATCTCGAGTACATCCATTCGCTGGGATTCTGGACGGACTTCAAGATTCTGCTGCGAACCGTCTTCGTCGTACTGACCGGGCGGGGCGCCTGCTAGGCGCCTTCTTCCGTTCCGATTGCCCCCGGCCACCCGCCTCGGCCTGCCCGTCCCCCATGGGCATGTAACTTGCTGTTTTGTCAGGACCTAACAAGAGGCGAACGCGCTCTTTTGCTTGCGGCGCCAACGTCCGAAGTTCATGCTGGACACGTGTCCTCTATCGACTGACGCTCTTCCATCGACCGGCGGGTGCCCGGGGATGAGGTGGATCGCGTGAACAGGCGTACACCGAGGCTGGGTATCGGCCTGCCGGTATACAACGGCGAGGAGTTTCTCGAGCGCGCGATCGAGACCCTGCTGGGGCAGACGTACACGGATTTCGAGCTGGTCATTTGCGACAACGCGTCGACCGACCGCACCGGGGAAATCTGCCGCCGCTACGCGAGCCAGGACACCCGCGTGCGCTACCACCGGAGCGAGAAGAATGTGGGCGCGATGGGCAATTTCCGCCGCGCCTTCGAGCTCTCCAGCGGGGAGCTGTTCAAGTGGGCGGCGCACGACGACGAGCACGAGCCCGAGTTCCTCGAACGGTGCGTGGCCGCGCTCGACGCGGACCCGACCGTCGTGCTGGTTTACACGCGCTTCCGGGCCATCGACGCGCACGAGGCGACGCTGACGGTGCGTTCGGCGGGAATCGACACCAGCAGCCCGCAGGTGTCGGCGCGCTTCCGGGAGTTGGTCCGCCGCGACTACCCGTGTGTCGCGTGCTACGGGGTGGTCCGACGTGACGTGCTGGGGCGGACCCGCCTGCTGGCGACCTACGCCGACTCGGACCGCGTGCTGCTGGCCGAGATCGGGCTGGAAGGACGCATCCTGGAACTGCCCGAGCCGCTGTTCGTGCGGCGCGAGCATCCCAACCGGTCGGTGTTCCAGTATCGATCGCGCCAGACACGGAATGCCTGGTTCGTCCCAGCGAAAGCGGGCCGGCCGGGATTTCCGTACACGAAGCAGTTCGCCGGCTACCTCGGCGCCATCGCTCGCGCGCCGATTTCCGTCGCCGAGCGCGCGCGTTGTGCGTCCGTGATGACGCGATGGATTGCGAGCAACAGGGACGGGCTGGTGGAAGACGTGACCTTCGCGGCGCGGTTTGCGATGCGCCCCATGAAACGACTGGTTCAATCGGCCTCGCGATCGGCGGGCTTCATCAGGTGACAGGAGTCGAGTGTTGAACGTGGATTTTGCGACGGAACCCGCGGTGGCCAGCACCGTCCTCGCCGGACCGGCGCTGCGGGATGTCGGCGTGCTGGCACTGGTGCCCGAGCGGTGGGGGGGAATGTGGCTTTCGCGCCACCAGGTCCTCACCCGGCTGGCCCGCTATTTCAACGTGGTCTGGCACAGCCCGGCGCCGTCGTGGCGCCACGGGGCGCGCCCGATCCGGAATCCCGATCCGACGGCGCCGCCCGCGCACGGGTTCTTCATCCACGAATCGAAGCTTCCCAAGTTCTACCGGCCACGCGCCCTCGATCGCGCCACCGAGCGCGCGCGGCTCGCCGCATCGCGCCGGCTCCTCGAGCGCGCGGGATCCCGGCGCATGGTGACGTACCTGTGGCGACCGGAGTTCGGCGAGGCGCTCGACATGGTCGCGCACGACGTAAGCTGCTACCACATCGCCGACGAATACTCGTTCGCCGACCAGGAACACCCGATCTCCACCGAGGAGCTGGCGCTGATCCAGCGCGTCGACCAGGTGTTCGTGCACTCACCGGCGCTCATGGAGAAGAAGGGACACATCAACCCGAACACCGCATACGTGACCAACGGCGTCGACTACGCCGCGTTCGCGACCCCGGTTCCCGAGCCCGCGGACATGGCGGCCATCCCGCATCCGCGTATCGGCTACATCGGGCGCATCAAGAAGCAGATGGACTGGAGGACGCTGCTCGGCATCGCGCGGCGGCACCCGGAGTGGTCGGTCGTGCTGGTGGGCCCGCTCGGGCAGATCGGCGAGTTTGCCTCCGAGAAAGAGGAGCTGTTCGCGCTCTCCAACGTGCATTACCTGGGAAACCGCTCCATCGCGCAGATCCCGGCCTACATGCAGCACATGGACGTGTGCCTGCTCTGCTACGCGCTCACCGACTACACGCGCTACATCTTTCCGCTCAAGCTGCATGAATACCTCGCGACGGGGCGTCCGGTGGTCGGCTCCGACATCCGGACCCTGCGCGACTTCAATTCCACCGTGCGCATCGCGCACGACCTGGACGGCTGGTGCGACGCGATCGAAGCGTCGCTCGAGCCCGGAGAACGGACGCGCGAGCGCGTCGAAGAGCGCCGCCGCGTCGCCCGGGCGTACGACTGGAACACCATCACCGCGCGCATCGCCGTGCTCCTGTGCGAGCGTCTCGGCGGCGACGCACCGGAGCGCCTGCACGCGGCCATGGGGGGAAAGGGATGAATCCGATGCCATCAACCCGGCCCGCCGCTGCGCCCTCGGCGGACATGACGGGCGCCGCGCCCGCGTGCCGCTTCTGCGGCGCGCCGCTCTCCGTCTCCTTCGCCGACCTGGGCGTGTCGCCGCTGTGCCAGAAGCACGTCAAACCGTCGCAGCTCAACGACGCCGAGACGTTCTACCCGCTGCACGCGCTCGTGTGCACCTCGTGCTGGCTCGTGCAGCTCGGCGAGTTCGCGACGCCAGAGGAGATCTTCGCGCAGGAATACGCGTACTTTTCGTCGTTTTCCGACACCTGGCTCGAGCACGCGCGGCGCTACTGCGAGACCATGCGCTCGCGGCTGGGGCTCGGGCGCGACAGCCTGGTGGTCGAGATCGCGAGCAACGACGGCTACCTGCTGCGCAATTTTGTCGCCGCCGGAATCCCCGTGCTGGGTGTCGAGCCGGCCGCCAACTGCGCCGCCGCGGCGGAACAGGTGGGGGTCCGCAGCGTCGTCGAGTTCTTCGGCACCGACACCGCGGGCGAGCTCTCGGCGCGCTACGGCAAGGCCGACCTGCTCCTCGGCAACAACGTGCTCGCGCACGTGCCCGATCTGAACGACTTCGTGCGCGGCATGGCCGTCATGCTCAAGCCCTCGGGCGTCATCACGATGGAATTCCCGCACCTGGTCCAGCTGGTCGAGCAGAACCAGTTCGACACCATCTACCACGAACATTTCTCCTATTTCTCGTTCACCACGGTCGAGAAGGTGTTCGCCGCCCACGGCATCACGCTGTACGATGTCGACGAGCTCCCGACCCACGGCGGGTCGCTGCGCATCCACGGGCGGCACCATGCGCACGACCTGCCCGTTTCGGCGCGCGTCGCCGACTTGAAGCGCCGCGAGGAGGCGTGGGGCGTGACGCGTCCCGACGTGTACCGCTCCTTTGACGAGAAGGTGAAGGAGACGAAGCGCGCGATCCTCGAGTTCCTGATCGGGGCGCGGCGCGCGGGCAAGACCGTGGTGGGGTACGGCGCGCCCGGAAAGGGCAACACGCTGCTCAATTACTGCGGGATCCGGACCGATTTCCTGGACTACACGGTGGACCGGAGCCCGCACAAGCAGAACACGTACACGCCCGGCACGCACATTCCCATCCACGCCCCGGAACGGATCCGGGAAACGAAGCCGGATTACGTGTTCATTCTTCCCTGGAACCTGAAGGACGAAATCATGCAGCAGATGTCGTACATCCGGGAGTGGGGCGGCCGCTTCGTCGTGCCCATTCCGGAGGTTCGTGTCTATGAGTAGCACCGGACGCGTGAAGGTGGAGACGCTGGAAGCACTGCTCCGCCGCGACCTCGATTACGTGACCGAGAACCTGCGCGGCGAGCTGGCCGCCATGGCGGGTCGCCGGGTCCTCATGACCGGCGGCGCGGGTTTCCTGGGCTACTACATGGTGCAGAGCCTCCTGCACCACAACAACACCGCCGCCCCGGCCGACCGCATCGCCGTGACGGTGTTCGACAACTACGTGCGCGGCGTGCCGACGTGGCTGGAAGCCCTCAAGGGACGCGCGGACCTCACCCTGGTCCGCCACGACATCCGCCATCCGCTGCCCGATCCGATGCCGGAGTTCGAGTACATCATCCACGCGGCCGGCATCGCGTCGCCGACGTACTACCGCGCCTACCCGCTGGAAACCATGGACGCGAACATCGACGGACTGCGCCGGTTGCTCGAGTACGCGCGCGCGCGCCGCGACGCGGGACGCGACTTTAAGGGCTTCATCTTCTATTCGAGCAGCGAGATCTACGGCGACCCGGCCCCCGACATGGTTCCGACGCCCG
>DASVAK010000159.1:0-18088 GCA_036376395.1 Candidatus Krumholzibacteriia bacterium
GGAAGCCCTGATCCTCGAGAACAACCTGATCAAGAAGCACCGGCCGCGGTACAACGTCGTCTTCAAGGACGACAAGAGCTACGTCAACCTCCGCCTCGACACCAAACATCCCTTCCCGCGGCTCACCGTGGTGCGACGGCCGAAGCGCGACGGCGCCCAGTACTTCGGACCCTTTGCGTCGGCCGGCTCGGTCCGCCAGACGCTGCGCACGCTGGGGCGCATCTTCCCGATGCGCACCTGCACCGACGCTGACTTCGCCAGCCGGACCCGGCCCTGCCTCTATTTCTATATCCAGCGCTGCCCGGGCCCGTGCGTCGGAAAGATCGAAGCCGAGGAATACGGCGAGACGGTCAGGCGCGTCACCATGTTCCTCAAGGGCCGCGGCAACGATCTGCTCAAGACGCTCCGCGACAAGATGGACCTGCAGGCCGCCGAACGTCGCTACGAGGAAGCGGCGCGAACGCGCGACCAGCTCTTCGCGCTGCAGCGCGTGGTGGAGCGCCAGCGCATCTCGTCGCCGCAGCGCGCCGAGCGCGACGTGTTCGCCACGCATCATCACAACCACGAGCTGGTGATCCAGCTGCTCACCGTGCGCGACGGCCAGATGTCGGGCGCGGAGACGTTCTTCTTCGACAGCGCGGTGCAGTCGACGGGCGAGCACCTGGCCTCCTTCGTGAACCAGTACTACCAGAGCGGCGCGCCCATCCCCGAGGAAGTGCTGGTCGCGGAGGAAATCCCGGACGTGGAGGCGCTCGAGACCCTGCTGGGAGAGCGCGCGAAGCGCAAGGTCAGCATCTCGGTGCCGCAGCGCGGCGACCGCGTGACGCTGGTCGAGCTGGCGAAGAAGAACGCGACCGTGGCGTTCAACGAAGGCCGCGGCCACGACCGCAACCGCCAGATCCTCGACGACCTCCAGGAGCTCCTCTCGCTCGAGTCCTATCCGCGTCGCATCGAGTGTTTCGACATCTCGAACATCCAGGGCAGCCGCGCCGTCGCATCGGGGGTCACCTTCATCGACGGCGAGCCGGCCAAGAACCAGTACCGGAAGTTCAAGATCCGCACCGTCGAGGGCGCCGACGACTACGCCATGATGCGCGAGGTGCTCGAGCGCCGCATCTCGCGCGGTCTCAAGGAAGGCGACCTGCCCGACCTGCTCATCGTCGACGGCGGCCGCGGCCAGCTCAACGTGGCGTGCGATGTCATCACCCGCCTGGGCGCCGACGCGGTCGACGTGGTTGGCATGGCCAAGGTGCGCGAGGAGACGGGGCGCAAGGTGAGGGGCCAGGAGCGCATCTACCTGCGTGACCTCGATGACCCGCTCCTGCTCGACGGGCAGTCGCAGGCGCTCTACCTGCTCGAGCGCGTGCGCGACGAAGCCCACCGCTTCGCCAACACCTACCACCGCCAGCTTCGCAACCAGTCCATGGGCGAATCGAAGCTCGACGGCGTGCCCGGCATCGGCAGCGTATTGAAGCGCCGCCTGCTCCAGGAATTCGGAAGCCTCGAGCGCATCCGTCGCGCCGACGTGGAAGCCATCGCGGCGGTGCCCGGCATGTCGCGCCGCCGGGCCCAGGCCCTCAAGGACGCGCTCGGCTAGCCGGCCCCTGCCGCCGGGGCCCAACCCCGGCCTTTGCATTGACTTTTGCGGCTTTGCTCCCTATGATGCCAGTGGTCTGAAGTCGGTGATCCGATCGGGCCACCCCACCCAGATTTCACTCATCCCGTTGGCTGTGTTTCGGAGGTTTCCGAAGTGAATTCGACACGTATGCTGGTCGTCCTGGCCCTCGGCATCTCTCTGTTTGCCGCCTGTTCGGACGACGGCACTTTACCGCCGCCACCCGACAAGCCGGCACAGATCGAGTACGACATTGTGCAATCGCGCGGCACCGGCCTGCCCAGCAGCGAGGTCACGGCGTTCATCAATGGGCCGGGCGGCGAGTTCTGGGTGGGCACGCGCGGCGGCATTGCGCGTTACTCGAGCCACAATGACAACGATGCAGACTCGATCGTGACCGAGCTCACGGGTCTGCCGCACCCGCAGGTGACCTCCATGGTCGAGCACGACGGCTCCATCTACGTCGGCACGTGGGGTGGTGGCGTGGGCATCTATAACATCCAGGACGGCACCTGGGAGCAGCTTCGTCCGGGCGAGAACGGGCTGGTGGACGGGTACATCTCGGACATCGCCGTTTCGGCGCCGACCGAGAACCGCATCTATTTCTCGAGCAACGACGGCGTCTCCGTCCTTGACCCCACGGTGGGGACGTTCACGCACGTTTCCACGGTGGCTCCCACCTGCCCGGACAACGGGCCGTTCACCGACGAGTGCAACGATGAGGACGATTTCGACACGCCGGCGCTGCAGCAGCTGGTCTCCTGCGTGGAAGTGCTGGATACGCTCGGCATCGTGGAGCACTGGTACGGGCCGCGCGTGGAGCTCCGCCCGTCCGAGATCGAGCCCGGCAAGCACGGCATCATGGTCACGAAGGCCTCTATGTCCTACAAGTACACGATGGTGAACTCGGGGCTGCTGGAGCCGAACGTCAACGACATCTACTGGGACCGGCAGACCAACACGGTCTGGGTCGGCTACGCGACCAAGGGTCTCTCCAACGTGGACACCGCCGCCAAGACCTGGACCACCTACGACCTGAGCGATGGGTTGGCGTCCAACACTGTCGTGGCGATCACGCGCGCCGACGACCACGCGACCAGCAAGAGCGCCATCTGGGCGGCCACGCAGGGTGGGCTCTCCAAGCTGGTGGATGGAAGTCATACCTGGCAGAGCTACAACACGGGCGGCGGGCTGCCGTCATCGCGGCTGCACAGCCTCTACAACGATGGCACCCATCTGTGGGTGGGATTCGTCGACGCCGGAGCGATACGGATCAAGTAAGCGTTCGTCGCTCACGAACGAGCACACCGGCCTCCGGTTCCAGCGCGAACCGGGGGCCGGTGTCTTTTCAGGGGATCTCGAAGAACTTCGGGTAGCGGGTCAAGTTGCGGATGCCCGTACGCGTCACGAGCACCGTGTCCTCGATGCGAACGCCGCCGGTATCGGCGTAGTAGAGGCCCGGCTCGACCGTGACCACCATGCCCGCCTCCAGGGTCGCATCGGCCATGGCGATGCGCGGCGGCTCGTGGATTTCGAGCCCGAGACCGTGGCCGGTTCCGTGGAAGAAGCCCTGCATCCGTCCGTCGATCTCCCCGGTGGGGAAGCCGCGCTTTTCGAACAACGCCAGGATGGCGCCGTGGATGTCGGCGGCTTTCGCGCCGTGGCGGATCGATCGCAGGGCGCCGCGCTGGGCGGCCAGCACGGCGTCGTACATCGCACGCGCCTTCGGGCGCGGCCGCCCCTTGACCACGGTGCGCGTGATGTCGGCGAAGTACCCGGTCTTCTGCGAGCGCGGGAAGATGTCGATGATCACCGGTTCGCCGGCGCGGATCGGCCCGCTGCCCTCGTCGTGCGGATCGCATCCGTGTTTTCCCGGGGCCACAATGGTGTGGGCGGGCACGTAGCCGCGGCTGAAGATCTCGACGTCGGCGGCGCGCCTCACGTCGTCCGCCGTGAGACGGCGGCCGTCCAGCACCACCCATCCACCGCGGATGCGCGCCCGTCGCAGCAGGCCGATGGCCGCGTCCACACCGGCCTCGGTGGCGCGCATGGCACGCTGGATGTGCGCGATCTCTTCCGCGCTCTTGATGCGCCGGGCGGGAAAGAGCGACCCGTCCGCCGCGTGAACGGAGATGCCGTGGCCGCGCAGCGTGTCCGCGACCCCGGTAGCAAACCCCGCCGGCACGTGGACGGACTTGATACGGAGCTCGCGCAGCACTTCCGCGATGACGTCACCGGGTCGCGGGACGCGCCCGAGCCGCTCTTTTGCACGGGTGGTGTAGTGGGACATCGAGAGCACGCGGTGCGCGTTCGACTGCGTCCGCGCGCGGTCGATCTCCAGGTCGCTCATCACGAAAATGCGGCGGCCGGCGGCCGTCCGGATGAAAACGAAGGGATCCGGCGCGAAAAATCGCGTGGCGTAGAGAACGTCGGCATCCGCTTCACTCGCGGCGTAGAGTAGTATATGTTTGTTGCCTGGCCGGGCCATGATCCGCCTCCTGTTGCGGGGCCATCATCGCAGTCGCGACTTCGGATGTAAACAGAGGACCCCATGAATTCAAATTTTGAAAATCAGCGTATCGATATGCACACGCACTCGACCTTCTCCGACGGCGTTCACGCGCCGACGGTCCTGGTCGGCATGGCGAAAGCGAAAGGCCTCTCCGGCATCGCGCTCACCGATCACGATTCGGTGGGTGGCTTCGCCGAGCTCAAGGCGGCCGCCACGAGGGAAGGCCTCGAGGTGATCAGCGGCGTCGAGCTGAGCTGCGAGTACAACGGCAAGGATCTCCACGTGCTCGGCTACGGTGTGGATCCCGAGAACGAGAAGCTCCTGTCTCTCTTGCACCAGTTCCGTGACGCGCGCGAGCGCCGCGGTGAGCGCATTGTCGAGAAGCTCGCCGACCAGGGCGTGCGCATCGACATCGCGCGCGTGATGCAGAAGGCGGGCAAGGGCGCGCTGGGACGGCCGCACATCGCGGATGCGCTGGTGGAGGCGGGCTACGTCCCCGATCACGCGCAGGCCTTCGCGCGCTACATCGGCGAGGGCTGTCCCGCGTACGTCGACAAGTACAAGATGCAGCCCACGGACGCGGTCGGCAGCATCCACGCCGCGGGCGGGGTCGCGTTCGTGGCTCACCCCGGTTACTACATGGAGGACTACGACGCCTTCCTCCGCCTGCTCGACGAGGGCTTCGACGGCGTCGAGGTGTTTCACCCGTACCACATTCCGCCGGTGACGTCGCGGCTGCTCGGACTCGCGCGCGACCGCGGGCTGTTGATTTCGGGTGGTTCCGATTTCCACGGGTTCGCCGGACGCGACAACATGGGCGAGCCGGCGCTCTCGTTCCCACTTTTCGAGCGCATCCGCGAAACGGTCGCGCAACGAAGGAAGGCCCCATGATCCAGGCCGGCATGCGAGCTCCCGCCTTCACGCTCAAGACCGACGAGGGCAAGGACCTTTCGATCGAGAGCCTCAAGGGTCACCGCGTCGTGCTGTTCTTCTTTCCCAAGGCCGACACCCCCGGCTGAACCAGGGAAGCCTGCGACTTCCGTGATGAAGTCGCCGCATTCGAGAAGAAGAACGCCGTCGTGATCGGGATCAGCAAGGATTCGGTGGCGGCGCAGGCGAAATTCAAGGCCAAGTACCAGTTCCCATTCACGCTTCTCTCCGACCCCGACGGCCGGGTGTGCGAAGCCTACGGCGTCATGGTCGACAAGAGCATGTACGGGAAGATCTTCAAGGCCATCGAGCGCACCACGTTCGTGATCGCGGCCGACGGGATGATCGAAAAGGTCTACCCCAAAGTGAAGGTCGATGGTCACGCGCACGCGGTGCTCGATGACCTGTCGGATGACGGCGGCGGAGCGTTGACGAGCACGCAGGACGACGCGCCGTCCCAGGGGTTGTAGGTTTCGCGTTCGCGGGTGGCGCCGGCCACCCCGGACTGAGCGGAGTGCCGTCCGTGAGCAGACGCACATCGGTCCCGCGCGCCGGATTCGCGACGATATCGCCGTTGCGGGGCCTGGCCTCCAGCAGTACGGCGCTCAGGACCGACGTGCGCCCGCTCCCGGCCGGCAACCTCCGCGTTCGCGGGTGGCGCCGGCCGGAGCCCCCGGCAAATCGCCGCGATAACGAGCGCGGCGATTTGGTCCGGGGTGGCCGGTGACAGGACCCGCGAACCGGCGCGGTCAGCGCGGGCGATATCGGAGATAGATCTCGTTGCCGACACGGCGCAGCGACACCAGCCGCAGCGCGACGTGATTGTCCTTGAGGAATCCCACGCCGTCGAGGTATGACGGCGCGCCCTTGCCGCCGATCAGGCGCGGCGTCAACGTCACGTACCACTCGTCCACCATCCCCGCCTTTGCGAAGGCGAAGTGCACCTCGCCGCCGCCTTCCAGGATGAGCCGGCGCAGGCCGCGATCGGCCAGCGCCTTCACCACCGCCGCCGGCGACGGATGCGCCCCCGGCACCACCACCACCTCCGCCACCCTCGAAAACTTCCGCACCCGCGCCGCGCTGGCGTGTCGGGTGGTGAACACGATGCGATGGATCTCGTCGCCGTCGAAGAACGGCGACAGCGGCAGGTCCAGGCTGCGACTGAGGACGACATTCACGGGATGCGGGGGCAGCTTCGCCGCGGTGCGCTTCGCGCGCAGATCGGCGTAGCGGATTCGCATCGGATGACCGTCGTGTCGAACCGTGCTGGCGCCGATCAGGACGGCGTCCGCGCGCACGCGCAGCTCGTCCATCAGGCGCCGGTCGTACTCGGTTCCGAGCGAGAAATGCTCGCGGCGGCGGGAGTTGATGCGGCCGTCGACGCTGACGGCCATGTTGACGATGACGTGGGTGCGTCCGCGCGCAGCCATCTCACCGCCCGGAGCGGAACACGCGGTGGAATCGCTCCGCCGCCTCGTGGATCAGCGGCACGGGCGTCGCCGAGAACGAGATGCGGATGTTGTCGGTGAAATGCCGGCCGAAGCACGATCCGTACACGGTCGCGACGCCCTCGTCCATCATCAATCGGTAGACGTAGTGGTTGCGTTCCTCGCCGGTGAGCGCGCGCGGAATCACGTCGCTGAAGTTGGGGAACATGTAGAACGCTCCCGCAGGCCGGTCGACCTGGACGCCGGGCAGGTCCTTGAGGCCTTCGTGGAGCGCGTCGCGGCGGCGCTGGAATTCCTCCACCATGGTGTCGATGGCGCGGCGGCTCTCATCGAGGTTGGAGAGCGCCTCGGCCGCGGCGTACTGGATGAACGTGGTCACACCCGCGGTCTGCGTGTAGTTGCCGAGCCGCAGCAGCTTCGCGATGTGCTGGTTGCGCGTCACCGCGTAACCCACGCGCCACCCCGTCATGGCGAACGTCTTCGACAGCGTGAACACCGTGATGACGTTCTCCTGCGGAACGCGCGCCAGCGACCAGTGCTTGCGTCCGTCGTAAACGATCTTTTCGTAGGCCTCGTCACCAATGACAAACACTCCGTGCCGCGTGCACATCTCGACGATGCGCAAGAGCTCGCCCTCGGTGAACACCTTGCCGGTCGGGTTCTGCGGATTGTTGAGGTAGAAGAAGTCGCGACCCTGGATCGCCGTCTCGACGCGGTCGTAGTCGATGGAGAAGTCGCGGTTGAGCGGCACTTCCTCGAAATCGACCTGGGCAAAGGGGACGAAGTTCTCGAGCGCGCCGCTCCACGCGGGCGAGAATCCGGCGCCGCGTTTGAAGAGCTTGAACGCGAGCTCGAGCCCTTCCTGTCCGCCGAAGGTGGCGATGACGTGGCCGCGCTCCAGGTCGTTGATGTCCTGGTCGGCGCGCAGGCGCGCGATCACCGCGTCCTTGAAGAAATCCTCGCCACCCGACTTCGGGTACTTGGTGAGTCCCATGTCGAGACCGCGCTTCGCCGCATCGACGATGAACGCCGGCGTGGGGAAGTCGATCTCGCCGCGCTGGAAGAAGACAAACTTCCGTCCCGACTTCTCGAAGTCTTTCGAGCGAATGCGCGCCTCCTCGCTGATGGAGACGATCGGGGACATCCGTATGTCCTCCAGCGCCGGATTGAACGTCGTGCGGAAATTCTTCTGCGTCATCGGACCGGTGAGGGGATGCATGGGCGCTCCAGGGTTATGCCGCCTTGTGACGCGCGGCTTTACGCAGCTTTCGGCGCCAGATGCGCAGCTGCTCGTTGAATTCGTTCACTTTCGCCTTCGCGGAATGCGATCCGGCCTCGGTGCGCTGCTTCTTGAGCGCGCGAATCTTCTGCTTGAAATCGCTGCGCGTGAGCGGCTTCGTCGACTCGTTTGCGCCGGCTTTCTTCTTGCGGGTGGCCATGGCATTTCCTTTCGGGACGTCGAATTGGGGTTTTGCGCGGAAGCGCGCGTATGATACAACAGCCGAAATTGCGACAACAAGACGTTCGTGCCCGGCGGGCCGGATTACGCGCGAGGACGCGCTCGAACGCGCGCGCGCCTGACGGACGTCACACCATCAAAGGCGGTCCCCCCATGGTCCGGCGCACTGCCGCATGTCTGCTGGCCCTCGTCGTCCTGGTGTCGTGCCATCGCAAGAGCGAGCCCCCCGCGCCGCAGGAAGCCGCGAAGAAACTCGGCGCCGACGAGTCGCGCCAGTTCAGCCAGCTCACCATCCGCCAGATCATGCAGGGACCGGGAATCGTGGGGACCGCACCCTCCAATCTCCGGTTCTCCGCGGACGGGCGCCAGCTCTTCTTCGAGTGGAACGACCCCGCGCCGCTCGATTCCATGAACGCGACCGATCCCGAGGACGCGTACCACCACTACCTCGATCTCGAGCATCGCGCCGGCACGTACCGCATGGATCTCGCCACGCTCAAGGCGGAAAAGCTGACGAAGGCGGCCGCCGACACGACCGCGCCGGATGACTCCGCATGGGACCGCGAGAAGCGGCATCGCGCCGAGCTGCGCGGCGGCGATGTGTACGCCGTCGATGCAAAGAGCGGCGGCGCGCGGCGCATCACCGACACGGTCGATGCCGAAAGCGAGATCCAGATCTCGCCTGACGGCGGCACCATCTACTTCACGCGCGATCACCAGCTGTATGCGACGCCCTTTGCGGGCGGACTGATCCGGCAGGTGACCAATCTCGCCACCAGCAACAATCCCGACGACAAGAAGCCGAACGCGCAGAAGAAATTCCTGGTCGACCAGCAGAAGGACCTTTTCGACGAGCTCAAGGAGCACGGGCCGAAAGACTGGAAGAAGGACCACTCGCGACCGCGCAAGCTCTACCTGGGCGAGGGGTTCACCATCACCGGCACGCGCGTGTCGCCGACCGGCCGGTTCGTTTCCGTGCTGCTCACGAAGGAGGCCTCGGGAGTGCGCAAACCGGTGATTCCGCTCGTCGTCACCGAGAGCGGATACACCGAGACCGACGAGGTGCGCACGCCGGTGGGCGAGGCCCAGGACGAGACGAAGCTCGCCTTCATGGACGTCGACGGCGACTCGTTGCTCTGGCTCGCATCCGACGAGGGGATGATCATCGACGTGATGGGCTGGTCGCCGGCCAGGGACGTGCTGCTGGTGCGCGGCATCACGGCCGACTACCACGACCGCTACTTCTGGGCCGTGTCGCCGGGCGGGAAGGTCGAGTCGGGCAAGATCACGCCCGACGTGCTCGACCGCTTCCAGGACGCGGCCTGGGTCGACGGTCCGTCGTTCTACGAAACGGGCGGATGGCTTCCCGACGGCGACACGGTCTACTTCATCTCCGAAGCGGACAAGTGGGGCCACCTTTATACCGTGAACCTGGCCGGCAAGCGGACGCAGCTCACGCGCGGCGAGTTCGAGGTGTACGGTGCGAGCTTCGACGCGGCCCGCCAGCGCTGGCTGATCGTCTCGAACGAGGGCGCGGCGGGATCGCAGCGGTTGTGGTCGATGGACCCGGATGGGTCGAACCGCCGCGTGATGACGCCCAATCGCGGATGGTACGAGGTCGCCTACGCGGCGGATTTCTCGCGCGCCGCGGTGATGCGGTCGGAATGGACCGCGCCGCCCGAGCTCCACCTGCTCGACCTCGCGAGCGGCACGCTCGATGGCCCGCTCACGCAGTCAACCACGACGGTGTTCCGCAGCTTCCCGTGGCTGGCCCCGGAGACGCTGACGTTTCCCGCCTCCGACGGCGTCCAGGTGTCGGCGCACCTCTTCGACCCGGCGCGGTTCGGCGCGCAGCCCAACGGCGCGGGCGTGATCTTCATCCACGGCGCGGGCTACCTGCAGAATGTCATCGACGGCTGGCCCTACTACTACCGCGAGTACATGTTCAACTGCTTCCTCGCCGCCCACGGCTACACCGTGCTCAACGTGGACTATCGCGGGTCGGCGGGCTACGGTCGCGACTGCCGGACGGCCATCTACAAGCACATGGGTGGCCGCGACCTCGACGACATCGTCGACGGCGCGCGCTGGCTCGTCGCCGAGCGCGGCGTGGGCGCGAAGCAGATCGGTGTTTACGGCGGGTCGTACGGCGGCTTCCTCACGTTGATGGCGCTGTTCCGTTACCCCGACGAAATCACCTCGGGCGCGGGGCTGCGCTCGGTGACGGACTGGGCCCATTACAACCACTGGTTCACGGTGCGCATCCTGGGAACACCCGCCGACGACCCGGAGGCGTACAGGCGCTCCTCGCCGATCTATTTCGCGGATGGCTTCAACGGCCACCTCGAGATGCTGCACGGGTTGCGCGACGACAATGTGCTCGCCGAGGATGTCATCCGGTTGAGCCAGCGGCTGATCGAGCTGGGCAAGGACGACTGGAACCTGACCCTCTACCCGGTGGAAAGCCACGCGTTCAAGCGGGCATCGTCCTGGACCGACGAGATGACACGGGCGTGGAAGCTCTTCGAACGCACGCTGCCCGGTCCGGCGCGGCCGGCGCCATAGAGGAGAAGACGGGGGTTATTGCAGGCTTTACATTCGCACCGGATGAGCTAAAATCTCTTCGGCTAAAAAGCGAGCTGGAGCGGACGGCTCCCTTCCGCCTGTCCTTCCCCTCGTGTGCACGGGTTCCACAAGAGATGTTGTTTCTCCCCGCAGCATCTCAACCGTCGCCGCGGGGGGAAGGCTTTTTTGTGAGCCTAGGGCTGCGCCGGCGGGAAGATGTCGTAGTTGTCGAGCAGGGTGCCGTTGGGGAGGGCGAACATCAGCTGCACCATCTTGACTTCGTCATCGGTGATGTCCGATGGCAGCGGCTGGCTCGCGTACATGATGAAGCCGGGACCGAGGTGGCCGAGCGGGATCGCGTGCCCGATCTCGTGCATGAGGATGGAGTAGAGCCGCGGTTCATCGGCGAAATCATCCAGGATCTTGATGTGGTCGTGCCCCGGGTAGCCGTCGGCGTCGTTGTCGTACTCGCAGATGCCGTTGATGGTTCCCATCACGGAGCGGGGCAGGAACTCGACCAGGATACCCACCCCCGGGTCGGATGCCGCCGGCTCGAAAAGCTGAAATCCCAGCCGTGTGTTCCATCGCTCCGCCGCCTGCTCGGTGAGCGCGCCGCAATCCAGCCCGTTCACGTTCACGAAGTCGCGTGTGTACCATTTGACCGGCAACGAGTACCAGCGCTTGATGGACTTCACCCCCGGCGAACCGCCGCACACGTACAACAGGTGCAGAACGCTGGTAAAGCTCGGGCTGTCGGTGGCCTGGAAGGGGACCATTTCGTAGACCAGCGACAGGTTGGTGTTGATCGACATGCCGGGCGGCGTGAACGTGTGATACAGCGGCACCGCGCTGCCCGTCGTGACCGACAGGTCGAGTGTGCCCCCGGGAAAGTCGTTCAGCACGATGCGTCCATCGGGACCCGTCGCCAGGTGCTGGCTGATGCGCCCCCTGATGCTGACGTCGAGTCCCTCGACGGGTTGGTCCGTCAGCGCGTCGATGCAGGTCACGATGAACGAGTAACCGGGAACGCGCGCGTGCGCGACAACGCCCGCGGGAGACGCGTTTCCGGCGGCATCCACGGCGCGCACGGATGCGTACAGGTCGCGACCCCGGCGGGGGCCGGCGAGCTGGTACTGCTGCGCGGCCCCGGGCTCGAGCGGCGCGGGCGGCTCGGCAACGCGCGTCGCCTGGTCCCAATCGAAAGGAAAGGATTCGCTGTAGCGGATGTCGTAGCGGTCGACGCGATCACGGAGCTCGTCGTCGCGCGGCGCCGTCCACGCGAAATTCACCGCCTGGGCGAGGGAATCGTACGTGAGCGTGAGATCGTCGACGGGATGCGGCGCGGTCTGGTCCGGGCCCACGGGCGGGGGAGGCGTGGTGGAATCATCGCCGCAGGCGACGAGCATCACGGCCAGCACGGCGATATGCTTCAAGTCTGGATATCGGACACGTCGCAAGATGATCCGGTCGCTTGCGTGGGGTGTTCCAAGGATACAGATTCCGCTGGCGCCGGATCAATGGCGAGTTCTTGACATCGATTGAAGGCGAGCTATATTCAACGGCTTACCACCCGAAGGCGACTCTCTTCTCATGACCAACGACGTGCGCGACATCATCATCCTGGGCTCCGGTCCGGCCGGGCTCACCGCCGCCATCTACGCGGCGCGGGCCGACTTGAAGCCCCTCGTCATCGAGGGCACGCAGCCGGGCGGGCAGCTCACCATCACCACCGACGTCGAGAACTACCCCGGTTTCGAGCACGGCATCATGGGCCCCGAGCTCATGGACGTGATGAAGAAACAGGCCGCGCGCTTCGGCACCGATTTCGAGTTCGCCACCATCGATCGCGTCGAGCTCAACGGTCCCGTGAAAACCATGTGGGCCGGTGACCAGGCCTTTCGCTCGCGCGCGGTCATCATCTGCACGGGTGCGAGCGCGCGCTGGCTCAACATCGCCTCCGAGGAGCGCCTGAAGGGCTACGGCGTGTCGGCGTGCGCCACGTGCGACGGCTTTTTCTTCCGCGACCAGGTGATCGTCGTGGTGGGCGGAGGCGACACCGCGCTCGAAGAGGCGACGTTCCTCACCAAGTTCGGCTCGAAGGTGTACCTCGTGCACCGTCGTCACGAGCTGCGCGCATCCAAGGCGATGCAGGACCGCGCGTTCGCCAACCCGAAGATCGAATTCGTGTGGAACTCGGTGGTGGAGGACGTGGTGGGAGACAAGAAGGTGTCGGCGGTGAAACTCCGCGATGTCGTGACGGGCGCGTCGCGCACCCTCGAGTGCAGCGGCCTGTTCATCGCGATCGGACACACGCCCAACACCGCGGTGTTCGAAGGCCAGCTCGAGATGGACGAGAGCGGCTACCTGGTCGTGCAACCCGGGACGACGCAGACCAATCTGCCCGGCGTGTTCGCCGCGGGCGACGTGACCGACCACGTCTACCGCCAGGCCGTCACCGCCGCGGGCATGGGATGCATGGCGGCGCTCGATGCGGAACGGTTTCTCGCCGGGCACGGCGCCGAGATCCTGGAGAAGCACTGATATGGCGACCAGACCGCGCAAGAAGACAGTCGATCCGCTGGAAGCGGCCGTCGTCGATCTGCTCCACGCGCTCGGCCGCGAGGCGAAGGGCGGGATGGCCGCGACGCCGGAGCGCGCCGCCGAGGCGTGGCGCGTGTTCACGCGCGGCTACACATCGAGCGCGGGCGAGGTCTTTGCCGAAGGCACCTTCGAAGCGGCGCACGACGGCCTCGTGCTCGTGCGCGGCATCGATTTCTACAGCGTGTGCGAGCATCACCTGGTGCCTTTCTTCGGCCGCGTCAACGTCGCCTACCTGCCGTCGGGGAAGATCGCGGGACTTTCCAAGTTCGCGCGCCTCGTCGACGTGCACGCGCGTCGCCTGCAGGTGCAGGAGCGCATGACACACGACATCGCCGCCGACATCCAGAAACACCTCAAGCCGCGCGGCGTCGCGGTGCAGATCGAGGCCCGCCACCTGTGCATGGCCATGCGCGGCGTGGAGCAGAAGAACGCCGACGTCGTCACCAGCGCGATGCTCGGACGGTTCCGCGATGATCCGGCGCTCGCGACGGAATTCCGGGCGATGATCGCCCGGCGTGAAGACTGATTCGAACCCCCGGAAAGAACGGAGAAGACGCATGTCGATCAAGCCCGACAAGTGGATTACGCGCATGGTGAAGGAATACAAGATGATCGAGCCCTACACCGAGGGGCAGGTCGGGGACGGCGCGGTATCATTCGGCGTGTCGTCGTACGGCTATGACATCCGCATCGCCGACGAGTTCAAGATCTTCACCAACATCAACAGCACCGTCGTCGACCCCAAGGGTTTCGATCCGCGTTCCTTCGTCGACTTCAAGGGCGACGTGTGCATCATTCCGCCCAACTCGTTCGCGCTGGGACGCAGCGTCGAGTACTTCCGCATTCCGCGCAACGTGCTCACCATCTGCGTGGGCAAGTCGACCTACGCGCGGTGCGGAATCATCACCAACGTGACGCCGTTCGAGCCCGAGTGGGAGGGCTTCGTGACGCTGGAAATCTCGAACACGACGCCGCTGCCCGCGAAGATCTACGCCAACGAAGGCATCGCGCAGGTGCTCTTCTTCGAGAGCGACGAGGAGTGTGCGGTGTCGTACGCGGACAAGAAGGGGAAGTACCAGAAGCAGACCGGGATCACCCTTCCCAGGGTCCCCAGCAAGTAAACCCCGTACCCCCGACCCCCGAAAAACCGGCCCGGGATGCCCGATTTCGGCCTTCCCGGGCCATTTTATGTTTGACAGGTTTTCGGACAATTGATAGATGATGGCCGCAGGAGGCTCTCTGGAGCCTGTTTTTCGAAGTTCACACACTTTTTGGGAGGAATCACGAAATGGCTAAAGCTGCCAAGAAGGCTGCCGTCGGCGCCGAGCTCATCATCTCGAAGACCCGGACCAAGGCCGCCGCGAAGGGTTACAACGTGTCGAGCGACTTCTATCCCGCCCTGGACAAGACCGTCCGCATGATCATCAAGGAAGCGGGCGAGCGCGCGAAGGCGAACAAGCGCAAGACGCTCAAGCCGGCCGACCTCTAGACCGATTCCGGATTTTCCCGGTATCAAAGGCCCGGCCCCAAAAAGCCGGGCCTTTTGCTGTTCAGGCGGATTTTCGAGCCCGTGCTAGACTTGCGCACGGACGCCACGCGGGAGAAATTGTGACGGTGCAGGCAACAAAACACGGTCCGGCAGGGGCGAATGGCGCGCGGGGCGCCGCCGGCGACGCACCCGGGTGCATTTTCTCGGTCGACGTCGAAGACTGGTTCCACATCCTGGACGTTCCCGCGGCCCCGCGCTTCGACCAGTGGGCCGGGGTTCCGTCGCACGTCGAAACCGACTTCCGCCGCCTTCTCGATCTCTTCGACGAGCACGAAGCCCGCGTCACCTGCTTCTTCCTCGCCTGGGTCGCCGAGCGTCATCCGGACCTGGTCCGTGAAGCCGCCGCACGCGGGCACGAGATCGCGTCGCACGGGTACGCCCACCAGCTGGTCTTCCAAACGGCCGCCGCTGAATTCCACCGCGACATCGCCAGGGCCCGGGACATCCTGGAACAGATCACCGGCACGGCGGTCCTCGGCTATCGCTCGCCGGGGTTTTCCTGCACCGAGGACGTCCCGTGGTATTTCGACACCCTGGTCGAGGCGGGCTACGTGTACGACTCGTCGGTCTTTCCCGCGCGGCGCGGGCACGGCGGCATGGCCGATGCCGAACGCGCTCCGCACATCGTGCATACCGCGAACGGCGGCCGGCTGATCGAATTTCCGATCTCCGTCGCGAGCGTGCTGGGCCGGCGGCTGTGCCTTTTCGGCGGCGGCTACCTGCGCCTGTTTCCGTCGTGGATGATCGAGCAGGGAACGCGGCAGGTTCTTAATGAAGGGCGCCCCGTCATCTATTATGTTCATCCGCGCGAGGTCAACCCGTCGCACCCGCGCATTGCGATGAGCCCGGTGCGCCGGTTCAAATCGTACGTCAACCTCGACTCGACCGAGCCCAAAGTGCGACGAATTCTCGAGCGCTTCGAAGTAACCACCTTCGAGCGGTACATCCAGCAACACCCGCGTCTTGGCGCGTAACCCGGGAGCTTCCATGGCCGAACAGCAGCGCGTGTCCGGATTCTTCGATTCCTATGCGGCGGACTTCGACGCCATCTACGGCAACCGCCACGCGATGGTGAATCGATGGGTCAACAAGTACCTGCGCAAGAGCATGCGCCTGCGCTTCGAGAAGACCATCGCCGGCTGCGATCCCATCGCCGGACGCAGCGTCGTCGATATCGGGTGTGGGCCCGGGCACTTCTCGATCGAGCTGGCGCGCCGCGGCGCGACGCACGTGTTCGGACTGGATTTCGCCGACGGAATGCTCGACGTGGCGCGCAAGCACGCCGAGGCGGCGGGCGTGGCGGGCCGCTGCACGTGGGCCAAGGGCGACTTCACCACCTGGCCTTTCGATCGCACCTACGACTACGCCATCGTGATGGGCTTCATGGACTACGTCCAGGACCCCGACGCCGTGATCAAGAAAACGCTCTCGATCACCACCGGCCGCGCGTTCTTCAGCATGCCGCGAGCGGAAGGGTTCCTGGCGTGGCAGCGACGACTTCGCTACCGCCGGCGCTGCGAGCTCTACCTCTACACCGAGCCGCAGGTGCGACGACTGTTTGCCGGGGCAACCGATCGACGGGTCGAGATCGAGCCCATCGCGCGCGACATGTTCGTTACCGTCCACGCCGGCCGTTAGCCCTTCCGAGCCCACAAAGCACGCCGGATGGCCGCCTTGCGCACCCCGGCCGGGCGTGCTAAATTCGGGCCATTCCACTGGGAGGCCCACTGAAGATGCCCGATAAGATCATCGGGACGGGGATCACGTTCGACGACGTGCTTCTGGTCCCCGCCCGGTCCGCGTTTCTGCCCGCCGAAACCGACGTTTCCACGCGCCTCACCAAGAAGATCCGGCTCAACATCCCGATCGTGTCGGCGGCCATGGATACCGTGACCGAGGCGGCGTTTGCCATCGCGATCGCCCGCGCCGGGGGGCTGGGGTTCATCCACAAGAACATGACGCCCGAACGGCAGGCCGAGCACGTCGACCTGGTCAAGCGCAGCGAGAGCGGCGTCATCTCGAATCCGATCACGCTGGGGCCGGGGCACCTGGTCCGCGACGCCAAGTCGCTGATGCGCAAGTATGGCGTCTCGGGCGTGCCCATCACCGACAAGGCGGGCGTCCTGGTCGGCATCCTCACCGCGCGCGATCTCCGCTTCAACGAGGACGACGCTATCCCCATCCGCGAGCTGATGACCGCCAAGGGGCTGGTTACCGCTCCGGTGGGTATCAAGATGGAGGACGCGAAGCGCCTCCTCCACGAGCACCGCATCGAGAAGCTCCCCGTGGTCGACTCGAAGAACCGGCTGCGCGGGCTCATCACCGTCAAGGACATCCAGAAGAAGCTCGACTTCCCCAACGCGTGCAAGGACACGCAGGGCCGGCTGCGCGCGGGAGCGGCGGTCGGGGTGGGCAAGGACGCGCTGCACCGTGTCGACCTGCTGGTGGATGCCGGCGTCGACGTGATCGGCATCGACACGGCGCACGGCCACACCCAGAACGTGATGGATACCATCGGCAAGGTGAAGAAGCGGCATCGCGGCGTCCAGGTGATCGCCGGCAATATCGCCACCGCCCAGGCGGCGCGCGACCTCATCAAGGCCGGCGCCGACGCGATCAAGGTGGGTATGGGGCCGGGCGCCATCTGCACCACGCGCGTGGTGGCGGGCGCCGGCGTCCCGCAGATCACCGCCATCATGGACTGCGCGAGCGTCGCGGCCAGGGCGGGCGTCCCGCTGATTGCCGACGGCGGCATCAAGTTCAGCGGCGACATCGTCAAGGCGATCGCCGCCGGCGCGGACGTGGTAATGGTCGGCAGCCTCTTTGCCGGCACCGACGAGACGCCGGGCGAAATCGTCCTCTACGAAGGCAGGAGCTTCAAGTCGTACCGCGGCATGGGCTCCATTGAGGCGATGAAGGAAGGCAGCAAGGACCGCTACGGCCAGGACGAAGTGACCGAGGAAGCGAAGCTGGTGGCGGAAGGCATCGAGGGTCGCGTGCCCTACAAGGGCCGCGTCTCGGACTCGATCTTCCAGCTGATCGGCGGCCTGCGCGCCGGTCTGGGCTACTGCGGTACCCGCACCCTGGACGAGCTCAGGGCCAACGGACGCTTCATGCTCGTCACCGCGGCGGGTCTGCGCGAGAGCCACCCGCACGACGTGATCATTACCAAGGAAGCCCCGAACTATCGATTGAGTTAGAAAGCATCCGCGCGAGTCCTATCCCCGCGCGCTCGCGGGTCCTGTCGCCGGCCACCCCGGAGCAAACCGCCGCGCTCGTTACCGCGGCGGTTTGCCGGGGTCTCCGTCCGGCGCCACCCGCTCGCGCACAGCGGCCGCTCGCGGACACCCGCGCGTGCGACTAGGAGATTACGATGACCTGGCACGGACAAATCAATCGCACCATCTGG
>DASVAK010000175.1:0-7881 GCA_036376395.1 Candidatus Krumholzibacteriia bacterium
ATCCGCAATCCTTACAACCTGCGCATCATCCGCGAGCAGTGCTCCGTCCCCATGATCATCGACGCGGGCGTCGGCACCGCTTCCGACGTGGCGGTCGCCATGGAACTGGGCGTCGACGGCGTGTTGCTCAACACCGCCATCGCGCAGGCCAAGCACCCGGTGCAGATGGCGACCGCGATGCGCCTCGCCGCCGAAGCGGGCCGCCTCGCGTACCACGCCGGCCGCATCCCGAGGCGTCTCTACGCCACCGCGTCGAGCCCGGAAGATGGCCTGATCGGCCACACCGACTGAGCGGTCCGGCCGCGCCCATGATCGACTTCCGCTTCTATCTCGTCACCGATCGCACGCTGTGCGCGCCGCGCACGCTGGCCTCCGTCGTGCACGACGCGTGCGTGAGCGGCGTGCGCGCGGTGCAGCTGCGCGAGAAGGATTTCTCGGCGCCCGACGTGGTGTCGTCCACGACGCGCCTGGTCGGCCTCCTGCATCCACAGCAGGCGAAGCTGTTCGTGAACGTCGCCACCGTGGAGGACGACACGCTCGGCATCATCGCGGCGAGCCCGGGCGTCGACGGCTTCCACGTCCCCGACGACCCGGCGCTGCTCGCGCACATCCGCCGCATGTTTCCGAAGCACCTGGTCGGTGCGAGCACGCACAGCGCCGACAGCGTCCGCGCCGCGGCGGAGGCCGGCGCGGACTTCGTCACCTTCGGGCCCGTGTTCGGCACCGGGGCCAAGACGAAAGCGCAGGGGATCGACAAGCTCTCGGCCGCGTGCGTCGCGGCGAAGATTCCCGTGTTCGCGATCGGCGGCATCACCGCGGATCGCGCCAAGGAATGCCTGGATGCCGGCGCGCACGGCGTCGCCGCCATCCGCGCCATCATGACGGCCACCAGCGCGCGCCGCGCGGTGCGCGAGTTCGCGGACGCGATGGGAGAGTTGTGAACCCACACCGGCACATCAGCCGGCTGTGCGTCATCACCGACACCAGCCGCACCCGCTTCGGCCACGGCCAGCTCGCGCGGCTTGCGTGCGCCGGCGGCGCGGGGATGATCCAGCTGCGCGACAAGGAGCTCGACGACAACCAGATGGTGCGCGAAGCGCTGCTGGTGCGCGACGTGTGCTGGGAGTTCGGCGTTCCGCTGATCCTGAACGACCGCGTCGCCGTCGCGCAGGAATCGCGCGCCGACGGCGTCCACCTGGGGCGGACCGACCTGGCGGTGCCGGATGCGCGCGCGCGGCTGGGCAAGGACGCGATCATCGGCGCCAGCGCGGGCAGTGTCGAGGAAGCGAAAGAGGCGGAAGCGGCGGGGGCGAGCTACATCGGGTTCGGCCACGTCTTCGCGACGTCATCCAAGCAGAAGCCGAAAGCGCCGGTCGGCCTCGAGGGCCTGGCGGCGGCGTGCGCGGCGGTGAAGATCCCGGTAATCGCGATCGGCGGAATCACCGCGGCGAACGCGGCGGACGTCATCAAGGCGGGAGCGTGGGGTGTGGCGGTGATCGCCGAGGTGTGCGCGGCCGTCGATCCGTACGCCGCGACGCAACGCCTCCGCGACGTGATCGACGCGCAGGTGGCGTCACAGACTCAATAAAAGACCGCGAGCCAGATGGTCTCTTCGTCGGGCGTCGTCCAGTCGACGCGGTGACGCGCGCGTGACGGGACCATGAGATGATCGCCGGCGCGCATCTCGATGACGCGGTCATCCTCCTCGAAACGGATCTTCGCCGCGCCCTGTACGAGCAACACCCACTCCGTCTCGGCCTGGTCGTACCAGAATCCCTCGGGCGACGCGTGTCCGCGCGAGATGATGCGCTCGATGCGCACGCCCTTCTTCCACGCCAGCCGTTCCACCCATTCCGTCGGAAGATCGGTGGGAATGCCCTTGAACATGGAACCCTTCTGGATGCTCATCGCGCGTTCTCCAATCGTTCGGCCAGCTCGCCGCCAAACATCTCCTGCAGCAGGTGCCCCCCGCCGCGGACCACTTCGAGGTACGTGTCGACGCCGAGCGACTGCAACTTCCAGTACGCGAGCATCGTCTGCTGATGCCAGTACGGATCGCGATCCCCGACGACGAAGCACACCTTCACACCTTTGAGGCGTGCGAGCCCTTCGTCCTTGAGGCCGATGGGAAATCCCGGCAGCAGCCACAGGCTCCGGAAGCGCTCGGGCGCCACCGCGGCCACGCCGAACGCGGCGGCGGCGGTCGGCCCGTAGCCGATCAGGTGAAACTTGCCGCCCTCCACTTTGTAGCGCCGCGAAATCTCGGCGAGCAGCTCGCCGGTGGCTTCGATCGGGTTCTCGTCCATGAGCGCCATGCTCTCGACGGCGATCCAGTTCCGCTGCGACGTGTCCTCGCCCCAGAACAGCCCGCCCCAGTTGTCCTCGATCTTCTTGCCCGGCCCCGGCGCGATGAGCACGGGATACGCGCGCGCCGGGTCGTAGCTCACGGGGAGATCGACGGAGAACGGAAGCTCCTTGCCTCCCTTGAGCTTCAGCGTGAAGTAATTGCGCTCGGCGGGAAGGATGAAGCGCTTGTCGTCGCGCAGGGTCGCGAGATCGGGATCCTTCGCCATGGTGGAACGGTCGGCGAAACCGGCGCGCCTGGCGGCTGCCAGCGCGAGGAGCGCATGCTCCTTGTCACCCTTGATCGCGTACGCGCAGGCCAGGTTGTAGAACGCGCTCGCCCGCACCACCGCGAACGTCGCGGCTTCGTTCCCCGCGGCGATGGCCGCGTCAAGGTTGCCGTTGGCCTGCTGCGCGCGCGCGAGCGTGAACCACGCGTGACCGCTCTCGGGCTGCTCCTTCACCGCCTGGACCGCGAAGCCCACGGCGTCCTTCGCGCGGTTGGCCTCCAGCGCTTCTTCCGCCTTGATGATCGCGGGCTTGCTGGCGTCCGCGGGAGCCTTCATGGCGGTCGCGTCCGCTTTGGTTTTTGGTTTCGCCGGGGAGGTGGTCTGCGCGGGCGCGCCGGATGCGACCAGGAGCGCCGCACACACGGCGACGAACACGCGTGAAGTTCGTTTGGTTGTCATCGTGTCGATATTGCAGCTCGAAGTCGTCGCGGCACCGGCTCACGTTCGCCGCGGCTTTCCCAGCGCGCCCTGGATGGCGAGGAATTCGCCGATGTTGTCCATCGTCACCATCCCCACCAGGCGCCCCTGGAACGACACCGGCGCGGTGTTGCACCGGCACTCGCTCAGGCGCCGGAAGGCAGCATCGAGCATTTCGGAGGATTGCACCACCTGAAAATCGGTCTGCATGACGTCGCGGACGAGCACCTGCGGGCCCTGCCGGGCCAGCGTGGCCAGCAGGTCGGACTGGCGCAGCACGCCGGCGACGCGGTCGCCTTCGAGCACGGGGAAATCGCGCTGGGTGCCCTTGAGCGTCAGCTCGACCGCCGCGGCCAGCGTATCGTCGGGGACAAGCGTGTGGAACTCGGTCACCATCGCCCGGCTCACCGGGATGCCGGAGAGCGAGTGCCGCATCTGCGCCATACCCGCCTCCTGCGCCGCGCCGATCCACACGAAAAGAGCGATGAACACCAGCATCCCGGTCGGTTGAATGCCCAGCCACGGAATCCCGAACAGTCCGATCAAGCCGAACCCGAGCGCCATCAGCTGCCCGATGGTCGCCGCCAGCTGGGTCGCGCGCGCGTATTCGAGACGGATGGCCAGCAGTGCGCGCAGCACGCGGCCGCCGTCCATGGGAAACGCGGGCAACATGTTGAAGAGCACCAGGAACACGTTGGTGGCGATGACGCGTCCGACGAACGTGCCCGTCAACATGCTCTCGAGGCCGGTGTCGCTGATGCCGGACACCGCCGAGAGCCCGGTGACGAAGAGCAGCACTCCGGCGATCACGACGTTGACCGCCGGACCGGCGAGCGCCACCCACAGCTCTTGCCGGGGATCGTCGGGCATGCGGTCGAGACGCGCCACGCCGCCGATCGGCAGCAGGGTGATGTCACGCGTGGCGATGCCGTAGCGACGCGCGGTGAGCGCGTGTCCGAGCTCGTGCAGCACCACGCACGCGAACAGCGTGCAGATGAACAACACGTCCTCGATCGCCGACGACGCGCCGTTGTGCCGCCAGCTCATCACGCCAATCCAGGCCAGGACGAGCAGGAACGTCACGTGGACGAACAGCGGGATGCCGAAGAGGTTACCGACGCGGATGGACCATTTCATCGCTCTCCAATATAGCACGCGGCCTTCCGCCCCGCGAATCACGCTGTATCGGCGGGAGCGTGAAACGATCGCGGGAGCGCAAGCACCGTCGGTCCTGAGCGCCGGATTCTCGGCGGCCTCGCACATGGGAAGCTCTGCCTCCAGCAGTACGGCGCTTGCGGACCGAGGTGCTTGCGCTCCCGCTCCCCCGGCAACACGCCGCCCAGGACCGACGGTGCTTGCGCTCCCCGGGCGGCAGTGTGCTCGCGCTGCCCTGTGCTACACTTCGCTGCGATGAAACAGGCACTCACCATTGCCGGCTCCGACTCCGGCGGCGGCGCCGGGATCCAGGCCGACCTCAAGACCTTCCACGCGCTGGGCGTGTTCGGCACCTCGGTGATCACCGCGATCACCGCGCAGAACACGCGCGAGGTGCGCGCCGCGTACGACGTGCCAGTCGAATGGATCCGCGCGCAGATGGACACCGTGTTCGACGACTTCGAGATCGGCGCCGCCAAGACGGGCATGCTGTCCTCGGCGGCCATCATCGACACGGTGGCGGACGTGCTGGAGGCGCGCGCGGTCAAGAATCTGGTCGTCGACCCGGTGATGGTGTCGAAGAGCGGCTACCACCTGCTGCAGGGCGACGCGGTCTCGGCGCTCTCCGCGCGCCTGCTGCCGATGGCGCGCATCGTGACGCCGAACCTGCACGAAGCCGCGCTCCTCGCGCAGATCGAGATCCTCACCGTGGACGACATGAAGGAAGCGGCGCGCGAGATCGCCGGGATGGGGGCGCGCGCGGTCGTCGTCAAGGGCGGCCACGCGCCGTTCGCGCTCGCGGTGGATGTGCTGCTCGTCGACGGCGAGATGACCGAGCTCCACCCTGACCGCCCGGTGCGCGAGCGCAGCGTGCACGGCACCGGGTGCACATTCTCGGCCGCGATCGCGGCGCGCCTTGCGCTGGGCGATTCGTTGCGCGACGCGGTGGTCGCGGCCAAGCGTTACGTCACCCGGGTGATCGCCGCCGCGCCCGATGTCGGCGGCGGGCATCCGCCGGGCGGGCATTTCTATTTTCTCGGTTCAGGCGACTGGGAGCAATGAATCGTCAGGGTTGCGTTGCCATTTTGCGGCGTCTTTAAGGGGATGGGAGGGAGGAATCGGCGAATGGCCTTTCATTTCAATGTCTTAGTCTTGTTTCATGCACGCTTCCAGTTGCTCTTGTCGGAGACAGAGTGCCAAAGGCGTCCCATGAACAGCGGGCCAAAGAGCGAACACGGACATTCGCTGGCCCAAAAGTTACCTGGTAGAAACTCGCCCGCCAGAGCGGTCCTGATAGAAGAAGGCTACCCGGAGCGGACTGCCGGAAGCCAGGGCTTCATCGCTTAGATAAACAGCGCCCACCACCGGCCCCGTGATCGAACCAATGACGAGGCCATGGTTGCTCGAGGGCTCGGCGATCCAACCTCTTACGATCCGGGTGATATCCATGCGGATAACCCGGTTCTGACCGATCACCACCGGCCGCGCCGAAGACACCTCGCCTTGATACGAGGTCGGATCCATGGGCTCGACCGTACCCTGACGAAGGACAGCGTCCGAAAACTCGCGCGTGAGCGGATACACGCCCACCACGGGCGTGGCGAGTGAATCCTCTTCGGAGATCGAACTGATATCGAGAGCGAACTCGATCACAACAGTATCCAGCTGCTTCCCCACCACGCCCTCAGGCACCGCGATCCTGACAGCGTAGAGATCTCCGCGCGGCCCTGATCGCACCGAGATCGAAGTTGTTGGGACGGCAACCGTCAGGCTCTTCGCCAACGCGGCTGTGGCCGTGGTGAACAAGCATGCAGCCGCGATCCAGATGGACATGTGCTTCATACCAGCAACACCTACTTTAGAAGAACCATCTTCCTGGTAAACACCTCTCCGGCCGCTATCATGCGCACGAAGTAAATGCCACTCGCGACTGGAGAACCACGCCGGTCGGTTCCCTTCCAGACCAGGCTGTGTTGTCCAACCACTTGCGTCTCGTTTGCGAGAACCTGAACCAATCTGCCAGCCACATCGTAAATTGCAATTTCAACTCGCGTCTGCGATGCAAGAGAGTAGCGAATCGTCGTCTGCGGGTTGAACGGATTGGGCAAGATGCCAAATAATCCCGTCACCGACGGCTTCTTCCGCTCTGGGCTCGCGTCTCCGGGCAACTGGAAGATGAATCCCTCCCCAAAGTCCGGCTCGCCCTCACCGTGCGAGAATACCGGGAAGGAGCAACACTTCGGCTCGGTGTAGTCGACCGTACCGACAAACTTGGATGCCGCCGGGCTGCAAGGAGGAGTACCGTTGACATTCCAGCAGTTGTTCTGCGCGGAGATAGACGCGCCCGTCGAGTTCGATATGTACTTGACCGCATGGGCAATAGAGTTGTCTCCAGATGATTGACTTCCCGTTTTCGGCTTGTGACCCACATCCGGGCTCGAGCTCGACGTCACCGTAATCGCATTGCCAGCGCTTTGAATCTGGTTTGATTCAATCGTCGGCGACGAGGAATTGCTGCAGTAGATCGCCCCGCCATTATGCGCGAAGATGTTTGACACGATACGAGGACTGCTCGACGCATCGCAGAGAACACCGCCGCTGCTGTTCCACGTGATCCCGCAGCTTCTGATCGTCGACGCGGTGCCGGCATCATAGAAGTGGACTCCCGTGTCATTCTGATAGAAGAAAGAACTGGAATCCACATCGGCAGAGGCAGTCCCCTCAACATAGAGCCCCGTATCCGAGTTCGTGAGGATGGACCCTCTGATCGCGAGCGATGAGCCGGCATACGCGCTGATTCCGTGCATAAGCGCACCATCGACAGTCGTGCTCCGAACCGTAACCTCGTCCTCATCAACACGGATGCCGATGTCGCCAGGCAAGCTGAGTTGGCAGCCATGAATCAGTGCGCCGCCCTTTCTCGATACGACCCCGGCATATGAACAGCTGTCGATCGTTGTGTTGGTAAGTTCAAGCGGCGCGTACGAATCGACCGCAATTTCGGCCCTGCTAATGCGGCAGCGGTCAAGCGATCCGCCACTACTCGTGCTGTCGAAATAGATTCCCACCCAGTCGTCCGTCCCCTGCGGATGCCATGACTCGAACACGACCGGGTTTCCGATTGTGCCATCAACGATGAGTACGCCTTCGACATTGATTTCCACGCGGAGCGTATCCGAGCCCGAGCGCAGGTCATCGTCATTAGCGATCTTGATGATCGTCCCGGGCATGATGGTCAGCGTATCACCCGGTGCGATCGTGAGATCGCCGGAGATGTAGCGCGTCGAATCGGCCGTGTCTTCCGGGCGCCACGTGACGTTGCCCATTATCGTTCCCCACTCTGTGAGCGCACGATATGCATCGACGCGGCCGTAGCCATATAGCGAGTCTGGACCAGCATCGCCAAGATCGATGGCAGAGGTGGTGAGCCGTTGTCGAACCTGCGCGGGCGTTAGTCCGGGCATGAATGACTTGAGGAGTGCTGCGATGCTCGCAACCTCAGGGCTCGCTCCCGATGTCTTACCGAAGTTGGAGTAGTACCTGTAATTGTCGGATGGACAGCCGCCACAGCTTTCCGGATTGACGCTGCCCGACGTCTGGTAGTTGTCGGTCGTCCACATTTCTGCCCGACCGCCGTACGGATGTACGCCGCCGCTCGGCGCGAGAACGTCCAATT
>DASVAK010000184.1:0-8815 GCA_036376395.1 Candidatus Krumholzibacteriia bacterium
GGGCTTCCGGAACGCGGCGCCGGTGCCGGTCCACAGCTGGCGCCGTCCCGCCAGGTTGAGTCCGAGCCGCATCGTGCGCTCGGTGCCCGTCGTGGTCACGTCCGTCCCCGTGAGCCGCGCTGGATTCCACGGATCGGTCACATCGAAGGCGAACATCGTGCCGTTGGTGGAGAATCCGCGCGCGCGCATGTTGATCGCGCCGGTCGAATCGGGCGTGGAGAACGCGATCGCGTCGCCGGTCGCGATGATGCGGCGTTCATAGCGCAGCGCGAACCATGCGAACAGTTGCTGGTCGTTCGCGTTGAGATCGCGCGGCACCTGGAAGGTGATCTGATTCTCGCCGGTGACGAGGAAATTCCCCGCGAAGCGGACCGGCCGTCCGGTTTCGTAGTAGTTCTCGCCGGGCAGCGTGCTCCACACCTTCTCGCCGATGGTGACCGACTGGGCTCCCTGCAGGCGCTTGTACACGGCGTGGTGATTCAGATTGTCGGCCGGCGGGGTCGGATTTCCCTGGTAGGGCGCCAGCGCGACGGAAAAGAACTCCTGCGGTATCGACGGAACCAGGTGGGAGACCGACACAGGCGTCAGCGTGTAGGGTCGCTTGTCCGCCACGTCCAGCCACAGCCAGCCGTCGCCGCGAAGATTGAAATCGGAGATCAGGTCGCGCTCGCGGTAGTCGCGCTGCGTGTAGCTGGTCCGGTCGGGCGCGGCGACGGGGGTCGCATCCACGTCCGCCATGCGGAGCGCGACGCCGGGCAGCGAGCCGCCCAGCGCGAGATAGTAGTAATTGGTGAGCGCGCGCTCGTGTTCGTAAAAGACCGTATCCGGCGCCGATGCGCTGTAATAATCGGCCCAGTCGCGCGGCCCCACGCCGTAGAAGATGATGCGGTCGCCCGGCTCAAAGGTGCCGTCGTTTCCCGCCTCGACGCGCATGGCGACTTCGCGCATGGCCTGGTCGGGGCGCCACGAGCCGGCCGGGTCGGTCAGGTCGCGCGGCTGCGTGAGCCCGCCGTGTGAGTAGAGACGAAGGGTCGCGGGGTCGACTCCAGCGAGATTCACGCCTGCGCTCGAGAGATCGGCGCCGGTGACGGCGTACATCCCACGATCGCCCACGGCGATCTTCACCCAGCCGTCGCCGAGCGAGAACCATGGCTGCGGAGCGCCCGCGGTGGACTGCAGCGGGACCGTCTCGCGGTTCATCACCAGGTCGCGCACCAGCGGGTCGACCGAAGAGCCCGCCACCACCGACGGTGCCGGCGCGTAGGTGACCTCGACGCGGCACACGGGCGTGTTGGATGGAATGGTAACCAGGATCGGCAGCACCCGTGCCCCGCGGAACGGAAACGGCGTTTTGACCTCGAGCGTGTCGAGCGCGACCGCGGCTTCCGCCGCCACGGCTTTCCCCGGCGGCGTCCATGGTCCCCGGAAGTACTTCACGCTGTACGCGCCGGAGGGCGCGATCGCCACGTAGAAATATTTCGCCACGCCCCCGATGCCCGTGTAGTGATTATCGAGCTGGACGACGACGTGGCCGTTGTCCTCGAACACGGTGCGCATGTCGACGCCGGCACGGGTCGTACCCGCCGCATGGAGACACACCAACGCGAGCGAGGCCGCCTTGAGTAGAGCTGAGCGCATTCCCGTCTTTTTTGCGGTCGATCGTTTCGACAGAGGGGAGGTCGTACTACGCGTCCAGGGGTTCCGCCCGTTCGATCAGCATGATCGGTATTCCGTGCTCGTTGACCGGGTACTTGATCCGGCACTGCGTGCAGACGAGGTACTTGCCCCGCTCATCCAGCGTGACCTTCTGTTTGCACTTCGGGCACGCGAGGATGTCGAGCAACTCCGGTCGAACCACGGATCACCTCACGGACGGATCGGGGCGGGATAACTACAACTTGCAAAATATCTTACACGGAAAGAAAAGGCCGGTCAAGGCGATTCTTGCTCGTAGTAGCCCATGTTCATGTACTTCTGGAGGCGCCGCTCGAGCAGCGCCTTCGTGTTCTGGCGCTGGAGATAGCGCACTTCCTCGTAGATGGCGCGACCGAGTGTCTCCGCCGTCGCGGCCGGATCACGATGGGCCCCGCCGGGCGGCTCTGGGATGATGCGATCGATGACGCCCAGCGCGTTCAGGTGCGGCGCGGTGAGCTTCAGCGCATCGGCCGCTTCCTTGACCTTGCTCTGGTCCTTCCACAGGATCGCCGCGCACCCTTCCGGCGTGATCACGGAGTAGATCGCGTGCTGCAGCATGAGGATCCGGTCGGCCACGCCCAGCGCGAGCGCGCCGCCGCTTCCCCCCTCGCCGATCACGACCGACACGATGGGTACCGGGAGCCCGGCCATCAGCTTGAGATTCTCGGCGATGGCCTGCGCCTGTCCGCGTTCCTCGGCGCCCAGCCCCGGGTACGCGCCCGGCGTGTCGATCAGCGTCACGACCGGGAGTTTGAACTTCGCCGCCAGGCGCATCAAGCGGTGGGCCTTGCGGTAGCCCTCCGGGTTGGGCATGCCGAAATTGCGCCGGATGTTCTCGCGCGTGTCCCGGCCCTTCTGCTGGCCGATCATCATCACGCGCAGATCGTTGAGGGTCATGAACCCGCCCACGATGGCGGGGTCGTCGGCGAAGGTGCGATCGCCGTGCAGCTCGACGAAGTCGGTGGCGATGGCGTTGACGTAGTCGAGGGTATAGGGGCGCAGCGGATGGCGCGCGAGCTGGACCTGTTCCCACGCGGTCAGCTTCGCGAAAACCTCGGTGCGGAGCTTGTCGGCCTTCTCGGTGAGGCGCCGGACCTCGTCGTCGGCGGGGACGTTCTGCACGATCGCGAGCTGCTTGAGCTCGGCGATCTTGTCCTCGAGCGCCACGATGGGTTGCTCGAAATCGAGTACGTGTTTCCTGGGTGCGCGGTGTGCTGCCACGAAGCCTCCGCCATCAAATGTAATCCAACGCGGCGGTCGATTACCAGCGCCGCATGCGGGGCGCCCCCGCCGTCACGGCCTAGTCGCGCCGCCCGGGCGGACTTACGCGCCCAGCCCGGCCGGGATCAGGCGCACGTTGCGCGCGCCGATCGACGCCGACAGGCCCGATACCAGCGCCGGATCCACCCGCACGCCCTGGCTGCGGGCGCGGATCACGTACGCGCGCCGGCCCGCTTCCTTCACGTGGAAGAACACGCGCGAGTCGCCGGTGTGCGCGAACAGCACCTGCTTCATGTTCTCGATGGTGGCCTCGGGCACGTTGTCGAGATCGAGCGTGACGTGCACTTCCTTCCACGCGGGTCCCGGGTCCGACCCCACGGGCAGCAGCGTGTTGACGAGCACCTTGCCCTCGCCGCCGGTTCTTCGCGACACACGGCCCTCCACGATCACGACGTTGTTCTCGGCGACGAAGCGCCGCGCCTTCTCGAGCACGTCGCTGAACATGATCACCTCGGCCTGCCCCTCCGGGTCCTCGATGGTGACGAACGCCATCTGGCGCCCGTTGCGATCGTTGGTGAATTTGACCGCGGACACCAGGCCACCGAGCACGGCGCGCTCACCGGCCGGCATGTCGAGCACCTCCTTCGAGGAGGTGGTGCGGATCATCATGATGAGATCACGGAAGCGGTCGAGGGGATGCCCGCTCATGAAGAAGCCCAGCGCCTCCTTCTCCTTCTGCAACTGCTCCTGCGGCGGCCACGCCTCGATGTCGGGAAGCGGCGCGTCCTCGGGCTCGGAATCTCCGCCGAAGAGACCGAACTGTCCGCGCTCGGCGTCGCGGAAACGTCGCGCCGCGCGCTCGAGGAGCGTGTCGAGCGCGGCCAACTTCTGCGCGCGGTGGCCGGGCAGCGAGTCGAGCGCCCCCGCGCATACCAGGCTCTCGTAGACGCGGCGCGTGATGAGCCGGCTGTTGATGCGGCAGCAGAGATTCTCGAGCGAGCGGAACGCGCCGTTGGTGGCGCGCTCCTCCACCAGGGTCTCCACCGCCGAGAGACCGACGTTCTTGACGGCGGCGAGTCCATAGTAGATGCGGCCGTCGCGGGCACGGAACTCGGCCTCGCCGGTGTTCACATTGGGCGGCGCCACCTCGATGCCGAGATCGCGGCAGTCCTCCATGAGGATGGTGACGCGGTCGGTGTTGTCCATTTCGCTCGTCAGCGTCGCCGCCATGAACTCGGCCGCGTAGTGGGCCTTCAGGTACGCGGTGCGCGTCGAGAGCACCGCGTACGCCGCGCTGTGCGACTTGTTGAAGCCGTACTCGGCGAACTTCTCCATCTGCGAGAAGACTTTCTCCGCCACCGCCGCCTTGATGCCCTTCGCCTTCGCGCCGTCCAGGAACTTCTTGCGCTGCTCGGCCATGATGTCCTTCTGCTTCTTCCCCATCGCCTTGCGCAGAAGATCGGCCTCGCCGAGCGAGAAGCCGCCCATTTCGCTCGCGATGCGCATCACCTGTTCCTGGTAGAGAATGACGCCGTAGGTGTCGCGCAGGATGGGCTCGAGCAGCGGGTGCTCGTAAACGATCTCGCTCCGTCCGTGCTTGCAGTCGCAGTACTGCTTGTCCATGCCGCTGCCCAGCGGGCCGGGCCGGTACAGCGCGTTCACCGCGACGATGTCGTGGAAGCCGGTGGGCCGCAGGTTCTTGAGGAGCTCGCGCATCCCCGAGCTCTCCAGCTGGAACACACCCACGGTCTTGCCGGCGCGCAGCAGGTCATACGCCTTCTCGTCTTCCATCGGAATGTCGCCGGCGAGAAGCGCGCGTCCGTGGTTCTCGTGCACCATGCGCAGCGCCTTGTCGATCACGGTCAGCGTGCGCAGGCCGAGCACATCGATCTTGAGCAGGCCGATCGCGTCGATGCTCTTCATGTCGTACTGCGTGGTGATTTCCTCGCGGTCCGACTTGTTCGACCGGTACAGCGGCACGTGGTTCACCAGCGGCGTGGGCGTGATCACCACGCCGGCGGCGTGCGTTGACGCGTGGCGCGACAGCCCTTCCAGCGTGAAGGAGAGCTTCATCAAGCGGCGGTACCCGTCGCCGGTCTCGACCAGCGTCTTGAGCTCGGGGCTCTTCTCGATGGAATCCCTGAGCGTGGTTCCCGGCGTCCCCGGGATGAGCTTGGTGATGCGGTCCACCTCGTCGAAGGGGACCTTGAGCACGCGTCCCACGTCCTTCACCACGGCGCGCGCGCCCATGGTTCCGAAGGTGATGATCTGGCACACGTTGTCCTGCCCGTAGCGCGAGATGACGTAGCGGATCACCTCGTCGCGGCGCTCGAAGCAGAAATCGATGTCGATGTCGGGCATGCTGACGCGCTCGGGATTCAGCATGCGCTCGAAGAGCAGGTCGTGCGCGAGCGGGTCGACGTCGGTGATGCCGACCGCGTACGTCACCAGGCTCCCCGCCGCGCTGCCGCGGCCGGGACCGACGGGGATGCCCGAGCGGCGCGCGTAATCGACGATGTCGCGCACGATCAGGAAGTAGCCGTCGAAGCCCATCTTCGCGATCACGGACAGCTCGAACTCCACGCGGTCACGGATGCGCTCGGTGACTTCGCCGTAGCGCGTGCGCGCGCCCTCGTAGGCGAGGTGGCGCAGGTAGTCCGAGTTGCTGGCAAAGCCGTCGGGCAGCGGGAAGCGCGGCAGGTGCAGCGCGCCCTCCTTCATCTGCAGGTCGCACTTGTCCGCGATGGCGAGCGTGTTGCGCAGCGCCTCCTCGTCGTCGGGAAACAGCGCGCGCATTTCTTCCGGCGTCTTGAAGTAGAGCTCGGTGGTGGTGAAGCGGAAACGCTTGGGATCGTCGATGTCGCTGCCGGTCTGCAGACACAGCAACACCTCGTGCGCCTCGGCGTCGTCCTTGCCGAGGTAGTGCACGTCGTTCGACACCGTGAGCGGGAGCCCGGTCTTCTTCGCGAGACGGCGGTAGATCTCGTTCAGCTGCTTCTGCGGCTCGAGCCCGTGGTCCTGCATCTCCACGTAGAAGTTGCCCTCGCCGAAGATGTCGCTGTAGCGCAGCGCGCACGCGCAGGCTTCGTCGAGGCCCTCGCCCAGCGCCGCCTGTGCCACGGTGCCGCGCAGGCACGCGGTGGTTCCGAGCAGTCCGGCCGCGTGCCCGGCCAGCACGTCGAAATCGATGCGTGGCTTGTAGTAGAAGCCCTCGAGGTACGCGATCGACGAGAGCTTCACGAGGTTGTGGTAACCCTCGAGGTTGCGGGCGAGCAGGATCAGGTGGTCGGTGTGCGACGGCTCGCCCTTCTTGCGCCCGCGGTCGTGCCGGCTGCCGCGCGTGATGTACGCCTCCATGCCGACCACGGGCCGGATGCCCGCCTTCTTCGCCGCGCGGTAGAAATGAATGGCGCCGTGCATATTGCCGTGGTCGGTGAGCGCGACCGCGGGCATGTCGAGCTCCTTCGCGCGGCGCACGAGGTCG
Source organism: Candidatus Krumholzibacteriia bacterium (assembly GCA_036376395.1). GTDB lineage: Bacteria > Krumholzibacteriota > Krumholzibacteriia > WVZY01 > JAKEHA01 > JAKEHA01. The sequence continues at coordinate 6,401 of DASVAK010000184.1, forward strand.
CCCACCTTGATCGACCCGTCGAGCAGGCTGTACTCGGAATGCGCGTGCAGATGAACGAAAGATGCCGACATGGTGCCAGGGAGGTCAGGGTTCGCCGGTGTTGATGGTCGCGTCGCGCGTCGACCGGTTCCCGCTGCGGTCGTACGCGATCACGCGCACGGATTGCCTGCCGATTATAGAAGCATCGTGGAGGGGAACAACGAGTTTCTTTCCCACGAAGTCCCACCGGAAGAGCTGCTTCACACCGCCCACGAAGATGCGCGTGCGCGACTCGTCGAACCCGGAACCGTCGTCGGTGACGGCGACGTGGATCTCGCGTCGCCCGGTGCTGTCGGCCCACGACAGGGTGCGCGCCAGCACCGGCTTGCCCACGCGGGGCTCGTGGTCGTCGCGGAACACCGCGAACACGCCCGGGCGGTCGGACGACGCGCTCCAGCCGGAGGAATCGGGCGTGGACGAAAGGTATGCCCACGAGCGGCGGTAGTCGTCGTAGCGGTAGATCGCCTGGTGCTCCTGCGGGTGCTTGAGATCGACGTGCACGGTGAGCGCGCCGTGCAGCACCCAGCCGATGGGCCCGATGCGCACCGGCCGGCTCAGGCGCTTGAGCCCCTCGATCTTCTTCCCCGCGTCGGTGCGTCCGCGCACGTAGACGACGGCGTCGGTTCGCACCGCCTTGCCCGGCACGAACACGCTCATCCCGTGCGCGGGCAGCCGCAGCATCCGGTCCTCCCCCGCGACCAGGCCGGCCACCCAGAGCGCCGCGGTGTCGTCGTCTGCGAACGTGGCCAGCGGCTGCACTCCGCGACCGAGGTGACGCGCTTCGAGCACGATTGGCTCGGCGCCGCCGGCGCGGAAATCGCCGCCCGCGAGGGGCTGGCGCGGAATGGCCGCGAAGCCGTCCTGGAAGAACGCCCCGGAGAGCTCGACGGTGAGATCGCGGCGCATGCGCAGGTTTTCGTGCTCGCGCGGGGCAAAGGTGCCGCAGACGAACACGAACTCGACGGAAGTGGCATTGCCGGCGGAGTCACGCGCGATCACGCGGCCATGGTGCACCCGCGATGAGTCCTGGGGCAGGGTGCCGCCCTGCACCCACGTCACGTCAAAGGGCGAGCTCCCCGTGTCCCACAGCTGGATCAGCGTGACGCCGCGCGCGCGCAGCACGCCCGCGTGGTAGAAATGGTCGACTTCCCCGCTCTGGTCGAACGCGAAGCGGTTGAGCACGATGCGCCCGCGCATGTCATCGTCGGCGTGGACCTCGAGGGCATGCGGGGCCAGGCTGCCGGAAAGGGCGTTGACGCGGTCGCTCACCGATGCGGCGACACCGACCGGACCGCGGAGGTAGAGCGTGTCGTCCACCACGTAGCGGCCGTCGTCGATGCGCCGCGGCGTGGCACCCCACGGGAGCGGCCGGCCATCGACGCGCGACGCCGCCGACAACGGCACGAACACGACGCGCGACACCCACGGTCGCACCGAATCCGGCATGGCCAGATCGGTTCCGAATGGATCGATGGGCCGTTCGCGCGCATCGCGCACCTCGAAATGGACATGCGGGGCCAGCGTGCCCGTCGAACCCGAATAGGCGATGGTATCCCCGGCGGAGACGCGGAATCGCCCGCGCGGCATCGCCAGGTCGACGGCGTAGGTGGTGTCGCGCATCTGCGCGGCGAGCAGCGTGTCCTCGAGCGCGGGCGTGAACTCGCTCAGGTGGCCGTACACCACCGTGGTGCTGTCCGCGAGCGTGACGTAGAGCGCCTTGCCATAGCCGCGCGACGCGGCGCGCAACCGCGAGACCCAGCCATCCGCGACCGCCAGGCACGGAACGCCCTCGCGCCCGAAGGTGCGCACGTCGATCCCGGCGTGGAAGCGGCCGTCGCGGTATTCGCAGAAGTTGGATGAGACGGCCGGGTCGAGGGGCACGGGCCACAGCCACGCCGGTCGCTCCGCCGCGGTGGCGGAAAGCGACAGGAGGGCGACGGTGACGGCAAGCCGGTGCATGATCAGGTATTTCCGTAAGCGCAGTGATGTCGGGTGACGGGCCGCGCGCAACCTAACACCGGCTGGAAAGAACTGTCAAAATGAATGGCTCGCTCGCCCGGTGCTCTGCGAAGGTCCGTTCGGGGAGCGGACACATCGGTCCAGCGCGCCGGATTCTCGTCGACATCGCAAGTGGTTAACCTTCCTCCAGAAGCACGGCGCTTTGGACCGATGTGCTTCCGCTCCCCGAACTGGTATGACCTTCACAGAGCACCGCCGCTCGGCTCGCCTTGGGTGAACAACGGTGCACGCGCGGGTGGCCGCGAGCGGGGCTGCGCCCCGAGGACGGAGCCGCGCCCGGGTAAAGTCGTTGAGTCTGCTGATGTACCAGACAACGGCCGCGCGGCGTAGTCCGAAGGGGGCTGCTCGCGGACAGGA
>DASVAK010000190.1:0-16768 GCA_036376395.1 Candidatus Krumholzibacteriia bacterium
GGACGGTTCCGGCCGTGATGCGCCGCGAGCAACAACTGCCCCGGCGGTCGAAACCCGGGGAAACAACGAGAAAGGCGGAGACATCACGCGATGTCTCCGCCTTCCAGCGGACGGCCCGTGGGTGTGATCGTGCTACGTGAACGCGAGCCCGAGCAGTGCTTTCTGCTCCAGCGCGTGCGCTTTGGCGGAACCCGTCGCGGGGCTCGCGCTCTCGAAGCGCTTCACGCTGGTGACGTGCCGCCCGAGCGTCTCCTTGATGCGGTGGCGCACGAACGCGAGCGCGCCCATGTTGGCCGGCTCTTCCTGCACCCACGTGATCTTCGCGTCCGATGGATACAGTGCGAAGGCGGCCTTGAGCTCCTCCGCCGGGAACGGATAGAGCTGCTCGATGGTGACGATGGCGCGGTCCATCGCGCCCCGGGCGGCGCGCTCCGCGCGCAGCTCGTGCGCGATCTTTCCGCTGCACAGGATGATGCCGCGCACGTCGCGCGCGTCGCGATCCTCGAGCACCGGGAGAAAGCGTCCGTTGGTCAGGAACGAGAGGTCCGACGACGCGGCGTCGGCGCGCAGGATGCTCTTCGGTGTCATCACGATGAGCGGCTTGCGCCACGTGCGCAGCGCCTGGCGCCGCAGCAGGTGGAAGTAGTTCCCCGACGTCGACGGCTGCGCCACCTGGAGGTTGTCCTGCGCCGCAAGCTGGAGGAACCGTTCGGGCCGCGCGCTGGAATGCTCGGGCCCCTGGCCTTCGCTGCCGTGCGGGAGCAGCATGACCAGCCCGCTGAGCAGGTTCCACTTGTCCTCGCCCGCGGAGACGAACTGGTCGATGATGACCTGCGCGCCGTTCGCGAAATCCCCGAACTGCGCCTCCCACAGCACCAGTGCGTCGGGAAACTCGCGACTGTAACCGTACTCGAATCCGAGCGCGGCCGCCTCGCTGAGCGGGCTGTCGATGGCGACGAACGGGGCCTGGCCCTCCGCCACGTGCGCGAGCGGAATGTAGTTCGCGCCTGTCTTCACGTCGATCAGCGCGGCGTGGCGGTGGTTGAACGTTCCGCGCCGCGAATCCTGGCCGGTGAGACGGATCGGGATGTTCCCCGCGAGGAGTGAACCGAACGCGAGCGCCTCCGCCATGCCCCAGTCGACGCGGCGCGTGCCCGCCGCCATCTCGGCGCGCTGCTGGAGAAGCTTCAGGATCTTCGGATGGACGTTGAACCCCTCGGGCGCGCGCGTGATCCTGGATGCGATCGCGCGCAGCTGTTCGAGGTCGAGCGCGGTCGGGACTTCGTAAGCCGGGTCGTAGTCGCCGCCCTGGTAGCGGCCCCAGAACTTCGGGAGCTTCCAGAACACGGGGCGCTTCTGGTACGCACGGCCTTTCTCGTGGCTCTCGCTCAGCCCTTCCGTGGCGGCGTGCTTCATCTCGTCCACGGTCCTCGCGTCGAGGCCCACGCGTTTCGCGTACACCTCCCACGCCAGCGGGTGCTTCGCGATGCGATCGTAGAGGACCGGCTGCGTGACGGTGGGATCCTCGACCTCGCTGTGGCCGTAGCGACGGAAGCCGATCAGATCGACGAGCACGTCGCCGCGAAAGCGATACCGGTACTCGGCCGCGATCTGTCCCGCCCACCAGATCGCCCCGGGATCCTCGGCGTTCACGTGCAGGATGGGCATCGACACGCGCTTGGCCGCCTCGGACGCGAACCGCGAGCTGTGCAGCGCCGCGGGCTCCGCGGTGAAGCCGATGAAGTTGTTCACGATCACGTGGATGGTCCCGCCGACGGTATATCCGGCGAGGTCGGCGAGGTTGAGCGTCTCCGAGGTGATGCCCTGGCCCGCGAAGGCCGCGTCACCGTGCAGCGTGATGGGCAGGATGCGATCGACGCCCTGTGCGCCCCAGCGTTCCTGGCGCGCGCGGGTGCGCCCCATCAGCACCGAATCGACGGCCTCGAGGTGGCTGGGATTGCTCGCCAGGTGCACTTCGATGTCCTGGCCCGAACGCGTCCGGTACCGTCCGGTGGCGCCGATGTGGTACTTCACATCGCCGCTTCCGAGCACGCTGCGCGCATCGACGTCCTCGATCCCGGCGAAGAGGTCCTCGATGGGCAGGTTCACGATTTCCTTCATCACGTTGAGCCGCCCGCGGTGGCTCATCCCGAGATACAGGAACTCGGCGCCCTGCTGTCCGCTTGCATCGAGCATGGAATCGAGCAGCGGGATCAATCCCGCCACACCTTCGATCGAAAATCGCTTGCTGCCGACGTACTTGAGGTGGAGAAAACGCTCGAAGAGCTCGGTGTCCATCAACCGCGACAACACCCAGCGCGAATCCACCGGCGGCGGACCGGCTTCGATCGCGTCGCGCATCCACTCGACGCGCTCGCGCTCGACCATGTGCATGAACTCGAAGCCGATCGCCCCGCAGTAGATCGCGCGCCACTTGTCGTTGTCCTCGCGTGAACCGAGCGAGCGCGCGTCGGCGATATCCGGATGCTCGAACGGCGCCATGCGCTGCAGCGGATCGATGTCCGCCTGCAAGTATCCCCAGCGCCGGTACGCGTCAGCGACCGGATCGGGGGCGAGGTCGGTGGCCTGGGTGCGCGCGGTGCGCGCGTTGCTTCTCGCAAAATCATTCATCGGTACTTACCGGACCTGTGGAAAACCCGTGGATCGGGACCGGGCGCGGACGACGGCTTCTTGTGCGAGCCGGAGTGCAGCGGCCGGGTCTGCGGTGCAGGTTTGTTCCCAACCGCATGGAACGCCGTTAATTAACACACGGTGGCCGGAACTGTCAAAAGCAACGCGGCCGGACCGGCCGGGTTTTAGAAGAAGATGCTTCGCAATTTGGTGGTTGAAAACTGGCCAATGCGTTGGGCCGGAAAGAAATGCGAAAGAAAGGCCCTTGATCGGCCGCGGGTCCCATGCTACAGTGTGGGTCCCTGCACTATGGCGTTCAGTTCCTGAACGCTTCAAAAAGGTCCCGGGTTTCGCCCGGGATCTTTTTTTTGTATCCGCTCACGAACGCGGAACGCGCGCGAGCACTCCGTCGATCTCTCCCATTACATCCGAATCGAGCGCGCGCGCCACATCGAGCGCGCCGAGATTTTCCTTCATCTGTTCCCCTCGTGTGGCGCCGGTGATCGCCGAGCTCACGCGCGGGTTCTTGATGCACCACGCGATCGCCAGCTGCGCGCGCGTGCAACCGAGCCGGTCCGCGATGGGCTTCAACTGCTTCACCGCGTCGCGGCGTGGTTTCGCGTCGGCGCCCATGAGCTCGTCGCGAAGCCATTCCATGCCGGGATGGCTGAGCCTCGTCCCGGGCACCATGCCGTTGTCGTATTTTCCCGTCAGCAGTCCGCTCGCCAGCGGGCTCCAGATAGTGAGGCCGAGGCCGATGTCGTCGTAGAGCCGCGCGTACTCCTTCTCCACGCGGTCGCGGTGGAACATGTGGTACTGCGGCTGCTCCATCAGCGGGCCGATCAGGTGTTCGCGGCTCGCGATGCCGGCGGCTTCGCTTATCTCGTCCGCGCTCCATTCGCTCGTGCCCCAGTACAGCGCCTTGCCCTGGTTGAGCACGTGGTTCATGGCGCGCACGGTTTCCTCGATGGGCGTGTGGGGATCGGGGCGATGGCAGAAGAGCAGGTCGACGTGGTCGAGCTGGAGCCGCTGCAGCGAGCGGTCGATCCCCTCGAGGATGCGCTTGCGCGAGAGCCCGACGTCGTTCGGGCCCTTGCCGCCCCAGAAGAGCTTGGTGGAGATCACGATGTCGCCGCGCTTCCAGCCCAGCCGCCGGATCACGTTCCCCATGACGGTCTCGGCTTTTCCCGACGCGTACGCTTCGGCGTTGTCGAAGAAATTGACGCCGCCGTCGTAGGCGACCTTCATGCATTCGAGGGCGGCGTCTTCGCCCACCTGCGACCCGTAGGTGACCCACGCGCCCAGCGAAATGACGGAGACCTTGAGACCGCTTCGGCCCAGGTGCCGGTATTCCATGGTGAGCGCGCGGCTAGACCGCGAACGACTCCGCGTTCCACTCGATGCCGAGCTCGTCGGGAGGCGCCATGTAGCCCGCCAGCGCCGACGCCACGACCACGGCAGGACTGGCCAGGTAGCCCTCGCCGCCCAGGCCCATTCGATTCTGCCAGTTGCGGTTGAACGAGGTGATGGCGCGCTGTCCCTTGGTCAGCGCGTCGGGGCCCTGGCCGAAGCACGGGCCGCACCACGAATCGCGGATCACCGCGCCCACCGCGCGCAGCACCGCCGCCACCGAATCACCGGCGAGGCGCTGGTCGGGCTGTTCGATCAACCGCTTCACACCGCCCGAGCCCGGGAACACGATCAGCGGCACGGTCGACTTGTGGAACCCGGCCTCGAGCGCGCGCTTCGCGACGAGCGCCGCCTGCAGGAGATCATCGTAGCTCCCGTTGGTGCACGACCCGATGAAGGCGCGATCGAAGGTGATGCGCTCGCGCGCCACGTCGGAGGCGGGAAACGCGTTGCCGGGGCTGTACGGTTTCGCGACCATCGGCACGACGGTGGAGAGGTCGAGCTCCTCGTCGATCTCGTAGCGCGCATTCGCGCCCGGAGCGAGGCGCGGATAGGGGAGGTCCTTCATGCCCTTGGCTGCAAACCACGCCTCGGTCACCGCGTCGGCGACGAAGATACCGTTCTGTGCTTCGGCCTCGGCCATCATGTTCGCGATGGTGTTGCGGTACGCGATGGGCAGCTGCTGGTTCGCATCCACGAGCTCGACCGACATGCCCTGCGCCTGCTGCGCGCCCCATCGTTCGAGCAGCTTGAGCACCACGTCCTTGCCCGTCACCCACGGCTGCAGCGTTCCGGTGAACACCACCCGCCGTGCTTTCGCCGGTGTGAAGTACACGTACCCGGTCGACCAGCCGAAACCGAGCGTCGTCGATCCGACGCCCATACCGACCGCGCCGTACGCGCCGTACGCGCGGCTGTGCGAGTCGGCGCCGGGGATGAACTGGCCGGGATAGATCAATCCCTGCTCGGGAAAATAGAAGTGGAAGATGCCGTCGCCGGGAGTCGCGTAGTACGGCTTGGTGATGTCGTGTCGTTTTGCGAACTCGGCGCCGATGCGCGTCTGCCGGTCGTCGGCTTCGGCCCCGGTGAACACGAAGTGGTCGTTCGCGACCGCGGCCTGGCGCGGGAAGATGGCGTCCCCGCCGGTGATCTGGTTGAAGGTGTGGATGGCGAACGGCGCGGTGCCGTCGGACGCGGGCAGCAGATCCGCGTACACCCGCAGCGTGCGCCCCGGCGTGACCGCGGCATCCTTGTCGACACGGTGCGCCCACACAATCTGTTCGGTGGTCGTCATCGAGCGCGCGGTTTCCGGATCGGGCCACTCGATGGCGGGCACGCCGCGGATGGAATCGCGAAACTCGCGGCGCCCGGTCGCGAAGATTCCCCCCGTGCGCCGGATCTCGTCTTCTTTCGGGGTGAGCGGCACCGGCTCGTAGGTCTTCCCCTGCGTCTCGTTGACGAGCCGGCGCGAGACGGGATCGTACGAGAACGAGTCGCCGTCGCGCGCGTCCGTGACGGCCGCTCTCGACTGCACGACCTCGAGCCCGAGATTGAGCGCGTTGCGACGGAAGATGTCCCCCATGTTGTCGCCGCAAACGATCACCATCTCGAGGCCGGCTTCCTCGGCGATGGCGCGCAGGCCCGCCGGGCTCATCTCGCGCGACGACCCGATGGCGAAGCGGTCTCCGGCGATCACGAAGGTTTCGCCGCGGTGGACGCGCGCGCGGAACCCGGGCATGAGGAAGCGGAACGCGCCCTCCTTCCAGTTCTTGTCGAGTGCGTCCAGGCTCTCGGAGACGCAGTCGCGCGCGGGCGTGATCTGGTCGGTATCGATGGCGTCGAGCTTCTCACCGGGGCGCTTCGGGTCCCAGAAGATCAACGCCCTGCCGCGAATGGGTACGCGCGATTCGGACGGCGTGGGCGCGGCGGGCGCGAGTGATTGAAGAGCGTCGGGTGTGACGCCGGGCTTGAGCCTGGCGGGTGCGATGCGGTGCAACTCCAAGGTGGCCATCCCTTTCTCCCGGACGGTGAATCTCTACGCAGTATACACAATCGAACCGGCGGCCGCCGTGACGACGATGGCTACGGCTGGTGCCCGCCCTGGGGCCCGCAGAACACGACCCAGACCAGGAAATCGTCGCTGAAATGCTCGAAGCGGTGCTCCACCCCGGCGGGAACGAACATCACGTCGCCGGTCGCAAAGGTGTGCCGGATCGGGCCGTTGCGGAACTCGCCGTGACCACGGGCGACGATATACAGCTCGTCCTGCGCGTGCGGCTGCTGCATATCGACTTCGCGCGGCCCGTAGATCTCGACGCTGACCGGGCCGTAGCGGAACAATTCCACGAAAGGCTTGCCGCCCGGACCGGGCAGACGACCGGAGGCCTTCGCGAACGGAAGATGAAACGAGTCGAAATTATGCGTCATGATCGAGCCGGGCTTTCCTGCGGCGATGTTGCGGACGCCGGCCGCGCCAGTATAATGGAGGCGTGCATGCACTCCCACCCCATTCCACCGCCATCTTCGACGCGGTGCTGGTCTCGTGCTACGAGCTCGGACACGAGCCGCTCGGCGCGCTGACACCGGCCGGCGTGCTCGATCGCGCCGGCTTCCGGGCGCGCGTGCTCGACGTGGCGGTGGAGGATTTCGATGCCCGGGCGTGCGCGTCGGCGCCGCTCATCGCCATCTCGACGCCGATGCACACCGCCCTGCGCCTCGGCGCGCGGGTGGCGGCGCGGGTGCGGGAGGTCAACCCGTCCGCGCACATCTGCTTCTACGGACTGTACGCGGAGCTGCACGCGGGGCACCTGGTCCCCCGGCTCGCCGACTCGTGCCTGGGCGCCGAATTCGAGGCAGACCTGCTCGCGCTGGTGTCGGCGGTTGCAACGCGCGGCGACGCTTCTCCCCGCTCCGTGCGCGTGACTGCGCCGCCGCGCATCGCGGCGCGAACGCGCGAGCGATCGCTGGATCTCTCGCCGCGACGGCCCGCGCAGAAGGGCGAGACGCGCTACGTGCGGCTCCGGGCGGACGGAGAAGATCTCCCCACGGCGTACATCGCCACCACGCGCGGATGCAAGCACACCTGCCGGCATTGCCCAATTCCGGCCGCATACGACGGGTCCTTCTACGCGCTCGATCCGCGCGCGGTGCTGGCCGACATCGATGCCGGCGTGGCGCGGGGTGCGCGACACATCACCTTCGCCGATGCCGATTTCCTGAACGGGCCCACCCACGCGCTGCGTATCGCGCGCGCGCTCCACGAACGCCATCCCGGAGTCACCTTCGATTACACCGCCAAGGTCGAGCACCTGCTGCGTCACCCCGACGTGGTCGACGAACTGCATGCACTGGGGTCGCTGTTCGTCGTGAGCGCGGTCGAGTCCTTCAATGAAGAGGTGCTCCGGCGCCTCGACAAGGGGCACACCGCCGCCGACGCGCTGGAGGTGATCCGTGCCTTCGCCCGGCGCGGACTCACGCTGCGGCCGTCGCTCATGCCGTTCACGCCGTGGGAAACGCGCGTGAGCCTCGCACAGCTCTTCGACATCGTCGCGCGCGAAGGGCTGGTCGAGCAGATCGACCCGGTCCAGTACTCGATCCGGCTCCTGGTGCCCGCGGGTTCGCTGCTCCTGCGCGATCCATCCACCGCCCCGCTCTTCGGAGCGTTCGATGTGGCGCGCTTCACCCACCCGTGGGTCCACCCCGACCCCGGGATGGACGTCATCCAGGCGACCCTCGCCGAGATCTCGGCCCTCGCCCCGGCCGAAGAGAACCCGATCGAACACACGTTCCGGCGCATGGCGGAGGTGGTTGCGCCCGGGCGCGAAATCGCTCTTTCACCGCGCCGGCGCGGGGAAACGCCGCGCCTCACCGAGGACTGGTTCTGCTGAGCGGAACCGACCGGGAGCCAGTTTGGCTTCCTCGAACGATCAGGAGCGTGACTTCGTTTCCTTGCGCCCGGGGTCCCGCCTCTTCTATGATGGGAGCACTATGGACGAATTGAGCCTCAATTTCGAATTGCCCGGCGGACGAACGGTTCGCATCGAAGCGACACCGTCGATGATGCACCCCGAGCAGTGCACCTTCCGCTCGAGCGAACCGCTCTTCCCGAACGGCTCGGCCTACTTCGCCGATCGCAGCCAGTCCCAGGGTTCGCCCCTGGTGGACCGGATCTTCGACATCGAAAACGTGAGCGAGGTGCTCGTGAACCACGACGTGGCACGCGTGACGCTCGCCGGCGATGCCGACTGGGAGACGAAGGCGCCGCTGGTCGGGATGGCGATCCGCGATGTGCTCGCATCCGGCGCGCCGCTGATCTCCGAAGCGGTCGCCGCGTCCATGCTGCCGCCCGAGGAAGTTCGCCGTCGCGTTCAGCAGGTGCTCGATACCGTCATCAACCCCGCGGTCGCATCGCACGGCGGTTACGTGACGCTGCTCGACGTGAACAACAACGCGGTCTTCCTCGAGTTCGGCGGCGGTTGCCAGGGCTGCGGCATGGTGAGCGTGACGCTCAAGTACGGCGTCGAGCGGACCATCCGCGACGAGGTGCCCGAAGTGGGAGAGATCCTCGACACCACCGACCACGCCTCCGGACGCAATCCCTACTACGCGCCATCATCGAAGTAGACGACCGCGGCCCGCTCGAGCAACCATCATGAAACCGCGCCTCTTGATGCTGATTCCCACGGCGACGTACCGCGCGGAGGCATTCGTTCGCGCCGCGCAGGGGCTGGCCATCGATCTCAGCATCGCGTCCGAGGTCCCGTCGTCGCTCTCGCACCTGCACCCCGTGTCGCTTCCGGCCCTCGAGTTTTCGAAACCGGACCGGCTGATCGAGGCGGCGCGCGCATTCGCGGCGGCGAATCGCGTCGACGGCGTCGTGGCCGTGGACGACCAGTCGGTGCTTCCGGCGGCGCTCGTCGCGGAGGCGCTCGGCCTCCGTCATCACCCGGCGGCCGCGGTTCGCGCCGCGCTCAACAAGTTCCTCGGCCGCGAGCGCATGCGTTCGGCCGGCATCGATATTCCCCGCTACCGACTGGTGGCACTGGACGCCGACATCACGCGCGTCGCCCGCGACGAGATTGCCGTCGACGTCGGTTATCCCGCGGTGCTCAAGCCGCTGGCGATGTCAGCCAGCCGCGGGGTCGTGCGCGTCGACAATCCGGCCCAGTTCATCTCCGCATTCGAGCGACTGGCGACTCTCGTTCGCGCCTCCCCGTCGCCGCACGACGACCTCGCCAACCGGCATGTGCTCGTCGAGACGTACATTCCCGGCGACGAAGTGGCGGTCGAGGGTATCGTCGACCGCGGCCGGTTGCACATCTTCGCCATCTTCGACAAAGTCGACCGGCTGGAAGGTCCGTACTTCCCCGAGACGATGTACATCGCGCCGTCGCGGCTCGACGCGGGTGTGCAGGAGTCGGTTCACGAGGTCACGCGCCGGACGGTGGAGGCGATGGCGCTCTCCGACGGCCCCGTGCACGTCGAATTGCGCGTTGACGGAAGCCGGGTCGTCCCCCTCGAAGCCCACGCGCGCTCCATCGGCGGCATGTGCTCGCGCGTGCTTCGCTTCGACGGCGACCGCTCGCTCGAAGAGATGATCATCCTGCATGCGCTGGGATTGCTGGGCGCGATCCCGCCGCGGGAGGCGCGGGCGGCGGGCGTGTGGATGATGCAGGCGCCGCGGGCGGGCCGCTTCGCGGGGATGCACGGGGTGAACTCGGCGGCTGCGGTGAAACACGTGGACGAAGTGCTCGTCAGCGCGCGCACCGGCCAGGATCTCGCGCCGCTCCCGGAGGGATTTCTCTACATGGGATTCATCTTTGCGCGCGCGGACACGCCGGCCGGGGTGGAGACGGCGCTGCGCTCGGCGTTTCGGCTGCTCGAACCGCGCTTCGACGAAACCGCCGACCGCGACGCGGCCTAGCGCACCAGGACCAGTTTTCTCACCACGCGCTCGTCGCCGGCGCTCAGTCGCAGGAAGTACACGCCACTCGCCACGCGCCGCGCCCCATCGTCCATTCCATCCCAGTCCATCGTATGGGTTCCCGCGTTCATGGTGCGACGCGCCAGCGTCCGGACCGGCCGTCCCGTCACGTCGTGGATGGTCGCTTCGACCCAGCCCGCCGCCGGGGTGACGAACGTTACGTGCACGGACGGGTTGAACGGGTTCGGGTACGTGCGCAGCGCGAGGCCGGCCGCGGGGGATTCGCCCGCGGCGGTGACGTAACCGCTCACGCGAAACTCGCCCTCGACGTGCGAAGGGAGCTGCGTGTCGCGGTAGAAGACGGCGTCGATCGCGTCGGCGCGCACGCGGAATTGGGCGTCGGGCCGGCTCACGCGCGCGCGATGGCCGTCAAAGATCACCGTGGCGGGCCCATCCTCCACGGCCGCCATCAGCTCACCGCCCACGGTGAGCCAGGTGCCGTCCACCAGGGTGTAGCCGATCACCGCCGGCCCGCGCTTCCTCACCGTCACGAGCGGCGCATCGGTGTTGATCGCCCACGGAAACGGATCGGTGACAGACGCGCCCCCGATGGGCGGCAACGGCAACTGCATCACGATCTCGTCGATGATACCGCTTCCCCACCCCAGGCGCAGGTGCACGCCGCCGGCATACACATCGCGCGACCACTCGGGCGGCGCGGCCGACGCCGGCAGGGGCAGCAGCAAGAGCGTGAAGTGCGGATCAATCGCGTCCGTTCCCAGCGTGATCATGCGCGAGTTGGGATCCGCGTTTCCGTTGTCGAACGCGGTCACGCTCGCCGCCAGCGACTCGCGCGCCGGATACAGCGGGTAGACGCGCAACGATGCGGCGCCGTTCACGACCGTGACCGGATCGGCGCCGGTGTCCACGCTCGCCGTGGAGGGAACGTGCATGCACCAGTCGTAGCGGTGCACGGCGTCGTCCTTCTCGATGTCGTCGCGGATGATGAAGTACGGGGGCGCATCCGGGCCGTGCATCGCCACGATTCCGCGGAAGGCGTGGTCCACGGGATTGGCGCCGGTCAGCCCCCAGCTCCAATCGCTCCAGGGATACGGCACGCCCGGATTGTTGTACGGGCTGTGGGTCGAATAGGCCAGGGCGGCATCGCCGCACACGTAGTCCGCGAAGTCCGACAGCACGTACTCCGCGATGCGCCCGTCGGTGCCGATCGAACTGCCGGCGTTGTGCTGCCCCAGGCCGTCAATACGAATCAGATTGTGCGCCTCGGTCTGCTTCGCCTGGCCGCCCGCGCCCTGGTCGAACACCAGCTTCTCTCCGTACGCCGCGAGCGTGAACTGGTTCTGGTCTTCCTGTGCGTGGCCGCCGCGGAACTCGCCGGAGTAGAAGCTGAACACGACGTCGCTCGATGACGCGCCGTCTCCCCAGCCGGTCCGGAAATAGTACAGACCACGGTCCTCCCACACGCGGCTCCGCTCGAGCATGGCGGCCGGATTGATGGGCGGCACGCCCGTATGCCAGAGCACCGTGGACGCCTTGTCGTTGTCGTCCCCCATGTCGAACCCCAGGGAACCGGCGGTATGCTCCCACATGTACGCGGCGAGCCCGCTGCGCCATTCGCTCTGCGCCCAGGCAAAGTACGTCGTGTGGCGCGCCAGCGGCTTGTAGTAGTCGGTCTGGTCCTGGATGTTGTTCACGCGCGCCAATCCGCGCGTGTCGAGCTCGTACGGTACCCAGCGCTCGATGGACTGGATCAGCGGATCGGTCGCGTAGTCGAACCCGTCGAATCGCTTGCGCGCCGCGAAATAGTAGATCAGGTTGCGCATGCTCCAGCCGATGTAGAGCGTGCCTTCGCGATAGCACCCGTCGTTGGCGAGATGGGCGTCACGCCACGCCTGGAAGAACTCGTCGGCTTTGACGCGCGCGCCCGCCGCGACACTGGACGGCAGCTCGTCCTGGAAGGCGACGCCGGCCAGGCCGAGCGCACCGCTGACCATGGCGGTCTTGTTGCTCACGTACGGGCTGTGCAGCCAGATGTCGTAGTTCATGTTCGTCGTCATGTACGAGATGTAGGACTGCGCTTCGATGCGAATCTCGTCACGCTCCGCAGCGCTCGCGTTCACGAAGAAGTGGTCGAACCCGATCGCCAGCGATCGCAGCTGCAGCGAGGTCAGGAACGGATCGGTGGTGACACCGGTGGTGCGCGCAATGTAGAGCGTGAGTCGCCGGCCGAGGTTCACCAGGTTGGAGTCCACCGTCGCCTCGAAGTGCGAGACGAGGGCCAGGTTGATCATCGCCTCGAGCGCGGCCGAGTCGCGCACGAGCGAGTCGAGCGGAGCGGAGGCGTACACGTCGTAGCAGCGCGAGCGGATGAACGCGTACGCGTCATTGACGGCGGGGTTGCCGCCGTGGACACGCACGCGCATCAGCGGAAGATCCGACGAAGAGAAGAAGAGCCGGGGATGGCGGGTCGCGAAACCGTCGTCGGGCGCGGCGCATGCCTCCGGCACCGCACCGGGGGAGATGCCGAGGAGAAGCACAGTGATGGCGGCGGCCAGCGACAATACAAACCGTCGCCGCCGGAACCCGTAGCAAACGATCATTGAATACCGTTGGTACCGGGCCCAGGCCCGGGGCTCGCGTGCGGTGTGAACCCGTTGCGTGACGGCTATGTGTCGACTGATGTTACGGGCGCGAGCGCCCCGCGTCAAAGCGAAAACTCGTCGCCGGGCGCGGCCTCGGCCGCGCGAGCGAAGGCCTCTCGTTCAAACGGGTTATCGCGGTAGAAGTGGCGCCCCCGCACGGCGGCCAGGACCGACGCGAGGAGATAGGCGGGAATGAAGAACGGCCCCCAGGCTTCGCACTGGCGAACGTGCACGCGTTCGTGGGCGCGCGTGCGCTCGAGGCAGCCGGCGTCGCGACCGAGGACGACGTGGCCGAGTGTCATCGCGCTGGCGCCGCCGCGGAGCGGAACCATGCGATGCAGGATGAACGATACGACGCCTCCGTGCGCTTCGAGCACGCCGCGCACGACGCCCGCGCGCCCGCCGGTTGCCACCGCGACCGCGGCGAGCACCGCGCCCGGCGCGCTGTTGGGCAGCGACCACGCGTAGCGCGCAACGCGGTGCATCCCCCGTATCGCGCTCACTTCATCGCGTCAACCGGATCGAGGTGGCGCGCGCCCAGCCGCATCATCTGCCGTTCGATCCACCACGCGCGGCGTTCGACGTAGCGCGAGGGTTTGTCGGCGTGCATGCGTTTCGGGTTGGGCAGCACGGCCGCAAGCAGCGCCGCCTCGTGCCGCGAGAGCTTCGCCGCCGGCTTGCCGAAGAACTCCGGCGACGCCGCGCCCACGCCGTAGACGCCGTCGCCGAACTCCGCGATGTTGAGGTAGACCTCGAGGATGCGCCGCTTCGGCCACAGCGTCTCGATCAGCACCGTGTAGCCGGCTTCGATTCCCTTGCGCAGCCAGCTGCGCCCCTTCCAGAGGAACAGGTTCTTCGCCACCTGCTGGGAGATGGTGCTCGCGCCGCGAATCCGGCCGTTGCGCCGGTGGTTCGCTTCCATGGCCTTCTCGATGGCCTCGATGTCGAAGCCCTCGTGCTCGAGAAACTTCTGGTCCTCCGCCGCGATCATGGCGAGCTGCGCGTTGCGCGAGATGTGCCGGATGTCCTGCCAGTCGTACTGGATGGTGACGCGGCGCTTCGGGTTGACGAGACCCTCGGTGCGCCGCGCGAGCATGAACGCCGTGGTGGGCGGATCGATCCAGCGCAGCGCAAACACGGGAATCACGCTCACGAGCAGCGCCGCGATCATCGTCCACAGGATCACGCGACCCAGGCGGCGCAGGCGGGGCGTCCAGCGCAGCGCATCCATCACGACCCGGCCTCCGCGCGCGACGCCGGAAGGGCGACGATGTCGAAGTGCGGCCAGCGCCGGAGATCGCCGGGCCCGAGCGGTTCACCCACCGGCTGCGCACCACCCGCGTGGCGGTGCATCCGGTAACCGGGCCGGGCCAGGACGTCCCACAGCGCGCGGCGTTCGGCGTCATCGAGCTTTTTGTGCATCTCGCACACCAGCACGGGCTGCACGTCGTCGATCAATCGCGCCATCGATCCCAGCACGGCGGCATCATATCCCTCGGCGTCGGTCTTGACGAGACGGATGTCGCCAAGACGCGCGGGGATCCGCTCGCGCAGCTCGTCCTCCAGCCGCCGCCCGGTCACGCGCAGCGGGTAGCGATGACCGTGACGCTGGTTGTGAAGACGTGAAAGATACCCGCCGTTTCCAAACGACGCGTCCCAGTAGTGGAACTCGAACTCGCCGTCGGTCTCGGTGGCGGCAAGGTTGAGGGGCAGGATGTGCGCTCGGCCGGCGTTGAGCGCGGCGTTCGCTTCGAGCACGCGGAAGACGTGCGGATTGGGCTCCACCGCGACGACCAGCCCGCGCGGACCGCACGCCAGCGCCATCGGCACGCTGGTGTCGCCGGTGTGGGCGCCGATGTCGATGGCCACGTCCCCGTCGCGCAGGAAGGCGCGCCACCCGTCGACGTCGGCCTGTCGGATGGTCTTCGGCTTCTCGAACGGGTGCAGCCACTGCGCGTACTCGACCTCGCCGTCGCGCTCGAGGGTGAATCGCTTCACCTCGTGGCCGTATTCGCGGAACGTGCGCCGGTCGCGCCGGCGCCGGATTTTTCGGGCGATGGCGCCGATCATTCGCGCTACTTGATCCAGCCGCTCTTGGCGAGCTCGCGCACGACGGTGCCGGTGTAGCTGTTGACGCTCTCCTTGAGCTTGGCGGTCTTGGTGGTCGAGGAGCGCACGGCCCAGATCAGCCGCTCCGACGCGAGATCGAACAGGTTGGCCTCGATCAGCACGCGGCCGCTGCGCTCGTTGTAGCTCGTGGTCATCATGGCGCCGTAGCTCATCGAGTAGTAGCTGCCCCACTGGTAGTAACCCTGCGGCATGTAGTAGGTGCTGCCCAGCGTCTGTGTCTCCACCGTCTCTTCGCCCAGCGAGCGCGCGGTGAGCGCGCCCTCGTAGCCGGCCGTGCGCAGCGTGGCGACCAGCGAATCCGGATTGGTGTCCGGCCCCGCCTTCACGAAGGTGTACGACGCCACCGCGTCGTTGCCGCGATCGCGCAGCGCCTTCGCGAAGGTGTCCTCGAACATGCGGCGGACCACCGCGTCGTCGCCGATACCGACCACCGCAATCTTGCCGAGCGGCTTCGGTTCGAGGGCGGAATCCTTCCAGGAATCCGAGATCTTGGTTCCCCCGCTGCAGCCGATCATCGCGACGGCCGTCGCCAGCAGGAGCATCGAGCGTGTGCGTTTCATTCAAGCCTCCGTGAGCGTGCGAATACCCGGCCTTGCCAGGCGCGGGCGAATGGCCTATATTATGCGCCCGCGAGGTTTCGCGCAATGAAGGCCGGCCAGCCGGCCTTCTTTTCATGTTTGGCCCGACACGCCGGCCCACGGCCGGGAAATCAGGATCCCCTATCATGGTGAATCAGAAGCGACGCAAGGACGTTCGGAACATCGCCATCATTGCCCACGTCGACCACGGCAAGACCACGCTGGTCGACGCGCTCCTCAAGCAGACGGGCGCGTACGCCTTCAAGGAGGGCGAGGTCATGATCCTCGACTCCAATCCGCTGGAGAAGGAGCGTGGGATCACCATCTTCTCCAAGAACGCGTCGATCCGGTACAAGGACCTCACCATCAATATCGTCGACACGCCCGGCCATGCCGATTTCGGCAGCGAGGTCGAGCGCATCCTGCGCATGGTGGACGGCGTGCTCCTCTTGGTGGACGCCTTCGACGGCCCCATGCCGCAGACCAAGTTCGTGCTCAAGAAGTCGCTCGAGCTGCACCTGAAGCCCATCGTCGTCATCAACAAGGTGGACCGCCCCAACTGCCGGCCCGACGAGGTGGCGAGCCTCACCTTCGACCTGTTCTGCGAATTGAACGCGACCGACGAGCAGCTCGACTTCCCCATCGTGTACGCCTCCGGCAAGCAGGGATGGGCGTCGCTCGACCTGGACGATCCGCGCACCGACATGAAGGCGCTGCTCGAGACCATCGTGCACCGCGTGCTTCCGCCGGTGGCCGACTTCGACAGCCCGTTCCAGATGCTGGTGACGATGCTCGATTACGATTCCTACGTGGGCCGCATCGCGAGCGGACGCATCCACCACGGTTCGGTCAAGATGGGCGACCCCATCATTCTCATCAAGCGCGATGGATCGATGACGCGCTCGAAGGTGACGCGCATCCTGCGCTACGCGGGGCTCAAGCGCGCCGAGGTCCAGACCGCCCTGGCCGGCGACATCATCTCCATCGCGGGCATCGAGGACGTCCAGGTCGGCGAAACCCTCGCCTCGCCGGACCGTCCCGAGGCGCTTCCGCTCATCAAGGTCGACGAGCCGACCATCTCGATGTTCTTCTCGCACAGCACCAGCCCGCTCTCGGGCACCGACGGCGGCCGGTTCCTGACTTCGCGCCACATCCGCGAGCGCCTCGAGCACGAGGCGATGATCAACGTCGGCATTCGCGTCGAGGACGCGGACGGCGGCGAACGGTTCAAGGTGAGCGGCCGCGGTGAGCTCCACCTGGCCATCCTGATCGAGACCATGCGCCGCGAGGGATACGAGATGGAAGTCTCGCGCCCGCGCGTGATCCTCAAGGAAGTCGACGAGCAGCTGCTCGAGCCGGTGGAAGAAGTCGTCATCGAAGTCGACCCGGGTTATGAAGGCTCGGTCATCGATGCGATGGGCAAGCGCAAGGGT
>DASVAK010000191.1:0-3850 GCA_036376395.1 Candidatus Krumholzibacteriia bacterium
GAGGACCGCGGACTGATCCGCTACCTCCTGCGCCACCGTCACACCACGCCCTTCGAGATGTGCGAGATCAAGCTGCACGTGCGCGTGCCCATGGACGCGTGGCGCCAGTGGATACGACACAGATCAGCCTCGGTGAATGAATATAGTACTCGCTACTCGCTCGCCATCGACGCCGCGCAGATGACCAGTGCGGGAGAATGGCGCAAGCAGTCGGCCGGCAACCGTCAGGGAAGCGCGGGCTTCATCGACGAGGAGATCGGCTCGACGTTTTCGAAGCAGGAGGCCGACCTGCACCGCCAGGCGCGCAAGCTCTACCAGGAACGCATCGAGGCCGGCGTCGCGCGCGAGCAGGCGCGCAAGGACCTGCCGCTCTCCACGTACACCGAGGCGTACTGGAAGATCGATCTCCACAACCTGCTCCACTTCCTCTCGCTGCGCATGGACGAGCACTCGCAGCTCGAGATCCGCAATTACGCGACCGTGATCGGCGAAGAGATCGTGCGCAACTGGTGCCCGATCACGTGGGAGGCCTTCCTCGACTACCGCATGAACGCGATGGGTTTTTCCGGCATCGAGACCGGGATCGTGCAGTCGATCGGCGCCGGCGACGTCAACGGCGCGCGCGCCATCGCGGAGAAGCACGGCTGGCTCGAGCCGGGAAAGAACGGCCTCAAGCGCAACCGCGAGCGCGAGGAGCTGGAAGCCAAGCTGGTCCGGCTCAACCTTCCCATTCCCTGGCGCTAGAGCGCGCGCTACCAGGCGAACGAACGTGCTGGGAGAATTCGAGCTCATTGCTCCCCGGCTGCTCCGGCCACACGAGGAAATCGATCCGTCGCGAGTGGAACGCCTGGTGGAGGAGATCCGTATCGCGGGGCAATTCTACCCGCCGGTGCTGGTCGATCGCGCCACGCGCGTGATCCTAGACGGCCACCACCGCTGGACCGTCGCGTCGCAGCTCTCTCTCGCGCTGCTGCCGTGCTACGCCGTCCGCTACCTCGACGATCCCGCCGTCCGCGTCATGTCGCGACGGCCCGGGATCGAGGTGACCAAGCAATCGGTGCTCGACACCGCGCTCGCGGGCCGCACCTACCCGCACAAGACGACCCGTCACATGTACGACCTGCCCGAGTGGATCGAACCGGTTCCGCTCGAACGCCTCATCGGCGCCTGACCGTCGTGTCGCGCGTGTCGACACCGGAGACGTCGGACGCACGGCGCGTCGTGGTGGGCGCGAGCCTGGTCTTCGGCATCCTGCTCCTTGGCGGCGGCGCGCTGATCCTGTGGGCGCGCGGCCTGGGCCTTCTCTCCGTTTTTGATCGCACCCACGCGGCGGAACGCGCGCTGCTCGGCGCCGGCATCGGCGCGGGCGTGGCGGTCGTGTGCGCGCTCGCGGTGGCGAGGCTTCGTTTTCTCGGGCGGCTGCGCCGGCTCGCCGAGCACGCGGTGGACGGCATCGAACCGCGCTGGCACACGGTGCTGGTCGTGTCGGTTGCCGCCGGGATCAGCGAGGAGTTCTTCTTTCGCGGTGTGCTCGAGCCCGCTGTCGGGCGCTGGTTCGCGTCGCTCGCCTTCATCGCGGTACACGGGGCGCTTCGCCTCCGGGAGCGCGGGGCGCCTGCATTTGCCGTGTTCCTTTTCGGCGCGAGCATGGGGCTTTCCGCGATCAACGCCTGGAAGGGGTTGGAGGCCGCCATGGCCGCGCACGCCGCGTACGACCTCGTCATGTTCGCCTGGCTCGCGCGGCGGACCGGCGCCGCGACGCGTACGCACTGATTGACACCCACCGCGATTTGGCTCCATGCTGGCCCCGGCAACGGCGCAGGACGCCAACGGTTTCAAGGAGGACGTGATGAAGCGGTACGCACTGGGACTTCTGGTTGTGGCGATGCTGGGTGGATGCGCGGGCGGCACCAAGGTGGAACGCGTGGATCCGGGCGAGACCATCGATCTCTCCGGCCGGTGGAACGACACCGATTCGCGCCTCGTCTCCGAGGAGATGATCGCCGACTGCATGTCGCGCCCGTGGAAGGCGACCCACATGACGGCCAAGGCGAAGAATCCGATCATCATCGTGGGCCAGGTGCGCAACAAGACCACCGAGCACATCTCGACGGACACGTTCATCGGCGACATCGAGCGCGCTTTCATCAACTCCGGCCAGGCCGAGATGGTGGCGAGCGCGGAAGAGCGCGAGCAGATCCGCGGCGAGCGCGCCGACCAGCAGCAGTACTCGAGCGAAGAGTCGATGAAGCAGTGGGGCAAGGAGCACGGCGCCGATTACATGATGGGCGGCGTGATCACGAGCATCGAGGACCGCGAGGGCGGCGAGTCGGTGGTGCTCTACCAGGTCGACCTGAACCTGATCAACCTGGAGACGAACACCAAGGTCTGGGCGGGCCAGAAGAAGATCAAGAAGTACATCTCGCGTTCGGGATACAGCCGCTAGGCCGCTCGGGATTCGATGCACCAGGTCCGGGGATGGATGGCGGTCGCGCTGGCGTGCGCGGCGGTCGCGGTGCTCGGCGCGTGCTCCACTTACTCGCGCCAGGCGCCGGCGATTCGCGACGCCATGGCGCGCGACGACTACGAGACGGCGATCAAGGAAGTGGAGAAGATCGACCGCTCGGGCTCGGAGCTCCTCTACTGCTACGAGTTGGGGCTCGTCCTCCACGAGCAGGGCGACTACGCGGGAAGCAACGCCGTGTTCGAGCGCGCCGACCAGGTGCTCGAGGAGCTATACACCCGCAGCATCTCGCGCGAGATCGGCGCCGTCATCGTCAACGAGGGCCTCGTCAAGTACCGCGGCGACGCCTTCGAGGCGGTGCTCGTCAACTACTACAAGATTCTCAACTACCTCTTCCTCGGTGAAACCGGCGACGCGCTGGTCGAGTGCCGCCGGCTGAACCAGAAGCTGCAGTGGATCCACGACGCCGGCGAGACCTACTTCGCCGATGATCCCTTCCTCCAGTATCTCACCGGGCTCGTCTACGAGCGCGGCGACGAGCCCGGAAGCGCGGAGGTGTCGTACCGTGCGGCGCTGCAGGCGTACGGGGCGGACTCCACGCTGGCCGCCCCGCCGTGGCTTCCGTGCGACGCGGCCCGCAACGCGCGGCTCCAGGGCGACGCCGCCCTCGCGGCGACCTATGCAAAAGACGCGTCGTGTGAGACAGCCAACGGAATGCGCGGGCGCGTCGCGGTGATGATTGAGACGGGAATCGTCGCCCGGAAGCAGGAGACGTCGTTCACCGTGCCGATCCTCAACAACGACCGGTACCGCAACCAGGATGATTACTGCCACCAGCTCTACGCGCGCCGCGGCGTCCAGTACCAGAACACCAAGCTGGTCAAGTACTGGCTGCACGTGGCGCTGCCCGTGCTGCAGGCGGATCCGCCCGTCGGTCACCGCGCCGTGGTGCGCGCCTCGCGCATCTCCGAGAAGGCAACCGAGCGCGACGGGCAGGGAGCCGAAGTGACCGCCGTCCAGGTGGAGAATCTCGACGGCCAGGCCGCGCGCGCCTTCAAGGAGAAGGAGGCGACCATCGTGATGCGCGCCATCGCGCGCGCGCTCGCGAAGTATCTCGCCAGCGAAACCGCGAACAACAAGAACGAGGGCCTGGGCACGCTGGTGAACCTGCTCGGCGTCGTCACCGAGACGGCCGACACGCGCAGCTGGACCACGCTGCCCGCGTCCATCGAGCTGGCCCGGCTCGACCTCGAGCCCGGAAAATATCGAATCGATGTGGACGTCGTCGATCCACGCGGCCTGCTGCTGGTGCACCGGAGCTTCGACGACGTCACGGTGCGCCCGAATGGACTCGAGGTGCGCCGTGTCCGGCTCCGCTAACCGTCT
>DASVAK010000120.1:0-9089 GCA_036376395.1 Candidatus Krumholzibacteriia bacterium
TCGTCCTGGAGGTCGGCGTCGATGGTGACGACGTAGTCGCCGTCGGCGGCGTGGAAGCCGACGTTGAGCGCGGCCGACTTCCCCTGGTTGCGCCGGAAGCTGATGATGTTCACGCGCGGCGACTTCTCGCGCAGCGAGCGCAGCACCGCGATGGTGCGGTCGGTGCTGCCGTCATCGACGAAGATGTACTCGTAGTCGCACTTCATCTCCTTCATGACGGCCTCGAGCTTGTCGAAGAGCTCGGGCAGGCTCTCCTGCTCGTTGTAGCACGGGATGACCACCGAGATTTTCATCCTGCTAGGCTCCCACGCCGCGGCGCTTCGCGTCCAGCCATTCCACTTCCTGGCGCAGCCCGTCCTCGATGCCGATGCGGGGGGCGTACCCCAGCTCGCGGCCGGCCCGCGTGATGTCGGCGTACGTGTGCGTGACGTCGCCCTTCTGCGCCTCCCGGAAGCGCGCGTCGGGCGCGCGGCCGGTGATCTTCCCCAGCAGGTCGATGACGGAATTGAGCGACACGCGGCTGCCACCGCCGATGTTGAACACGCTCTCGGGGCCATCGTAGTCGGCCGCGGCGAGATTCGCCGCCACCGCGTCGGACACGTAGGTGAAGTCCCGCGTCTGCGTGCCCGAGCCGTACACGTCGATGGGATCGCCGGCGAGCATGGCCGCGATGAAGCGATGGAACGCCATGTCGGGGCGCTGGCGCGGGCCGTACACGGTGAAGTAGCGCAGGCACGCCACCGGGAGCCCGTGGTTGTCGCCGTAGAGGAGGCACAGCGCCTCGCCGGCGAGCTTGGTGACGCCGTAAGGCGAGCGCGGCCGCGTGGGATGGTCCTCGCGCATGGGAAGGTGCGCCGTCTCGCCGTACACCGAGCTCGAGCTCGAGTACACCAGGCGCGCGCCGCGTCCCTTCATTGCCTCGCACAGACGCTGCGTGGCGCGCACGTTGTGTTCGATGTAATGCTCGAAGTCGGTTCCCCAGCTGCGCCGCACACCGGCCTGCGCGGCCAGGTGGAACACCACCGACGCGCCGTCGAGCAGCGGGTCGAGATCGGTTTCGGTGAGGGATTCCTCGACCAGGCGGAAGCGGGGATGCGTCGCGAGCGCGGCGAGGTTGGCGCGCTTCTGCGCGGGATCGTAGTAATCGGTGAAGCAGTCGATGCCGGTGACGTCGTCGCCGCGCGCAACCAGCGCCTCACACACGTGGGAGCCGATGAACCCGGCGGCGCCCGTCACGATCATGCGCTTCGACATCGCTACGGTTGCGCCTTCGGCACGCCGAGCTGGCGCTCGTATTCATCCAGCGCCTGCCGGCCGTCGGCATCGTCGGGGTGTCGCTTGAGCCAGTCCTGCATGTAGGCACGCGCGCGCTCGGGCATGTGGGCGCGCGCCGCCAGCGTGAACACCATCACGCTCAGGTCCTTGGCATCCGGTTCCTTCGCGTAGAGCGGGTCGATCAGCTCGAGCGCGTCCGCGTAGCGACCGAGGCGCTCGTACACGCCCGCGAGCCGGTAGGAAAGCGCGTCGTCGCCCGGCTTCTCCTTGAGCAGGTCCACGTAGTGCTGCACCGCCTGCGCGCTGTCGCCGGCGTCGAGGTAGTAGTAGCCGAGGAGCTGCCGCGGAGGCTCCAGCCGCGGCGAGATCTGCCCCGCCACCTGCATGTACTTGAGCGCCGACGCGAAGTCCTTCGCGTCATGCTTCACGTACGCGAGCTGGACGAACGCGGCCGAGTAGTTCTGGATCAGGTGCTCGATGTACGGCTGCAGGTACACGCTCTTGTCGCGCGTCCAGTCCGCGGTGAGAATGCCGCCGTACTGGTACTGGTGGGTGATGCAGTCCTCGAGCTTGGGCGCGTTGATCATGTTCTCGCCCCGCCGCGGCACCACCTTGTACGCCAGCCCCTCCATCTCGATGATGTCCTTGTAGGGCGCGAAGGTCGCGGGCGGAATCGTGACCGCGAAGTAGGTCGGGCGCTTGAACATGTTGGTGCGCAGGATGTGATCCACGGCGATGTCGCGCACCAGCACCCAGCCGTCCTTCGACGGCACCGGCTGCAGCCGGTCGATCTCGTCGTCGGTCCACGAGATGGGCACCTTCGGTTCGTTGTCGCGGCACTGCTTGATGTACCACGGCGTGTTGAGCAGGCTCAGGTTCACCACGCGCACGTCGCGGCGGAAGCCCTCGACCTCCTGCTTGTACCAGAGCGGGAAGGTGTCGTTGTCGCCGTTGGTGAAGATGATGGCGTCGGGCTCCAGGCACACCAGCATGTTGTGCGCGTACTCGGAGCAGACCTTGATGCGCGAGCGGTCGTGGGTGAAGAAGTGCTGCTTGAGCGTGAACATCGGCAGCGCGAGTGCCACCGCGCACGCCCCCACCGTGACCGGGACCGCGGCCGACTTTCTGGCCAGCCCGGCGCGGATCTCGCTCAGCACGCTGACCAGGCCGATCCCGATGTACACCGCGAAGAAGTAGAAGCCCGACGAGTAGAAGTAGTCGCGCTCGCGCACTTCGCTGTCGGAGAAATTGAGGAAGATGACCAGCCCGATCGTCATCACGAAGGTGGTGACGAAGAGCATCACCCAGGTTTTCCGGTGTTTCGCAAACTGGTCGACGATGCCCCAGATGCCGAGCCCGATGGGGATCATCGAGCCCAGGTTCAACCGGCCGAGGTAGGCCTGGAACATCTGGAACTGCGCCTGGAAGTAACCGTTGAAGTGCTCGGAGAGCTGGAAGCTCCAGAAGTCCGCCTTGCGCGGGAGGATTCCCGTGGGCGGGTACTGCTCGCGGCGCAGCACGGCGTACAGGCTGCGCCACGTCTGCGGGTCGCCCTCGTCGATGGCGGGATTGTGCATCGAGCGGATGAGCAGCATCAGGTGCACCGACAGCCCCAGGATGAACAGCCCCAGGACCACCGCGCCGAAGGGCGAGCCCTTCGTGTAGCGCCACGTCAGCACGATGCCGAGGAGCACCAGCAGCACGACGGTGAGCGCGCCGTTGCGGTAGAGCGTGGCGTCGGCCACGAACAGCGCCACCACGAAGCTCCCCAGCAGCCAGTCCCAGGTCGAGAACGGCCGGTCCTTCGACATCAGCACGAAGAAGAAGATCCCGGAGAACACGAGCACGGTACCGAGGTGGAAGCCCACGCTCAGCGCGAGCAGGTAGAAGATCAGGTAGATGAGCGTCGTCGAGCGCGGCGTCTTGGGCAGGTCGCCCCACTTGATGGCGAGCCACACCATGAAGCCCATGAACGCGTTGCTCATCCCGTAGACCTCCGCCTCGCTGGCGTTGGTCCAGTACGAATCGCTGAAGGCGAGCCACATCGCGCCGGCGAGCGCGCCCGCGATGCGCGCCACGCCGTCCCAGCGGTCGCGGCTCGGGCCGTTCATGTCGTCGAAGAAACGAACCGTGAGCACGAACATGAAGAGCACGCCCGCCGCGCCGCAGAACGCGGAGAGCAGGTTGACGCGCTGCGCGATGGAGTAGAACGGGATCGGCAGCATGCTCGCCACCTTGGCGACGAGCACGTAGAGCGGCGTCCCCGGCGAATGCGGGATACCGAGGATGTGGGCCGACGCGATGAACTCGCCGGAATCCCAGAAGCTCGACGTCCCCTCCATGGTCCGGGCGTAGAGGATGAAGCTCGCCAGAAACGAGAACGCGGCGCCGATCCAGAACAGGCGCTTCAAGATGGCGGCTTCAGCCGGTGGTGTGACGACCGGGGTCGGATGCGGGGATGACTTCATCGTGTTGGGTCGCGTGCCACGCCGCCGGCGGGGCGGCGCATCGTCCGGACGCGGTGTGACAGGTTGTATGCGCCGGGCCCGGATGGGTTCCCGCGGCACCTGTCCAGCTGGACCGACGCCTGCGTCGGTACAGCCGGACGCATCCGGAACGTGGCCCACCCTACCCCGAAGGTCGCGGACCGATCAAGCAGGAAAACGAGTTAGCCGGGACGGCGGGGGCTGCGGTTGCGGCGCGCCAGGAAGAACGCGAAACCGAGCAGACTCACCGCGACCGAGATGATGTAGGTGCCGAACTCGATCACGAACGCATCCGCCGCCAGGATCCCCGCCTCGGAGAAGAGCAGGATGCCCAGCCCCTCGCGGATTCCCAGCCCGTTGATGGTGATGGGCGGAATCATGGCCAGGCTCAGGATGGGGATGAACACGAAGAACTGCGTCAGGAGGAGCGGCGTCATCTGCGCGCCGATGGCCATCGCCACCAGCACGTGGGTGAGCACGCGCATGGCCTGGATCAGCATCGAGAACAGGGCCAGGCGCGTCACCAGCCCGCGCCGTCCGCGAAACGGCGAGAGCTGGTCGATGATCGCCGTCATGCGCGAATCCAGCGAGAGAAACCGCATGCGCAGCACGCTCCGGCGCAGCCAGTTCCCCAGCGGCCGGAAGAAATAGAACCCGAGCGCCGGGATCATGCACGCCACGAACACGCCCAGGTAGAGCAGGTGGTGCATGCCCGCCCCCGCGCCCCGGATCAGCACCAGGTTGGCGAAGCACGCCAGCAGGCAGAGGCTGAACACGCCGAGCAGCCGGTCGAGCAGGGTCACCGCGATGACCCGGTACGGGCTCTCGCCCTCGCGCGTGAGGTCGTACACCTTGACGGCATCGCCGCCGATGTTGGCGGGCAGGAAATTGTTGAAGAACAGTCCGATGAAATAGAAGCGGAAGGTATTCTCCTGCTCCTGGCTCACCCCGCTCGCGCGCAGCAGCACGTGCCACTGGAACCAGCCCGCGATGTTGCTCACCATGAACAGGACGGTGGCGGCGAGCAAGAGCCCGCGATCCGCGCGCGTCACCAGCGCCATGATCTCGTGCGACGGGATCTTGCGGAGCAGGAAGATCATGAGCGACGCGCTCACGCCTATCTTCACCGTCCAGCGGATAATGGTTTTGGTCCGCTCGGTCATGCCGCTTTCGTCGCGCCGTCGCACGCGCGCAGGAACACCTGCTCCATCTCGTCGGCGGTGCGCTCCCAGGTGAGCGTGCGCGCCCACGCTTCGCCCGCCGCGCTCATGCGCTCGAAAAGCGCGCGGTCGGTGAGCAGCTCGACGGTGCGGCGCGCGAACGCGCCGGCGTCGCCGTACGGGACGAGAAATCCGGTCACGCCGTCCTGGATCGAATCGCGCAGGCCGGGGCGGTCGCTCCCCACCACCGGGACGCCGCACGCGTTGGCCTCCACCACGGTGAGTCCCCAGCCCTCCTTCGGGCTCGCGTTCAGGAACACGTGGCAGCGGTTGAGCGCTGCGACCATCGCTTCCCCGCTCATGCGTCCCGCGAATTCCACCGCGCCGTCGAGCGAGAGCGTGTGCACGAGCGCCTCCAGCCGCGCGCGGTCGGGGCCGTCGCCGATGATGACCAGCCGCGCGGCAGGCACGGTGCGGCGCACGATGGCGAGCGCGCGGATCACCACGTCGATCGCCTTGTAGCGACGCATGCGCCCGAAGTGCACCAGCGTGGGGTGCGCGTGGCCCTCGACGCCGGGGAGCCGCCGGAAGAGCGCGTGGTCGAGCCCGCACAGCACGATGTCGATGGTGGCCGCGTCGATGCCGCGTTTCACCAGGTCGTCGCGCGTGCTCTTCGAGATCACGCAGAAGCGCGAGCGACGGTAGACGGCCGGGATGAACCCCTCCCACGCCATCACGTAGAGCGCGAAGAGCGGGTTGGTCTCGTGGAACACGGTGGCGCCGAACAGGTGCGGCACCACCGCGAGCACCGGCGTGCGCGTGTAGAGCGGGGTGAAAAACGGGATCTTGTTGATGTCCTCGACCACCAGGTCGGCGGGGTCGGCGCGGAGAAAATCGCGCATGGCGCGCGGCAGGACGAAATTCGCATTCCACCACGACCCGCGCCGGATGACGAGCACGCCTTCCACTTCTTCCTCGCGCGCGCCGCCCGGGTACGCGGTGGCGAAGAGCGTCGCGCGGTGGCCGCGCGCCACCATGCGCTTGAGGATCTCGTGCAGGTGGATCTCCGCCCCGCCGGCCTCGGGGTTCCTGATGTCGCGCCAGTTGACCGCGACCAGGTGCAGGCGGCGCGCGCTCGCGGGCGTCACTACGTCTTCCTGCCCATGATGCCGATCACCATCGAGGTGTTCATGCGCACCGCGTGCGGCACGAGGTCGCGCGCCCGCTCGCGGACGCGCTGCACGCCGGGCGAGGGCTGCATGGGCAGGCGCACGCCGGCCTTGAGCAGCACGCGCCGCACACCGCGGTACCACACCGGCGGGAAGAGGTTGGAGCCGTAGGCGCCCTCCACGTCGAAGCCCGCCTCGCGCATGAGCGACGCCAGCTCGCCGGCGCCGAATTCGGTCTCCCAGCCGGCGAACCACCGGTTCGCCGCCATGAGCGCGTGCTTCATGAGGGTGTAGTAGTGCCAGCGCTGCGGCACGTCAACCAGAAGATGGCCCCCGCGCGCGAGCACGCGGTGATTCTCGCGCAGCAGGTCGATGGGACGGCGGAAGTGCTCGAGCAGGCCCTGGTGGAAGACGATGTCGAAGGAGGCGTCGGCGAACGGGAGCGCGAGCGCGTCGCCGCACACGATCTCGAGCGCGTCGCCGGCCACGCCGCGCATCAGGCGGAGCGATTCATCGCTGTAGTCGATGGTCACGACGTGCGCGCCGCGGCGCGCGAGCGCGAGGCTGTCGCGACCCGTGCCGGCTCCCACTTCGAGCACGCGCTTGCCCGCGACGTCGAGGCGAGAGAGCAGGAACGCCACCAGGCGGTCGTCGTTGGCGTAGACGTCCGCCATCTCCGGGGAGGAGGCCCAGAATTCGTCCCAGTGCCGTTTTTCGGACGATCGCTTCATGCAGAGACGGAATCGCGAAGGGCGGGTCAGTACCCGATCAGCAGACGCTCGGCGAGCACCGGCGGAAGCCCCGCGCGCAGGATCTTCTCCGCGGCCTTCTCGCGGTCGTAGCGCACGCGGTGGTGGATCACGCTGTCGGCGTTGTCGTCGTATACCACGTAGGAGGCATCCGGGTTCCCGTCGCGCGGCTGCCCGACGCTGCCCACGTTCATGACGTAGCGCCGGCCGGCGAGATCGAGGTCGAGGATCTCCTCGATGGGATAGCGCTGCACGTTGCCGTCGTCGATGAACACCACCGGCGAGTGCGAGTGGCCGATGAAGGCGACGCGCGCCGGCGACATGGCCTCGAAGGCGCGCTCGGCGCCCAGGTGGTCGAGCACGTATTCCCACGCCTCCGGCCGGTACGGCGACGCGTGCACTCCCATCATGCGCTCGTGGTCGCGGTAGACGTACGGCAGCGCGCGCAGGTACTCGGCGTTGGCGGGCGTGAGATGGCGCGCGCTGTAATGGATGCCCTGCAGCGCCACCTCGTGGAAGAAGGCGCGCTCGCGCGCGTCCACCACCGCGGCGTCGTGGTTGCCGCGCAGGCACACGCCGGGGTCGAGCGCGCGCACGCGCTCGACGCATTCGTTGGGATCCGCGCCGTAGCCGATGACGTCGCCCAGGCAGAGATGGAAGCCGGCGCCCTCGCGCGAGGCGTGGGCGAGCACCGCCTCCAGCGCCTCCAGGTTGCCATGCACGTCGGAGAAGATGGCGTACTTCACACGCCGTCCCTCCGGTATTCCTTCACGAACCGGTCCACCAGCCCGTTGACGAAGCGTCCCGCTTCCTCCGAGCTGTAGCGCTGCGCGATCTCGATGGCCTCGTCGATGATCACGCTCGCGGGCACGTCGGGGAAATACAGCACCTCGGCCAGCGCGAAGCGCAGGATGTTGCGGTCGATCAGCGAGAGCCGCTCGAAGTCCCAGTGCTCGAGAAACGACTTGATGATGACGTCCAGCTCCTCGCGCTTCTCGACGGTCTTCAGGAACAGGTCGCGCGCGCGCTCGGCGCCCTCTTCGGAGCTGCCGCGCCGTTCGATCTGCGCCTCGACGACCTGCAACGCCGAACGATCCGAGAATTCGGATTCGTACAGTGCCTGCAGCACCAGCTCTCTTGCGCGGCGTCGTTTGCCCATGGTCAGGACCGGAACTGGAACATCAATTCAACCAGCGCGACGGCGGCGTTCCACCCCGCGTTGCCGTGCTTGCCGCCCGCCCGGTCCACCGCCTGCTCCAGGGTGTCGGTGGTGAGCACGGCCAGCGTCATCGGGACACCGGTGGCCAGCGCGGCCGACTCGATCGCCCCGGTGACCGTGTTCGCAAGCACGTCGTAGTGGGAAGTCTCCCCGCGGATGATGGCGCCCGCCCACACCACGCCGTCCACCTTTTTCTCGCGCGCGATCTGCGCGGCGAGCTGGGGAACCTCGAAGGCGCCGGAGACCCAGTATACATCGATGCCGTCGTCGGCGACGCCGTGGGCCTTTAGGCCCTCCACGGCGCCTTCCACGATGCGCTTCGTCACCAGGTCGTTGAAGCGACTGGCAACGACGGCGACGCGGCGGCCCGAGGCATCGAGTCGCGCGCGGTGCTCATTCGGCATGCTTGACCCCGCCCACGGCGGCCGCCGTCCCGCCCAGCAGGGCCTGCGAGAGCATGTGCCCCATCTTGTCGCGCTTGGCCGCGAGGTAGCGGCGGTTGACGTCGTTGGCCTCGATCTCGATGGGCACGCGGTCGACGACCTGCAGTCCGTGCGCGGCCAGTCCGACCACCTTGGTGGGATTGTTGGTGAGCAGGCGGATCTGCCCCACGCCGAGATCGCCGAGGATCTGCGCGCCCACGCCGTAGTCGCGCAGGTCGGGCGGGAATCCGAGCTCCTCGTTGGCTTCCACGGTGTCGCGCCCGTCGTCCTGGAGCGCGTAGGCGTGGATCTTGTTCTCGAGGCCGATGCCGCGCCCCTCCTGGTTCATGTACAGCAGAACACCGCAGCCCTCTTCTTCGATCATGGTCAGCGCGCGGCGCAGCTGCGGCCCGCAATCGCAGCGCATGGAACCGAGCACGTCGCCGGTGAAGCACTGCGAGTGCACGCGCACCAGCACGGGTTCGTCGCGCTGGATCGCGCCCATGGTGAGCGCGATGTGATTGTGCCCGCTGGCCAGGCTGCGATAGAGGTGCAGCTCGAAGTCGCCGTATTCGCTCGGGAAGCGGATCTGGCGCACCTTCTCCACCA
>DASVAK010000201.1:0-5306 GCA_036376395.1 Candidatus Krumholzibacteriia bacterium
CCAGACGAAGAAAGGGCGGGTGTGGTCGAAGGGGAAGGAGATCACCGACGCCGCCACGCGCGACCAGTGGCTGAGCGACGGCATGTCGATCTGGATCAATGATTCGTACTGGCTGTTGATGCCGTACGAATCATTGATCCAGATCGACATGCCGTCGCTCAGCCACTGGTCGCGCGTGGCGGTGTCGGTGATCTCCTTCCCCTTCGACCACACCCGCCCCTTCTTCGTCTGGATATTCATGATGACGACCACGGTGTCGGCCTCGAGGCGGTAGTCCCCCGTCATCTTGTCCCACACGTGGTTGCGCTTGAAGATCGTCCATCCGATCGTGCGCACGCGGTCCCACGCCTCGCGTCCACCCATCGCGTCCATGCTGCGATCGGCGAGCTCCATCGCCTTCGGGTCGGACTTCATGTCGAATCCGCTCGCGGGGGGATTCTTCCCGGCCACCGCCGCGGCACACAGCCCGAGCATTGCCACGACGAACCACGACGCGATCTGCAGCCTGGGTTTCATTTCGATGACTCCTTTCGCTGGGCCCGGCCGTCCGGCGCGATCTCCCAGCTCTCCATGGGGGAGAGCAGCGGGACGGCGTCGATCCATGACGCGATCTCACCCGCGATCTTCTCGCGCTCGTTCGCGCGCACGTGCACGGCAAAGATGGCGCGCGGCCGGAACCCGTTGGAGACGAGCCGGCGGCCGAACGGGTAGGTGAGAAACCAGAACGGGAGGACACCCACATCCAGCGTGCGATCCAGCACCCCCGCCGATCGCAGCGTATTCTCGTCGATGATCCCGTCCCCGAGGTGGATCACCGTGCGACCGCCCAGCGTGACCACGAGTCCCAGGTGCTGGACATCGGCGTAGTGCACCTTGCCGTGGCTCAGCCCGAAGGCCTCGACGCGCACCGGTCCGATATCGCGCGCCACCAATTCGCCCTCGTTCGCGGGCAGGGTGTGGACCCGGTGGGCGAACATGCCGTGCATCGCCTCGAGCACCTGGACGGTGGCCTGCGAGGTGGAGGCGAAATGGGCGTTGGGATTTCCGCGCAGGTGCCGGGCCACCGCGACGGGGTCGAAGTGGTCACCGTGGTAATGCGTGGCCAGGACGAGGTCGATGTGCTGGAAGGGGGGCTTCGCGTCGCGCAGGCGGTCCAGCGTGCGCGCGTCGGGGACACCGAAGGGGGCCGCCTCGTCGCCGTAGAGCCCGTCGATCAGGACGCTCCCCGCCTCGGACCGGACCAGGACGCCCTCGCAGCCGACATAGGTCAGCCCGAGCGTCACGCGTCCACTCCGGCGGTCTGGTCGCGCAGGTGCTTCTTTACCAACAGGA
Organism: Candidatus Krumholzibacteriia bacterium; assembly: GCA_036376395.1. GTDB lineage: Bacteria > Krumholzibacteriota > Krumholzibacteriia > WVZY01 > JAKEHA01 > JAKEHA01. Next base: position 1,333 of record DASVAK010000201.1, read on the forward strand.
TCAGCGGCGGCGCTCCTGTCATTTGGCAGGCATGGTAACACAGCCCCGGCGGTGCGGCCTGTAACTTTTCGACCCGCCGCCGCGTCTCTTCCATGCGTCATGGGACGCGACTTTCGGGACATGGCGGAGGAGTTCGGCGGGCTGGTCTTTACCTATGCCCGCTACTCGCTTCGCCAGCGGGAGGACGCCGAGGACGTGACCCAGGAGGTGCTGGTCCGGCTGTGGACCCACCGCGACGCGATCGAACCGGCCCGGATGCGGGGGTGGGTGATGCAGGTGGCGCGCAACCTGGTGGTGGACGTGGCCCGGCGGCGCCGGGCGCGGGCCGCGGTCATCGCGGAGAGCGTGGACGCCTTGGGCCTGGACGACGTCATCGCCGGACCCGGCGCGGCCGACGACGGGCTCAACCGCGGCGAGCTGCGCGGCATCCTCGAGCGCGCGATCGCCGGGCTCAACGAGCCCTACCGGAGCATCGTCGTGATGCGCGAGATCCAGGGCCTCGCCTACGAGGACATCGCCGCGGGCATGGGCATGCCGCTGGGAACGATCAAGGTGTACCTGCACCGCGCGCGGCGCGTGCTGCGGGACGCCGTGCAACGGGAGATGGGATCCGATGTCTGAACGGTTGGAACAGTGTGAATGGGCGCGCGAGCACATGGAGCCCTACCTCGACGTGGAGCTTCCGGAGGCCGAGCGCGCGGCATTCGAGTCGCACTGCCGGTCCTGTGCGGCGTGCGCGCGCGAGCTGAGCCTCGCCATCCGGATTCGCGCCGGGTTGCGCTCGCTCCCGGTGTTCGCGGTGCCGGCGCACGTGGTCGAGCAATCGGCGCGCGAGATCCAGGCTGCATCCTCCAACGTGATTCCGCTTCGCGCGCGCGCGCTGCGCCGCCGCTTCGCGCTCCCCGCCATCGCCGCCGCCGTGCTGGTGGTGGCCGCCGCATTGTGGCTGGGAACGGCGCGACGCCAGCCGGCAGGTTACTCGGAAGCGGAGATACGCGAAGCGCGCGCCGGGATGGCGATGGCGTTCGGCTACGTGGATCGCTACAGCCGCGGTGTCGTCGGCGAAGACGTGCTGGAGAAACGCGTCGTGCCGCGCATCGAGCGCGCGGTGCGCCGTGACGAGACCGATGTAACTTCCCCGTCGCCGAAACGTTCTTGATGGCGAAGGAGCGAAAGGCACGCAAGAACATGGGAGTGATCAGCATGAAACACAACGCCCTCACATCCATCGCCGCGATCCTGGTGATCGCATGCGCGACCGCCGCGCCGGCGGCGGACAAGTCCACCAGCAAGAAACCGAGCGACGCCCAGCTGCGGGCGATGCCCGGTTACGTCGACCTGAACCTCGCCAGCACCTTCGGCAACAAGGAGGCGAAGGTCGAGGTGTACCTCAAGGGGCCGATGCTGCAGCTGGTCAGCAAGCTCGCCGCCGACCAGGACGAGGACCTGGACATGCTCGACGGGCTGCAGCTCGTGCGCGTCCAGGTGTACGAGGCGACCGAGGCCGAAGCAACCAAAGCGATGGCGGCCACCTCCGACGCCGCGAAGAAGCTCGACGCGGGCGGATGGGAGCGCATCGTGCGCGTGCGCGACGACGGAGATCACGTCGACGTGTACTTCAAGCCCAGCCCGGACAGCGAAGCGCTCGACGGCATCGTGGTCATGGTGGTGGGCAAAGACGACGAGGCGGTCTTCGTCAATATCGTGGGACGCATCCGCCCCGAGGACGTTCAGCGCCTGGGCAAGCATTTCGACATCGACGGGCTCGACGGACTCGAAGACGATCACCCGCACAAGTCCAACAAGGGCCGCTGAGCGCGCGAAGGAGAATGTCATGAATCGTGTGCTCATCAATCGCAGGTTGGCCGGCGCCGTCGTCCTCGCCCTCCTCGCGGCTCCCGGCTGCTTCTCGTCGGGTGAGCTCTCGGGCATCCGGCGCGATCTCCAGGCGCAGCTTCCCGGATCGTCGTTCGAGAAGAACATCGAGCTCTCGCTGGGACCGATCGTCCTCGGCATGGCGAAGATGGTGACGGCGGTGGTGCCCGGCGCGCACGAGGCGAGGTCGTGGCTCACGGGTGTGAGCCGCGTGCAGATCGGCGTGTACGACGCCGCGATCGATTCGATGCCCGGGCTGCGCATGCCCGCGCGGCTCCAGTCGCTGCTCGACGACGGCTGGGAGACGGCGGTCCGCGTGCGCGACGCGGACGAAGCGGTGTGGCTTCTCTACCGCCCCGACGGAGACTCGGTGCGCGAGATCTTCGTGGTGGTGCTCGACCGCAACGAGCTGGTGCTCGTGAAGGCGAAAGGGCGGCTGGACCGCCTCATCGCCGCCGCGCTCGACGAAGCGCACGGCCACCGCAGCTTCGCGGACGAATTGAACCTCTGACCGGCTTCCATGGTTGCGCCCCGCGTGGACGCCCCGTATGATTGCGGCGTCGACGCGGGGCATCCTGTCCCGCCCCATCGTTTCCCCACGGGGCCTCATTCCAGACGCACGGGGCTCGAAGGAGTTGCGCCATGGCCGCGACCAAAGAAGCCGGCATCGGTTACGAATCTCACTTCCCCAACTCCACCAAGGTCCACGCCACCGGCGCGCTGCCCGGCGTGCGCGTGCCGTTTCGCGAAGTGGCCGTCGGCGCCGCCGACGAGCGGGAACGCTGCCTGTGGATGTACGACACCAGCGGTCCGTGGACCGACCCGGCCGCGCGTCTCGACGTGCGCGAGGGATTGCCCGCGCTGCGCGCGGCGTGGATCGACGGCCGCGGCGACACGGTGGAAGGAACCGTCGAGCACGGCGGGAGCGCGGGGGGTTTTCCCGGCCTCGTGCGCCGGCGACGGCGCGCGGCGCGCGGCGCCAACGTCACCCAGATGCACTACGCGCGGCGCGGCGTCGTCACGCCGGAGATGGAGTTCGTCGCCATCCGCGAGAACCTCGGACGCGCGAGCGCATTCGAAGCCGATTTCGCGCGGAAGAACGGCCACAGCGGCGCGCTCGCGCACGCCCAGGTCGGCCGCACCAACGCGCTCAACCACCAGCACCCGGGCGACCCGCAGGGCGCGCGCATTCCCGGTTTCATCACGCCCGGATTCGTGCGCGAAGAAATCGCCGCGGGGCGCGCCATCATCCCCGCCAACATCAATCACCCCGAGCTCGAGCCGATGATCATCGGCCGCAACTTCCGCGTGAAGATCAACGCCAACATCGGCAACAGCGCGGTCGCGTCATCGATTGAAGAGGAAGTCGAGAAGATGCGCTGGGCCACGCTGTGGGGCGCCGACACCGTGATGGACCTCTCGACGGGCAAGAACATCCACGAAACGCGTGAATGGATCCTCCGCAACTCGCCCGTACCCATCGGCACCGTGCCCATCTACCAGGCCCTGCAGAAAGTCGGCGGCAAGCCCGAGGAGCTCACGTGGGAGATCTTCCGCGACACGCTCGTCGAGCAGGCCGAGCAGGGCGTCGATTACTTCACCATCCACGCCGGCGTGCTGCTGCGTTTCGTGCCGTGGACCGCGCACCGCGCCACCGGCATCGTCTCGCGCGGCGGATCGATCATGGCGGCGTGGTGTCTCGCGCATCACACCGAGAGTTTCCTGTACACGAACTTCGACGAGATCTGCGAGATCATGCAGGCGTACGACGTGTCGTTCTCGCTCGGCGACGGGTTGCGCCCGGGCTCGATCGCGGACGCCAACGACCGCGCGCAGCTTGCCGAGCTCCAGACCATCGGCGAGCTCACCGCGAAGGCGTGGACGCACGACTGCCAGGTGATGATCGAGGGCCCCGGCCACGTTCCCATGCATCTCATCCAGGAAAACATGGCGCTCGAGCTGGAACACTGCCACGAGGCGCCGTTCTACACCCTGGGCCCGCTCACCACCGACATCGCGCCGGGCTACGACCACATCACCAGCGCCATCGGCGCCGCCATGATCGGGTGGAACGGCTGCGCGCTGCTCTGCTACGTGAC
>DASVAK010000224.1:0-4442 GCA_036376395.1 Candidatus Krumholzibacteriia bacterium
TGACGGGAGCGCCGTCCTCTTTTTCGGTGCAAGCGCCCATGGGCCGCTGTCGGTGATGTCCTTATTTTTATCTCACTCCACGTCCCCGCGGAGGTTCGCAGACTATGAAGACATGGTTCAGGTTCTCGGTCGGGCCCGCGCTGTTGATCGCGGCGATGGGGCTGGCGGCGTGCAGCGACGACGACAACGGTCCGACGGGCACGGGCAACGACACCACGCCGCCTTCCGTCGCGTCGGTGTCGGGCGATGACTCGCTTCACATCTCGGTGCGCTTCAACGAACCGGTTGACCGGACGAGCGCCGAAGCGGTGAGCAATTACGTCGTCACACAGGCCAGCGCCGGGCTGGATACCACGCTGGAGGACTCGCCGGCCGTGGCCGGCGCGTCGTTGCTGTCGGACAACAAGACCGTGGTTCTCACCACCGACGACGCCATGGGGGTGGTTCTGTATCGCATCGTGGTGAACAACGTGGCGGACACGGAAGGAAATGCCATCAGCACGCCGGTCGACAAGTCGTTCACCGGATCCGACCACGGCGACGTCACCGCTCCCGAGGTGGTGATGCGGTCACCCACCGAGAACCAGAGCAACGTGGGACTCACGGCGCCGATCGAAGTCCAGTTCTCGGAACCGGTCGCGCTGGGGGTGGTGACGAGCGGATTCATCATGGAGGCCAACGGAACACCGGTCACGGTGAACGTGACCAGCGAGGACAACCTGCACTTCACCGTCACGCCGGTGGCGCCGTTGCTGGCCAACACGGTCTACACGGTGTCATTGACGGGGTTGTACGACACGTCCAACAACATGATGGCCACCGACGAGTGGACGTTCCGGACCGGCGCCGGGACCAGCGTTACCAGTGTGAGTCGCTGAGAGGGTGCGACGCGGCAACCCTGCGGCGGGCGGCGGGGCCACTGGCTCCGCCGCCCCGCGTGATCAGAAGACCCACGCCAGGGTCACACCGAAGTGCTCGTCGCTGGTGCTGAAGTAGTAATCGCTACGCGTGTAATCCGCGCGCAGCCGGAAGCCCGAGAGCGGCAGTCCCACACCCACACTCCATCCGGAGAAGATTTCGTCGTCGCCTTCGTCGTCCGCATCGACCACATGCGCGCCTGTCCGCAGGAACAGGATCTGGGCGAGAGCTGCTTCCATCCCCATGCCCCATCCCGATCTGCCATGGAACGCATGCATGGCATCCACGTTGGCGGCGATGGCCACCAGCGGAACCTCGGCATCACCGAGACGATGCGGCGGACTCTCCACGCTGAGATTGGCGCCGAAATTGAGTCGTGTCGGCAGGGGATCGTTCCACTCATCGATGTCGGGTCCCGCATCAACGAGCGCGACCGCCAGGGCCGGGCTCACAGTCCAATCGTTGACGTCGGCGCGCATCGCACCGACAAGACCCGCGTCAAAGGCATAGGTCGATGCGCTCTCGGAGATGTCTCCTCCGCTGGGAACCTCGGCGGGCGCATATTCCGCCCACCATCGCTTCGCGGCCACACCCGCGCGAAGCTCGTAACGTGAACCGGCCGGGATTGCGACCGCGAATGCCAGCGATGCCACCTTCTCGAAGGACCTGACGGTGCCCAGCGGCGTTCCGTCCGGCAGTGTCACGATGCTTTCCCCGTAGTCGAGTTTGGCCAGCGAGAAGTCGGCGCCCCAATTGAGCGAGCCCGCCGCGCTTCCCTGCCATGCAACGCCTGCGTTGGCGCGGCCGGACCACATGTCGTCCGCGATCCAGTCATCCGGCCAGTTCATGCGTGATCCGGTGAGGTATGCGCGCGGCGCACCAACGGCGTTGGCGGGATTGTAGTAGATGGTGGAAGGATCCGCGTTGTCCGCCACACCCGTCTCTCCCATCCCCACCAATCGCGCATGGATGGGCATGCCAAGCAGCGGCGCGCCGGACTCAGTGACAGCGCGGGCGGAACGGGAATCGAGCAGGAGAAGAATCGAAACGACGAGAAGAGAGCCAACGAGACGTGACGTGTGCACGGGAGGACGCGCTCCTTGGCGGCTCCGTGCAGTGTACCATACACGGCCCCTCGCTCGAGGCCGATCAGCGCTTCATTTCCACGCCGGCGGGATGATCCGCCACCAGCTTCTCGGCCAGCTCCAGCGCATCGACGGGCCAGTATTCGCGCGGTCGCGGCCGTGCCACGCCGGGTCCCGGCTGGCATGACAGCACCGTCTTCGCCCAGCGCTCCGGGATCACACCGCGTCCGCACACCGCGCCGATGAGCGCGCCGCACACGGCCGCATTCGCGCTCGCGTCGCCGCCGCGGTTCACCGTGTCGATCAGCGCGTCCTCGAAGGACTCGGCATGGAGCAACTGCCAGAGCGCGTTCTGCGTCGCAACCAGCACCGAATCCGGCCAGGAGAGATAATCGGGCGAGTCCGTGCGCGCTCGTCGCACCGTCTCGGCCAGCAACGCGTCGTACTGCTCGGCGCGCGCGCGCAGGTGCTCGAAAAGGATTTCGCGCGGTGAAGGCACGCGGATCGCAGTCGCCACCGCCACGGCGAAGAGCTCGTTGGCGGCCAGGCACACGGGGTGCGAATGCGTCATCTCGCCTTCTTCGCGCGCCCACAGTTCGACCACGTCGGGCCACACGCGCGATCCGAAAATGCCGAGCGGGAGCACGCGCACCAGCGCTGCGTTGTCGTTGTCATCGGGCGACGGCGTGCCCTCGAGCGCGGGCCGGATGCGTTCTTCGTGGTCGGGAGGGCTGGATTGCAGCCACTTGAGGTACCCCTCGCGCGATGCGACGGCCTGGTACTCGCCGTGACCGGCCAGCGAGTGCGCCAGCACCAGCGCCATCTCGGTGCGACCGCCAGGCTGCCCCGCGATGGTGCCGCGTTCCGAACTGCCCACGATGTCGCGGAGTCCGTCGGGGAACGCGTCGCGGATCTGCCCGGGTTCCCAGCCGGACACGGCGCCGCCCAGGGCGTCGCCTACCAGCAGCCCGAGCAGTGCGCCCTGTGCGCGCGATAGCAATGTGGTTTCAGTCATCGATCACGACGATTCCGGTTCGGGTGGGACGCGGTATGACGAATTGAACCCCCGCCACCCTCGCAATGAGCCTACAGACTTTGCCCGATGTGCGCGGGGGCGGTCCCGTACGAAGGAGAACAAGGCGGCGTGCTCATGGGGACGCCCGTGCACCACGTCGAGAAGCTCGAGCGCGCCGATCATGCCGGCGGTAATGCCGTTGCCGCCGTAGCCGAGCGAATGGAACACACCCGGCATGTCGGGATGCTCGCCGATATACGGAAGACTGTCATCGGTGCGCGCGAACGTCCCGCACCAGGTCGAAAAGATGTCCAGGCGCAACCCGGGCAGGATGGCGCGCAGGTAGCGCAGCAACTCGTCGGCCTTGCGGGGCATGAGCGCATCGCGCGCGGCTTCGTCGACAAACGGAACGTCGCCGCCGCCGGCGAGGAGTCGTCCGTCCGCACTGCGCACGTAATGGTACGGGCGATCGGTGTCCCACAGGATGGCACAGCGCAGCCACTCGGGCACGCCGGGCCTCGCGTCGGCGGCGATGACAAACGTGCTGGTGAGCTGCACGCTGTCCTGGCGAAGCCGCTCCTGCGACTCGTAGCCCGTGGCGAACACCACGCGGCGCGCGCGCACGCACGGCCCCTGCCGGGTCAGCGCGACGAAGCCGTCGCCCGCGCGCTCGACCGTGGTCACGTGCGCGCGATGGATGCGCGAGCCGCGTCGCGCGACGTGATCGAGCAGGCCGACCAGCAGGCGCACCGGATCGAGCTGGGCGGCGTCATCGCACCACAGCGCCGACCGGGCCACGAGTCCGTGGCGCTGCTCGAGCTCGCGCGCGGACAGATACTCGCACGCGAATCCGTTCTGGTTGCGCAGCCGGTGTTCGGTTCGAAGCGCGACCGATTGCCACAACGAGCGCGCGATGTGCACGCTCGCGGCGCGCTCGAAGCCACACTGGATACCGAGCCGCTCGATCAGGCGCGCGAGGGCGTGGTTGGCATCGCGCGCCGCGCGATACGCCTCCACGGCGGCATCGCGTCCGCGAAGCGCGGACAGCTCGCTGATCGACAGGTCGGGCTCGTAGGAGATGAGCGCCGTGCTCGCGCCGCTGCTTCCCTGCGCGAGCGCGCGCCAGTCGAGAACGACCACGTCCATCCCGGCGTCCGCGAGGACCGCGGCGGCCAGCTCTCCCGTGACGCCGGCGCCAACCACGAGCACGTCGGCCCGCTCGTCGTGATCGAGCCCGGGAAAAACAGGAAGGTTGGTATTCCTGAGCAGCCAGTACGAAAGGCCGGCCTGCAGGTCGAGGGTCATGCCCTCAATATTGGGATCGAACCGCGCAGCCGCCAGAGCTGCAAGGGCGTTGGTCGGTCAGAACTCTCCGGACGGGCTTTAAGGTTGCGGCGGCCCGTACAGGTGGGTCTTTGCCGCCA
>DASVAK010000226.1:0-15700 GCA_036376395.1 Candidatus Krumholzibacteriia bacterium
CTCCCACGCGTACGTGATGAGCTACGACGAGTTCGTCGCCAATGTAGCACCCGTGTTCTCCGAAAACGGGTGCGACAATGCGACGTGCCACGGCGGCACGACAGGGGTCGAGTTCCGGCTCTCGCCGCGCGATGCGAAGGACCCCGAGTTCGATTTCGAGCAGGCGTGCCGCCAGGTGTACCCGCAGGATCCGCTGGAGAGCCCGCTGCTCATGAAACCGCTCGCCGAGGAATGCGGCGGGGACACGCACGCCGGCGGCGCATACTTCTATTCCTTCGACGATCCCGACTACGTGGCGATGCTCACCTGGATCGAGAATGGCGAATACCGCTGACGCAGTGCGGCCGGTATGGGATACTCGCGACATGAGTCCGCTTCGCGCCATCCTTCCCGGTCTGTGCATCCTTCTTCTCACCGTCACCTGCTCCCGCGAACCGTCGCGTGATGCGAGCTGCGCGCCGTGCGCGCCGATCATTCTGTACGCCGTCGACGGCCTCGAATGGAGCGTGATGCAGCCGCTGATCGAACAGGGCCGCATGCCGGTCATGGCGGATCTCATGCGCCGCGGCAGCTACGGCTACCTCGAAACCATCGAGCCCACGTTCTCGCCCGTCATCTGGACCACGATGGCGACGGGCAAGCTGCCCGATGCGCACGGTATCAAGGGCTTCGTGTATCGCGTCGGCCCCGGCGACGAGGGCCAGCGCTTCTACACGAGCGGACATCGCGCCACCAAGGCGTTCTGGAACATCCTCTCCGACTACAACCGCACCGTCGACGTGCTCGGCTGGTGGATGACGTATCCCGCCGAGCCCATCCACGGTGTGATGGTCGCGCAGACCAACACCACCGCCGTCCTGCACGATTCCGAGAACGCGCTGCTCAAGGGCACCGTGCTGCGCGGCGTCGAGGACCAGGTGTATCCGCCCGAGCGCCAGAACGAGGTGATGGACATCCTCGACCACGTCGATGCGTCGTTCGATTCGATGCTGGCGGTGATGTTCGGCGCCGTGCCGAAGCCGGCCACCGAGCTCACGAAGGTGTTGTGGGAGCAGTCGCAGTGGGCGTTTCGCGCCGACGCGGTGTACCTCGCGACGGCAGAGAAGCTCCTCGCGTCGGGCCAGCACGTCGACATGCTGGCGGTGTACGTGGGCGGGACCGACGTCGCCGCGCACCGCTTCTGGCAGTACACCTACCCGCAGGAGTTCGCGCACCCGCCCGATGCGGGCGAGATCGCGACGTTCGGGCGCATCCTTCCCGACTACTACGCGTACGTCGACCACGCGCTCGGCGAGCTGATCGCCGCCGCCCCGGAGAACGCCACCGTCATCGTCGTGTCCGACCACGGCCACCACGCCGTCAACATCGAGCACGAATTTCGCGTGACGGACGAAGCCGAGATGCGGCTTTCCGGAAACCACATGGATGCGCCGCCGGGCGTCTTCATCGCCGCCGGAGGGAACATCGCGCACGGAGCGGGCGGCGCGCTGGCGCCTCCCGACCGCGGGCATCCGGTCGGCCACGCCTTCGACATGCTGCCCACGCTGCTCGCGCTGCAGGGCGTTCCGCTCGGCGAAGACTTCGTGGGCAAGCCCATGACCGCCGTGATCGACCCCGAATTCCTCAAGCAGGTTCCGCTCCGCTCCGTGCGCTCGCACGACGACAAGGCGTGGGACGAAGCGCGGCGCACGCGCATCAAGGAAGCGGCCGATCGCGCGGAGCGGCTGGAGCAGCTGCGGAGCCTCGGATACATCAAGTAAACCGGGAAACACGCGCGGCCCGGGCCTCGCCGGCACATTGACGCGGCAATAATTCCCCTCTTTCATCGGCAGTTCTCCCTAGGTGCGCCACGGTCGATTCTGTATTCGCCGCGGCAACATTGCGGTCCGGCCACCCGCGGTATTTTATTGATTCCGCATGCGTCTGGCATGCACTACACCGTGTTCAACCGCACCGAAATACTGATCGTCGACGATCACGAAGCCATCCGCAGCGGAATCCGTTTCTTGCTGGAATCGAAGCCGCAGTGGCACGTCTGTGGAGAAGCCGTGGACGGCGTCGACGCGGTCGAAAAGGTCAAGACCCTGCACCCCGACGTGGTCCTCATGGACATCTCCATGCCGCGCATGGACGGCATCACCGCGATGCGCATCGTCCAGCACGAGGCGCCGCGGTCGCGCGTCATCATCGTGACTCAGAACGACGCCATTTCATTGCGCAAGGAGAGTGTCAACGCGGACGGCTACGTGCTCAAGGTCCACCTGCACCGCGATCTCGTTCCCGCCATCGAGCGCGTGCTGGGCTCCTGGCACGATGACGCCGCGACCGTCCCGCCCGCGCCGGCGGCCGTCGCGCCCCAGGAGCGCGTTGCCGACTACCTGCAACCGCAGAGCACGGGGCTGCTCGCCGCCATCGTCGACTCATCGGATGAAGCCATCATCAGCAAGGACCTGGATGGCATCATCATGAGCTGGAATGCGAGCGCCGAACGCGTATTCGGCTACAGCGCCGAGGAAATGCTGGGACGCAGTATCCTGCGCCTGGTTCCGCCCGAGCGCCGCCACGAGGAACAGGAGATCATCGAGCGCATCAAGCGCGGAGAACGCGTGCCGCTGTTCGAGACCGTACGCCTGCGCAAGGATGGCTGCGCCGTCGCCGTCACCATGACCGTCTCGCCCGTCAAGGCGGCCGACGGCACCGTGATCGGCGCGTCCAACCAGTCGCGCGACATCACCGGGCGGTTGCGCAGCGAGCGCGACGCCGCGCTGCTGTCGTCCATCGTGAGCCACTCCGAGGATGCGATCGTGAGCAAGAATCTCGACGGCATCGTGACGAGCTGGAACGCCGGCGCGGAGCGCCTCTTTGGTTACCGGCCCGACGAGATGATCGGCCAGTCGATCACGAAGATCATTCCGCGCGATCGTCACGCCGAGGAGGAAGGGATTCTCGCGCGCCTGCGGCGCGGCGAGGTCGTCGACCATTTCGAGACGGTGCGGCAGCGCAGGGATGGCAGCACGGTCGACGTGTCGGTGACCATCTCGCCGCTGCGCGATGCGCGCGGTCGAATCATTGGCGCGTCGAAGATCGCGCGCGACATCACGCACCGCAAGCTGGAGGACCGTTCGCTGCGCGCGAGCGAACAGCGGCTGCGCGGCATCAACGACGACCTCGAGGCCACCGTGAGCGAGGGCACGCGCGAGCTCGAGCGCCGCAATGCCGAGATCCTGGAGCAGTCACAACAGCTCCAGGAGCTGTCTTTCCGGCTGCAGCAGGGACAGGACGAGGAGCGCCGCCGCATCGCGCGCGAGCTGCACGACAGCGCCGGGCAGCTTCTCGCCGTGCTGGGGATGAACCTCGGCCGGTTGCGCGACTCGATCCACGGTGACTCCGGGGCAACCGGTGCACTCGACAGCAGCGAGAAGATCCTCGAGCAGCTCAACAGCGAGATCCGCACCCTTTCGTACCTGCTGCATCCGCCGCTTCTCGACGAGAGCGGCCTCTCGGGCGCCGTGCAATGGTACGCGCGCGGCCTGTCCGAGCGCGGCGGCTTCGACATCCAGCTCGACATTCCCCGCGACTTCGGCCGGCTGCCCTCCGACATGGAAGTGGCGCTGTTCCGGATCGTGCAGGAGTGCCTCACCAACATCCACCGGCATTCCAGCAGCAAGACGGCCGCCATCCATCTTTCGTGCGATGGCCAACAGGTTCGCCTCGACGTCGAGGACCAGGGCCATGGCATTCCGCCCGAGACTCTTTCGCACCTCCACACGCATCGCACCGGCGTCGGGCTGGCGGGCATCCGCGAGCGCGTGCGCCATTTCGGTGGCGAGCTTCACATCGACTCGAACGATCACGGCACACGCGTGTCGGTCACGCTTCCGCTGCAGCCGCGCGTCACGGACGACGCTCGCGCTCGTTCCTGAGCATTCGCATCCCTCCGCTTCAGCGATGCCATGAGGCATCGCATACCTAGGCAGTCCGCAACGCGCGATTCCAATTCTTCCCCCGATGGGTGCCGCTTTTTGTAACGGCGTACGATTGCCGGGAGAATATTCACCGGCTCGAGGGGCGTCCGGTGTTCCGCAGGGACGGGCCGGTGAACCGCACAGAGCGCACACAATCATCCGCAATCGCAATTGCGAAGGAGAGCAAACATGGCGACGACCAACAGGAAACGCGGACAGAGCGGCGGGCAGCGTGGGCAGGGCACCCAGGGCGGAAGGAGCCGGCGCGGGTTCGCCGCGATGGAACCGGAGGAGCGGCGCGAGATGGCGCGGCGCGGCGGTGAAGCGAGTCACGGCGGCCGTGCTCGCCCCAACAACGGCGGCGGTCGCGGACGCGACGACGACCGCGGTGGGCCGGGCGGATTCCGGGGCGGTAGCGGTGGCAGCCGCGGCAGCAGCCGTCGTGGTTTCGCGGGGATGGATCCGGACGAGCAGCGCGAGATCGCCCGCATGGGCGGCGAGGCATCGCACGAGTACGGGCGCGCGCACGAGTGGGATTCGGAGGAGGCGCGGGAGTACGGCTCGCAGGGCGGCCGCGCGGCGCATCGTCGCGGCACCGCGCATGAATGGGACGCGGAAGAGGCGCGCGAAGCCGGTCATCGCGGCGGCATGGCGCGCTGGTACGGCGAGGAAGACGACGACCGCGGCTATCGCGGACGCAGCGGCGGAGGCGGCAGCTACCACGAAGAGGACGACGACGCTCGTGGCGGGCGCATGGGCCGTTCGGAGCCGGGTCGTCGCGAGAGCGAAGCGCGCTGGGGCCGCAGCTACCAGGACGACGATGACCGTGGCGGGCCCATGAGCCGTTCCGAGGCGGGTCGGCGCGGCGCCGAGGCGCGCTGGGGCCGCAGCGACGAAGACGACGACCGCGGCTACAACAGCCGCAGCGCCGGTCGCGGGGGCAGTTACTATGATGAGGACGAGGACAGGGGCTACACCGGCCGCGGTCGCAGCAGCAGCTACTATGACGATGACAACGATCGCGGCAACGCGGGTCGTTCCGGGGCACGGGATCGCGATGCCGACGCCCGCTGGGCGCGCAGCTACAGCGGCAGCGATCGCGGCGGCCGCGACGACGATCGCGGCGGAATGAGCCGCTCGGAGGCCGGGCGTCGTGGCGCCGAAGCCCGCTGGGGCCGCAGCTACGGCGGTGGCCACGGCGGCGGCCGCGACGACGATCGCGGCGCAATGAGCCGCTCGGAAGCGGGGCGTCGTGGCGCCGAAGCCCGCTGGGGCCGCCGCTACTACGACGACGAGGACTAAATCCCCCCGTATCCATGCGCCTGACGGCGGGGCATCGTCTTGATGCTCCGCCGTTTGCGCTTCCGGGCTAGGGACATTCCCCGACGAAAATAACGGAACTACCCCAGTTCCACTAGACGCCTGGTTCGGTTCTTATCATGCAGGTGAACTTATCGCGGGAGATCCTGAGGGGCCATGACATGAGACGCACGGCCACCACCGCCAGTACGGCCGGCATTGTGGCGGTTCGCCCTCCCGGAGCGTTGCACGACGTGCTTGCCGCACTCGGTGCGGTCTCGGCCATGCTGATCCTGCGCTGGCTGCTCAAGCCGTTCCTGGGCGACCACGTGCCCTACCTGACATTCTTCGGCGCGGTCGCCTTCGCGGCCTGGCTGGGTCGCTGGAAGAGTGCAACCATCGCCGCCGCGCTGGGATTCCTGGCCGCCAACTACTTCATCGTCGAGCCGTCCTTCACATTCCACTTCAACCGCTCGGTCGTCGTCGAGCTGCTGGGATACGCGCTCTCGTGCGGGCTCATCATTTATTTCGCCGAGGCGATGTACCGCGTCAAGGACCGCGCCGACCTCGAGGCCAACGATCGCGCCGCGGTGGAGGAATCGGAACGACGACAGAAGGAAATGCTGCGCGTGACGCTCGCCAGCATCGGCGACGGTGTGATCGTCACCGATCCCAACGGCCGCGTGCGCTTCATGAATCCCGAGGCGGAACGGCTGACGGAATGGCGCCAGTACGAGGCGGCGGGACGCCCGCTCACGGACGTCTTCCAGATCGTCGCCGAGGGCACCGATGAGCCGGCCGAAAATCCGGTCGACCGGGTGAACCGCCTCGGCACCGTGGTCGGGTTCGCGGCGCCGACCGAAGTCGTCTCGAAAAGCGGCCGGCGCACGCCGATTGCCGACAGCAGCGCGCCCATCCGCGAGAACGCCGGCCCGCTCCTCGGTGTCGTGGTCGTCTTCCGCGACGTCGCGCGCCAGCGCGCCGCCGAACGCGACCAGGCCCAGCTTGCCGCCATCGTCCAGTTCTCGGGCGAAGCGGTCGCCACCAAGGATCTCAATGGCATCGTGCAAACGTGGAACGCCAGCGCCGAGAAACTGTTCGGCTACACCGCCGCCGAGATCGTCGGCCGGCCCATCACGATGCTGCTCCCGCCCGACCGCCTCCATGAAGAGAACGACATCCTGAACCGGCTCAGGATGGGCCGGCCGGTGGAGCGCTTCGAAACCATCCGGGTGACGAAAGACGGCCGGCACATCCCGGTTTCGGTCAGCATCTCCCCCATCCGCGACGGCAACGGCCGCGTGATCGGCGCCTCGAAGGTGGTCCACGACATCTCCGAAGTGGTGGCCGCGCGCGCCGCGCTGGAGCAGGAGCACGAGCTGCTCTCCACCACGCTGGCGAGCATCGGCGATGCGGTCATCACCACCGACGCCGTGGGCCGCGTCACCTACATCAACCCCGTCGCCGAATCGGTCCTGGGGTGGCCGCTGGACGATGCGCTGGGTGAGCCGGTCGAGAAGGTGTTCCGCATCGTCAGCGAGGACACGCGCGAGAAGGTCGAGAACCCCGTGAAACAGGCGCTGCGCGACGGCGCCGTCGTCGCCCTCGGCAATCACACCCTGCTCGTTCGCAAGGACGGCGGCGAGCGCATGATCGACGACACCGCGGCGCCCATCCGCAACCGCGAGGGCGAACAGATCGGGTGCGTGCTCGTGTTCCGCGACATCAGCGAGCGGCGTCTCGAGAGCCGGCGGGCCGAGAACGAGATCGAACGCCTGCTCGTGAACGAACGCCGCGCCCGCGCGGAGGTGGAGCTCACCAACCGCATGAAGGACGAGTTCCTGGCCACGCTCTCGCACGAGCTGCGCACCCCGCTCAACGCAATTCTCGGATTCAGCCAGCTGATCGGAAAGAACCCCTCGGACGCGAGGTGCGTGCGCGAGGGCATCGCGGTCATCACGCGCAACGCGAAGATCCAGGTGGACCTGATCTCCGACCTGCTCGACATGAGCCGTATCATCTCGGGCAAGCTGCGCCTGGACGTGCGCGAGGTCAACCTGGCTGAAATCGTCAACGCCGGCATCGACGCCATCCGTCACAGCGCCGAGACCAAGGGCATCATCATCGACACCGACCTGACGCGCGAGCCGGTGGTCGCGCACGGCGACAGCGGGCGCCTGCAGCAGGTGGTGTGGAACCTCCTGTCCAACGCCGTCAAGTTCACGCCGCGGCGCGGACGCATCCGCGTGCTCCTGAGGAGCGACCACTCGACCGCGAAGATCGTGGTCGAGGACAGCGGAATCGGAATTCGTCCGGACGTGCTGCCGCACCTGTTCGAACGCTTCCGCCAGGCCGATTCGTCATCGGCGCGCGAACACGGCGGCCTGGGGATCGGGCTCGCCATCGTCAAGCACCTGGTGGAACTGCACGGCGGCAGCGTGTACGCGGCCAGCGGGGGCGAGAACAAGGGATCGATATTCACCGTCGAGCTTCCGCTGGTCACCGAACCGACGGCACCGCGGACGGACGACGGCGCCGCGCAGCCGGGGCTCGCACCCGAGCCCATCGAAGAGGACAACGTGGACCTCAGCGGCCTCACGGTGCTCGCCATCGACGACCAGGAGGACAGTCGCAGTTTTCTCGCGCGCGTCCTCGAGAGCCGCGGCGCGCGCGTGCTGAATGCCGCGTCGGCGGAAGAGGGGCTGTACGCGCTCAAGAAGCACCACCCCGCCATCGTGCTGTGCGACATCGGCATGCCGGGCGTGGATGGATACCAGTTCATCCGCGAGCTGCGCGAATCCGGCGATCACACGCCCGCGCTCGCGGTGACCGCGTTCGCGCGTGCCGAGGACCGTCTGCGCGCGCTGCGCGCCGGCTACCAGGGTCACATTTCCAAGCCCGTCAGTCCGGCGGAGTTGTTCGCCACCATTCTCGTCTTTGTCGGACAGCGCAAGTAGAAGGGAGCCTCCCGTGCAGGACCAGGACAAGATCCGTCTCGTGTGCGTGGATGACAACGCCGAGATCCTCGGCGCGATGAGCCTGCTCTTCGACGGCAGCAACGGCATCGAATCGGTTGCCTGCCTGGAACACACGCGTGATCTGCAACCCGTCATCACGGAGAAGAAGCCGCACGTGGTTGCGGTCGACTACTGGATGCCGGGCCAGGACGCACTCAGCGCCATGCGCGATGCGAAGGTCCGGTTCCCGGACGTGCAGTTCCTGGTGCTGAGCGCCGATGATTCGCAGGAACACGTCGACCGTGCCTTCACCTGCGGCGCCACCGGCTACGCGCTCAAGGATGGCAATTTCGAACAGCTCGCGGCCGCGATCCGCACCGTCGCGGCCGGCGATTCGTGGAGGCCGTCGGGCGGCATGCGCCGCCTGGCCTGATCACCGCCCCGCCGCGAGGCGCGCCGCTTTTTCCGCCGTCTCCGGCACACCGAGATCCCCGCACATCGCCGCGAACTCCGGCGTCGGTCCGCGCCATCGCAGCTCGTCAACGGATGCAAACACGGGCGCGTCGGTGCGAAGCGTGGCCAGGTCGCGAAAGAGCATGGCGTCGGCACGGTGCTCGCGAAGCGACGCCACCAGCTGCGCCGCGCCGCGCAGCGCGATGTCCCACCGCGACGCGTCGTCCGGAATCTGCTCGAGGTGCCCGTAGCGCGCGAGCACCGTCGCCGCCGTCTTCTTTCCCCAGCCCCGCAGCCCCGGGTAGCCGTCCGACGAATCCCCCACCAGCGCGAGGTAATCCGGAATCGACAACGGGCCCACCCCGAATTTCTCGCGCACGCCCGCCTCGTCGAGAAACGCGTTGCGACGGCGGTCGAGCTGGACCACGCGCCGTCCGCGGACACATTGGCCGAGGTCCTTGTCGGGCGTGCAGATGATCACGCGCGCCACGGACGGGTCGGCGGCGGAGCGCTCGGCGGCGGCGGCCAGGGCGTCGTCGGCTTCCTGGTCGACCATCGCCCACACCACCACGCCCATGGCGCGCAGCGCGTCCTCGAGCGGGTGGAACTGGCGCCACAGCAGCGGGTCGATGCCCTCGCCGGTCTTGTAGCCCGGGTAGAGCCCGTTGCGGAACGACTCGATGACGTGATCCGTGGCGACGCCGAGGTGGGTCGCGCCGCCCCGGATCATCCCCAGCACCGATTCGAGGACGCCGATCATGGCGGCCACCTCGTTGCCGGCCGCGTCCTTTCGCGACGGCAGGGCGAAATAGTGCCGGAACAGCTCGTAGGTCCCGTCGATCAGGTATACGTCCATGCGTCCTCCGCCTCCCTGGATGGCGGCATGATACCGCACCCGCTTCCCCGCCGGTCACCGGAAGCCCATGCCCGGTACGGGGATCGCGGGCTCCCCCGCGGATTCTGCAAAGGAATTCTTTCCCTCCGCTCCGGTATTCTGATAAGTTAGGGGCGCCGCACTTTTGGTCTGATCAATTTTTCATGGAGCGAAACCTCGATCCGATTCCGGTGAACGGGGCGCGCGACGGCCTCACCGCCCAGCGCACCATCCTGCTCGTTGGCAACCCCAACGTGGGCAAGAGCGTGATCTTCAGCCGCATCACGGGCAAGTTCGTCGTCATCTCGAACTACCCGGGAACGACGGTGGACATCACGAAGGGCACCGCCGTGATCGCGGGCGAGAACGTGACCGTGCTGGACACGCCGGGTGTCAACGAGCTCGCGCCGCGCACGGAAGACGCGCGCGTCACGTGCGACGTGATGCGCGACCACCCCGGCGCCACCGTCGTGCAGGTGGCGGACGCGCGCAACCTGCGCCGCGCGTTGCTGCTTACGCTGCAGCTCGCCGCCCTGCGCCGTCCGATGATCCTCGTGCTCAACATGATGGACGAGCTGGAACGCTGCGGCGCACAGGTCGAGGTGGAGAAGCTCTCGGAGATCCTCGGTATTCCGGTCATCCCCTCGATCGCGACCGAGGGGCGCGGACTGGACCTGATCACGGGCGCGCTGCCGTCGGCGGCGGTCCCGAAATGCGCCGTGCCGGCGGCGTCGGGCGAAATCTCGTACGAGCTCACGATGGCGTACCTCGCGCTCGCCAACGAGATTCTCGCGCAGACGTACCACGCGGCACCGCCGCGCACGCCGACGTTCTCGCAGCGCCTGGGCTGGTGGGCGACGCAGCCACTCGGAGGCCTGTTGCTCCTGCTGGGCGCGTTGTACCTCACCTTCTGGTTCGTGGGACTGTTCGGCGCCGGCACGTGCGTGGAGTTCCTGGAAACGGTGGTGTTCGGTCGCTACCTCAATCCGTGGGCGATGCACGCGGTCGATTTCGTCTTCCGCTTCCCGCACCAGCACGCGATCGAAGCATCGCCCTACGCGCTGCAGATCCCCTTCGACCCGGCGCACTCGATCACGCTGCTCGAAGACACGCGCCAGACCATGTCGACGTCCTACACGTTGACGGGCCCGCTGTACGGGCCGCTCCCCCAGGTATTCCGCTTCCTCCACGATTTCCTCGTCGGCCAGTACGGCGTGATCACCGTGGCCATGAGCTACGGCTTCGCCATCGTGCTCCCCATCGTCACGACATTCTTCATGCTCTTCGGCGTGCTCGAGGATTCGGGCTACCTGCCCCGGCTCGCCGCGATGGTCAACCGCGTGTTCCGCGGCATGGGCCTGAACGGCAAGGCGGTGCTGCCCATGGTGCTGGGGCTGGGCTGCG
Organism: Candidatus Krumholzibacteriia bacterium; assembly: GCA_036376395.1. Lineage (GTDB taxonomy): Bacteria > Krumholzibacteriota > Krumholzibacteriia > WVZY01 > JAKEHA01 > JAKEHA01. The sequence continues at coordinate 10,953 of DASVAK010000226.1, forward strand.
ACACCATGGCCACCATGACGACGCGCATTCTCGACACGCGCAAGGAGCGCGTCATCACCACGCTGCTGCTCGCTCTGGCCGTGCCCTGCTCCGCGCAGCTCGGCGTCCTGCTCGCCATGACGGCGCGCATCTCGGTGGGCGCCGCAATGCTGTGGGTGTGCATGATGATCGGCATCGCGTTCACCGTGGGCTGGCTGGCAGCGCGCCTCTATGGCGGCCAGACCAGCGACTTCATCCTCGAGCTCCCGCCCATGCGCCTGCCGCAACCGGGCAACCTGATGCTCAAGACGTTCACGCGCCTCGAGTGGTATCTCAAGGAAGTGATCCCGCTGTTCGTCATCGGGACCGCGGTGCTCTTCCTGCTCGACAAGCTCCGGCTGCTCGGAAAGATTTCGACGCTGATGGAGCCGCTGGTGAGTCGCTGGCTCGGCCTCCCGGTGGAAACCGCGAGCGCGTTCCTGATCGGGTTTTTGCGCCGCGACTACGGCGCGGTGTACCTGCTCGACGCGTCCACCGGACCCGATGCCTCGCTCTCGCCGCACCAGGTGCTCGTGTCCATGGTCACCATCACGCTCTTCATGCCGTGCATCGCGACGCTGTTCATGATCGCGCGCGAGCTCGGAAACCGAACGGCCGCCATTATCACCGTGCTTGTATTCACGCTGGCGTTCCTGGTGGGCGGGCTCGTCCACCGCGGCGCCTTCTGGCTGGGGATGTAACATGAGCTTTCAACCGGCATACTTTCATTGTGCATTGTGCGGCTTCGAATTCGAACGGGAGGGCGCGTCCTGCGCGACGAGCTGCCTGCTCGCCAAACACTGCAAGCTGGTCCGCTGTCCCAACTGCGGCTACGAATTCCCCGAGCCGTCGGGCGCGCCCCGGTGGGTGCAGAAACTGATGGGACGCAAGGCCGCCACGACCGCGCCGGCCACGGCCGCGCGCGAGCTGATGAGTCTCGACGAAGGCAGCGAGGGCGCGACATACGAACTGGTGTGTCTCGACGGCTCGCACGAATCGCGACGCACGGCGCTCGCCGTCTACGGCCTCGTGCCGGGCTGCCGGCTTTCGCTGGCGCGGAAACGGCCGAGCTTCGTCGTGCGCGTGGGAGAAACCGAGCTGGCTTTCGAGGGCAGCATCGCGCGCCAGATCTTCGTCAAACCCGTCATCGCCTGAGCGCGCCCGGCGCGAGTTGGCGGGTGGCATCGGCCGGAGACCTCGGCAAGCTCGCCGCGTTAACGAGCGCGGCGAGCTTGGTCCGAGGTGGCCGATGACAGGACCCGCCAACGAAACACAACATCCCGGATCAGCCTTTCACGGGTTCGCCCGGTATCCCGCCGGTTACGCGAACGTCATGCCCGGTGGGCGGCACGTATTCGTTCGGAACGCCCTTCGAGCCCGCCCACGTGCAGGTTCCCGCTCCAATCAACAGGACAACCAGTCCGATGAGGGCGGCCTTCGCGGTCGTGTCGGCGGCTTCCTCGCCCACCTCGCGCGCCCGCGCTTCTTCCACCGAACCGACGACCGGCTTGTCCTCGTCCGCATACTGGCCGTCATTCTCATCCCTGTTCAACAGGTTGGTGTTGCCCGCCGCGCGATCGTTGTCGCTGTCGACCGACCCCATCGTCGGTGACGACGCGCTGTCGATGTTCGTGCTGCCACGGGTCTCCATCGTGTCGCGCGCATTCCGGCTCGCAAGGTTGATATCACGCTCGGTGCCGTTACCGGTCGCCGGCGTCCGGCCATCGATGCGGTTGGTGCCCTGCGCGTCGTACGTGTATGGAGTCGCGGGGCTCGGGCGGATATCACTGCCGGCGCGATTCACTTCGTCGTAATCCGTATTGGTATCGTTCCGGCTGGAGTAGTCCGCGTCGTTGTCGTTCCGGCTCTGGTCGCCGATACCCAGGCGGTCCCTGTTCATCTCGTACTGATTCTTGAGCTCGTGGCGGTTCCCCGGCTGGCTGATGGCGGAAAAGCCGGTGGCGAACATGCCGCCCAGCATCGTGCCGGCAACCATGAACGTGAACACCGTGGCGGTGCCCCACATGAGAAATCCGTGCAGCGCCCCGGTCTTCTTGCGCGCCGTGTGCGAGAGCCGGCCCGCCACGAATGCGCCGACGAACAACGAGATCAGGGCCGTCACGAACCACCAGATGCTGGCGCCCGTGCCCAGTCCTTCGACCGGATTGCGCTCCTCGAGCGGCTGGATGGTCGCGGCGCCGATGGCGACGCCGAGCATCGTCAACAGGATCTGCATGACGAGTGCGACCACCAGGCCGGCCGCGATCGCACTCCACGACACATAACGTCCAAAAAATGCGCGACCGTTGGTTGTCTCGGTCACGACGTATTCTTCCTTCATGGCTCACCTCGAGTGTGGTTCAGGGCAACGTTTTCCGGGCGTCACCAGAAAGGACGGCCTTCGCTATCCTCCATACCATCATTGGGGTTACCCAATTTTGGTGTCCCCAAACGTGAGGTGGCATCAGGGGTTCGCCGGGCACCCCCACGGAAAGGCTTAAGAAGATAAACTTGTCCGTTTCTTTTATTCCCCGTATGTTCTAGACTGACGGCGGTCGCACGTACCCATCGCCCGCGTCCCGGGCCGTTTTACAAAAAGAAGGGCAAATCCATGCCTGACACCACCGAGCGCCGCGCCAGGACCCGCAAGGCTGCGCGCACCGAAGATTCTCCCATGAGCCAGACACCGAACAGTTCCCTCTCGCCCGCCGGAGCCGTCCCCCGGCCCGCCCGCGAGATCCGCCAGCTCTGCCTCGAGGGCAATGACGCGGCGGCGCATGTCGCCTACCGCGCCAGCGAAGTGATCGCCATCTATCCCATCACGCCCTCGTCGCTGATGGGCGAGCTCGCCGACGCCTGGTCCGCCCAGGGCGTCCCCAATCTTTTCGGCACCACGCCGCGCGTGATCGAGATGCAGAGCGAGGGCGGCGCCGCCGGCGCCGTCCACGGCGCGCTGCAGGCGGGCGCTCTGTGCACCACGTTCACGTCGAGCCAGGGCCTGCTGCTGATGATCCCGAACATGTACAAGATCGCCGGCGAGCTCACGAGCACCGTGTTCCATATCGCCGCGCGCACGGTGGCGACGCACGCGCTATCGATCTTCGGTGATCACAGCGACGTGATGGCCACGCGCCAGACGGGCTGGGCGATGCTGTTCTCGTCCAGCGTGCAGGAGATCATGGATCTCGCGCTGGTTTCGCACGCATCCACGCTCGAGGCGCGGGTTCCCTTCCTGCACGTCTTCGACGGCTTCCGCACCTCGCACGAGATCCAGAAAATCGAGATGTTGAGCGACGACGACCTGCGCGCATTGCTGCCGCCCGCCGCGATGCGCGCGCACCGCGAGCGCGCTCTCTCGCCGGATCATCCCGTGGTGCGCGGCACGGCGCACAATCCCGACACGTATTTCCAGGCGCGCGAAGCGGTGAACCCGTTCTACCTCGCCACCCCCGCGCACGTGCAGCGCCTCATGGATGCGCTGGCCGCGCGGACGGGACGCCAGTATCACCTGTTCGACTACGTGGGCGCGCCCGACGCCGAGCGTGTCATCGTTGCGATGGGCTCGGCCTGCGAGACGATCGAGACCACGCTGGACGCGCTGGTGAAGCGCGGCGAGAAAGTCGGCGCCGTGAAGGTCCGGCTGTTCCGGCCCTTCGACGCGCGCGCGCTGTTCGCCGCCCTTCCGCTCACGACGAAGGTGATCTCGGTGCTCGACCGCACCAAGGAACCCGGCGCCGCGGGTGAGCCGCTCTACCAGGACGTCGTCACCGCGGTGCTCGAGGACGCGCAGTCGGCCTCGCCGCGTTTCGCGAAGACGCCGCGCGTGGTGGGCGGCCGCTACGGGCTCTCGTCCAAGGAGTTCACGCCCGCGATGGTGAAGGCCGTTTTCGACGACGCGGCCCGGCCCACGCCGATGAATCACTTCACCGTGGGCATCGTCGACGATGTCACCCACACCAGCCTTCCCGTCGATGCGTCGTTCCGGCTGGAGGAGAAGGACGTGGTGCGCGCCGTGTTCTGGGGGCTCGGCAGCGACGGCACCGTCGGAGCCAACAAGAACTCCATCAAGATCATCGGTGAACAGACCGACCGCTTCGTCCAGGGCTACTTCGTCTATGACTCGAAGAAGTCCGGCGCGCGCACGGTCTCGCACCTGCGCTTCGGACCCGACCCGATCCGCAGCCCGTACCTGATCGAGGAGGCCGACTTCGTCGCGGTGCACCAGTTCGGATTCCTGGAGCGCTACGACACGCTCGCGCTCGCGCGCGAGGGCGCGACCATGCTGATCAATACGCCGCACGATCCGGCCACGGTATGGGAACGGATCCCGGAGCGGGTTCGCGACGAGATCGTGGCGAAGAAGCTGCGGCTGTTCGCGATCGACGCCTTCCGGCTCGCGCACGAGCACGGCATGGGCGTGCGCATCAACACCATCATGCAGACCGCGTTCTTCGCGCTCTCCGGCGTGCTCCCGCGCGAGGACGCCATCGCGCAGATCAAGCACTACATCCAGAAGACCTACGGCAAGCGCGGCGAAGTGGTCGTGAAAGCCAACCACGCCATGGTGGACGGCGCGCTCGCGCAACTCCACGAGATCAAGGTCCCGGCGGCCGGTTCGCGCCGCGCCGCGGCGTCGCAGACACCGGCGCCGTCGACGAACGGCAACGACATCCTCGCCCGGCTCCTGGCCGGCGGTGGCGACTCGCTCCCGGTCAGCGCGTTTCCCGTCG
>DASVAK010000130.1:0-7275 GCA_036376395.1 Candidatus Krumholzibacteriia bacterium
CGCGGGTGTCGCGCAGCGCGTCCACCGAGAAGCTTTCCAGGTGTTTGCGGAAATTGCGGTCGTTCCACTTGAGGCCGTAGGTGATGCGCTCGGTGTTGAAGTCGTAATCGAGCACGGGATAGATGAGCTTCAGCAGCAACGACGTGCGCTCGGTCACCACCACGTGGATGATGCAGCGGTCCTCACCGATCGGCTCGACGTGCACGTCGACGGTGGCGAACGGGCTCAGGTCGCCGAGGAAGCGCTGGTCGCGATCCAGCGCCATCGCATCGAGCATGCCCCCGGCGCGGGACTCCATTTCGCGCAGGATGGCGATGCTCTTGACGCGCGTGTTGCCGTACACGAGCACCGTGTCGATGGTACGGCCCTGGGCCCACTGGTAGGCGGCCGCGTCGAATCGCGGCGAAGCAGCGCGGGAATCAAGGGAGAACAGGCAGGCCAAAAGGGGCGCCACCGCCAGCGCCGCTTTGGGATTCAACCACGGCATACGCATCAAGCATACGCCGCCGTCGGACGCAGACGGAAGGTGAAAAGCGCTCCGTGGGTGTCAGGGGGTCGCGATCGCCGGCTCGCCCATCACGCGCGGCGTGGGCGGCGCGGGCTCGACCGGCCGCGAGCCGAACCGGCTCAGCACGATCGCACCCAGCCCCACCACGTACGCGAACAGCCACGCGAACCCGCTCAGGACCTTGAAGAGCACGTACGCGCCCATGGGGGCGTGCCCCACCACGTCGATCACGAACGCGATGACCTCCGGGATCGAGAGCACCAGCAACCCGATGAAGAGGTGGACGAAGGGGCCGGCCTCGATCCCCGCCCGGGCCGCGATGGCGCGGCCGATGGTGAACACGAAGGTGGCGCAGGCGATCACGTACACGCCCAGGCAGCTGACCGCGAGCAGCACGGCGAGCGGAATACCCACGATGGTGATGATGAGCGGGATCATCACGATGAGCAGCGCGAACGTGCCGACGGCGGCGCTCAGCACTCCGGTGCCGAAGCACTTGAGCATGTGCGCGGAAATATGGCTGCTCACCCGCTCCATCTTGCCGCGCAGGAACAGCATGATGATGAAGAAGAGCACGAAGGCCACGAACAGCATCGCCAGGCTCACGATGGCGCGGATGGTGCGGCTCCCGATGTGAAGCCGGTCGCCGATCTGGCTCGACACGCCGCCGACGAGGATCTTCTCGCCGCGGATGATGACTTCCTCGTCCTCCTCGATGGTGCCACCGATCGCGACCACGTCGCCCTTGATCTCGGCGCCGCGACGGGCGCGGATCTCGCCGCCCATGACGACCACGGACCCCGCCACTTTTCCCTCGATGATGGCGTTCCCGCCGAAGACCACCACGTCGCCCGGAACCACTTCGTCCGCGGCGATGAACACGCTCTCGGCGACTTTCACGATGGCGTCGCCGTTGTTTTCCATGTCGTCGTCGAAATCGATGTCGACGTGGATGCGATTGCTGTCGGATCTCTCGCCGGCGCCCTCCTCCTGGATACGGACACCGCTGCCGCCGATGACGATCTTCTTGCGGACAGTCGGAGGCGACGGCGGGGTGGGAATACCGAGGGTGTCCGTCTCCGCTTTTCCAGCGCGGGGGGCGTGGTCGGGCACCAGCACGAGCAGCCCCGCCACCAGGGCGAGGGCCATCGTCAGTACACGCGCGCTAAAAGTTGAAAACCGCATGGTCGGATTGCCTCTTTCTGCGCAGGACTCGCGACATGGAGAACAGCGCCGCCGCGATCACGCCGATGACGGCCAGCCAGGTGAGCGGCGATACCACCGCGCCGGCGGCGTGCAGGATGGTGCGCGCCGCGCGAACGTACGTATCGACTCCCGCCACGCCCGGGAAGTCGGTGGCCAGGCTGCGGGCCCAGACCACGCCGCGAGCCAGCGATTCCGCCGCTCCGGCGATCGAGCTTCCCGCATTGCCCAGCACGAGCGCCACCGGAATGTACAGGAACACGATGACGATGAGCGCGGCCAGCGGGTAGCGGATCCGGCCGGGCAGGGACAGGAACCGATCGGTCACACGCGCCGGCAGCGGCTGGTCGTGGATGACGCCCTCGGCGCGAAGCGCGGCGAGCACGCCCACGGAGAGCCGTTCCGGCGCCTCCACGAGGGAGAGCTCGCGCAGTCCCTGGAAGAGCTCGCGGTACGCGAGGACCTCGCGTTCGCACGCGGCGCACTCGGTGACGTGATGCACGAACTCGTTGCGCTCGAGCGTCGCGAGCCGCCCCTCCAGGTAGGACTGGATCAGATCGATTGCCTTCTCACACTGCATGGTTCTTCCCGGTTCCCTAGCGCGACGGTTTCACCGCCGCATCGCTCTTTTCCACGATGGTTACGTCTCCGCTCGCCGTCTCGACCTCGACGCGGGCGCTTCCGCTGCCCACGACGCCCTGGAGGCGGCGGCGGTCCACGCGGCTGACCTTGATCGGCATGTCGCCCTCGATCGAGCCGCTGGTGGTGCTGATATCGAGCTTGAAGCCGTAATTGTTCGCCGGCAGGTATGAAATGTCAATGTCCCCGCTCGACGTGCTGAAAGAGAAGTTGCGCTCTCCCACGGGCGCGATCATGACCGCGATGTCACCGCTCGACGAGGAGGCATCGACGCTCCCGCCGACCTCGGTCATCTCGGCATCGCCGCTGGCGGCGCGGAAAACCACGTTGCCGTTGCATCCCTCGAGCGTGAAGTCGCCGCTGGTGAGGTCGACCTGGACGTCCTTCTCGACGCGCGAGATGTCGAAATCGCCGCTGGTGCCGCTGATCGTGAGCTTGCCGCGGACATTGTCGACCGTCACGTTGCCGCTGGTCGCGTTGACGGTGAAGTCACCGCCGATGTCGGACGCTTCCAGCTCGCCGCTCGTCATGTTGGTGCGGGCGCCGGCGGCGACACCCCGCAGGACGACGTCGCCGCTGGTCGCATCGACGTCGGCGCGGCCGTTGATGTTCGAGATGCGGACCTCGCCGCTGGTGGTCGACGCGCTGACCCGGTAGTTGACCGGCACCTCGATGGTGTAGTCGATCCAGGCCGAACGCCGGTTGCCCTTGACCACGTTCATCACGCTGAAATTCCAGTTCTCGTACTTGTTGCTGTCGCGGGTCTCGATGATCACCTGGTCGCCGGTCTCGGAGACGTCCATCTTGATCTTATCGAGCATCTCCCGGGCGTCCTCGGTGTCCCGGGCAACCGCGGTCTTGAGGGCCACGATCGAGACCGTGGTGGCATCCGGCCGGCCGACCACGACCGTCCGGCCACGGGCGTTCTTGATCGTGAGGGCGACCTTGCCCTTCCCCTGCACGGTGGCCTTTTCCTCTTTTTCCTGGCGGTCCGCCGGCGCAGCCGGCGCGGTGCCCGCGGCCAGGATGCTGAGCCCGAGGGCGAGCGCAACCACTCGATGGAATTGGTATTTCATGGCAACGGCCTCCCGCCGTCATGGTCCGTTCTGCCGTCCACTTACAGTGATCTCTACGGAATCCGGGCCCGAAAGTTCGCGGCCGGGGCCGGAAAATTCCTACCCTGGGCCCCCTCCCCCGGCCCCCGGACCACGCCGTCAGGCAAAAAAATCCGTGTCCTCCAGTATCGACCGGAGCATCTCCCGGGCCCGGTGGATGCGCGCCTTGACCGTGCCCAGCGGAATCTCCAGGGACTCGGCGATCTCCTCGTACGACATGTCCTCCTGGTGCCGGAGGACCAGCATGATCCGGTAGTGCTCCGGGAGCGCCGCGATGCCGGCGTCGAGCTTCTGCATCTTCTCGTTGCGGGAGAACGTCTCGTCCGGGGTCGGATCCGGCGACTCGTACTGCCGCGTGAACTCGCCCGTCTCGCCCTCGACCGGGTCGTCCATCGCGAGCGTGCTCACCCGGCGCTTGCGCAGGTGGTCGATGCACAGGTTGGACGTGATCTTGAACAGCCAGCTCGAGAACGCGTAGGCCGGGTTGTAGCGGTCGAGCGAGGCGAAGACCTTGATGAAGGACTCCTGCGCGAGGTCGGTGGCTTCGTCGCGGTTGCGCACCATGCGCAGGCAGATGGTGAACACCGCCCGCTGGTACTTCTCGAGCAGGGTCTTGAACGCACGCTCGTCACCCGTGCGTGCCCTGGCGACGAGCTGGATGTCCTCTTCCTTCAAAAGGGCGGCCTCGCGTGTTGTATTCGCGGACGGACGTATGCCTTCGCGCGGCAGACGCAGGCTCCCCTTGCCTCCTTGCGGAGGGCGCGCGGGGTGCGCGGACGTGGACCCGGGCGCGTTGCGGCGACATCACGCCGGGGTCATGGATATGCGAAGCCGTTCGGATAGCGCGCTCGAAGCAAACGCTCCAAGCGCGTAAGTTGATTTATGTTGACACATTTCGGAGGGGGTTTCTAGAGTTTGTTCGCTTTCCCGGACGGCACCACCAACCTCTTCTCGGCGTCCGCAGGGCGCCCCAACCAGGCATACACATGGCAATCATCGAATACGTACACGCGCGCGAGATCATGGACTCCCGCGGCAATCCAACCATTGAAGTCGATGTCGGCCTCGACACCGGCGTGCTCGGCCGGGCAGCGGTTCCCTCCGGCGCGTCCACCGGCAAACACGAGGCGCTGGAGCTGCGCGACGGCGAGCACACCCGCTACGCCGGCAAGGGCGTGCACAAGGCCGTCAGCAATGTGAACGACATCATCGGGCCGGAGGTCATCGACCTGGACGCCATCGACCAGGGCTACATCGACCAGGTGATGATCGAGCTCGACGGGACGCCCAACAAGTCGAAGCTCGGCGCCAACGCCATCCTGGGCGTGTCGCTCGCGGTCGCGCGCGCGGCGGCGGAGTCGCTGAGCCTTCCGCTCTACCAGCACATCGGCGGCGTGTTCGCGCGCACGCTCCCGGTTCCGTTGATGAACGTGTTGAACGGCGGCCAGCACGCCGACAACAACGTCGACATCCAGGAGTTCATGCTCGTCCCCGTCGGTGCGCCCAATTTTTCCGAGGCGCTGCGCATGGGCGCGGAGACGTTCCACGCCATGAAGAAGTACCTCAAGGACAAGGGTTACTCGACGGGCGTGGGCGACGAGGGCGGGTTCGCGCCCAACCTGCGCTCGAACCAGGAAGCGCTCGACGTCCTGCTCGAGGGGATCACGCGCGCGAAGTACACCCCGGGCAAGGATATCTGCATCGCGATCGACGCCGCGGCAACCGAGTTCTACGAGAACGGGAAATACCTGCTCCGGGGTGACGACAAGACCCTCACCTCCGAGGGCATGACGAAGTTCTGGAGCGACTGGGCGGCGACGTATCCCATCGTGTCCATCGAGGACGGCCTCGCCGAGGACGACTGGGATGGCTGGGCGGGTCTGACGCGCGCGCTCGGCGACCGTGTGCAGCTCGTGGGCGATGATCTCTTCGTCACCAACGAGGAACGCCTGCGCCGCGGCGTGGAAGCCGGCGTGGGCAACGCGATTCTCGTCAAGCTCAACCAGATCGGGTCGCTCACCGAGACGCTGCAGACCATCGAGAGCGCGAAGTCCGCGGGCTACGCCTGCGTCATCTCGCACCGCAGCGGCGAGACCGAGGACAGCACCATCGCGCACCTCGCGGTGGCGACCAATGCGGGCCAGATCAAGACGGGGAGCCTGTGCCGGAGCGAGCGCATCGCGAAGTACAACGAGCTGCTGCGCATCGACGAGGAGCTCGGATCGGTCGCGATGTACCCGGGCGCGGCGGTGTTCGCGGCCCTGTCCTGATGTGACGAGGAGGTCACTCGTGCGCTACTGGAACACGGAGAAGGAAAAGACCCCGCCCCGTCGCGGCGCATTTCACGATTTCCGCCCGCGCGCACACATGGCGGGCGGAAACCCGACGTCGGCGGTGGCGAGCACCGGGAGCGTGCGCCCGTTCCTGCGCCGCGTGTATCGCAACCAGGTGGTGGTGAGCGCGCCGGTGCGGCGCTTCCTGCTTTTCGTCCTGCTCGCGGGCGTGATCTACGCCTTCGTGCTCGGCGAAGGCGGCGTGGTACGGATCGCGATGCTGCGCCACGAGCGATCGACGCTCGACCGCCGCATCAACGAGCTCGAGCACAACGCCGATGCGCTCCAGGCCGAGATCGCGCGCCTGGAGAGCGACGAGTTCTATATCGAGAAGACGGGCCGCGAGCGCTACGGGTACATCCGGCCCGGCGACCGCGTGTACAAGATCGTCGATCCGGCCAAGGGCGAAAAAGAGTCGAAATAAATTGCGGGTTGTCGCCGGTTGACGCTACTTGACAACCGGGGCTTTAGCAGCCACACTACGGATCCCAAAAGAATTGTCGCGGGGTGGAGCAGTCTGGTAGCTCGTTGGGCTCATAACCCAAAGGTCGCAGGTTCGAATCCTGCCCCCGCTACCAAAACAAAGATTCCCGGTGTTGAAGCAATTCGGCGCCGGGAATTTTTTTCTGCATCAGTGATTTGCGACGCGCTGCCCCGTCGCGGCCAGTGCCTCTTCGACCGTGTCGAAGGTCTGGAATACCCAGTGCAGTCGCATCGTCAAGAGGACGCTCTCGATGCGATCGCCGACGCCCGCCAGCCGCATCCAGCCGTGTTGTTCAGTGCAGATGCGATGGATGCGTCGCAGCGTCTCGATCCCCAGGCTGCTCACCCAGTTGATCCGGTGCAGGTCCAGCACGATGTTGGCGCCGTGCCCCGCCACCAGCCGCTCGACGGCGTTCACCAGCTCGACCGTCTCTTCCCCGCCCACGAGATTCTTGCGGGGTGTGAGCACGTGCACGTCCCCGGCTACTTTCCACTCAAACGTCATGATTCACTCTCCTCCTGCCCTTCGTGAGAGTAGGACGGAAAGCGGGCACTCATGGTTTCATAAAAAGAATTTCCGGGTGCGGGACTTCTTGCGCGCGGCGGACAACGTTTGGATACTCCGGCCATGCCGGCATTTCCGTTGTTTCGCGCCCTTTCACACCGGAACTACCGGCTCTTCTTCTACGGGCAGAGCCTGTCGCTGATCGGCACCTGGATCACCCGCGTCGCAACCGGCTGGCTCGTCTACCGCCTCACGGGCTCCGCCCTGCTGCTCGGCGTGGTGAGTTTTGCCTCCCAGATTCCCAACTTCCTGCTTTCGCTGCTGGGCGGTGTTCTCGCCGACCGGTGGAACTTGCGGCGTGTCCTCGTTGCGACGCAGGTGCTCTCGATGCTGCAGTCGTTCGCGCTGGCGGCGCTGGCACTCACCCATCGCATCACCGTCCCGCAGTTGATCGTGCTGAACACGCTGCAGGGGGTGGTGAACGCGTTC
>DASVAK010000237.1:0-4955 GCA_036376395.1 Candidatus Krumholzibacteriia bacterium
ATGATCGAGCCGTCGGGTGACCAGCGGCCGTTGGTGTCCGAGCCGGGGTCCATGGTGAGCTGGCGCATGTTCTTGCCGTCGGCGCCGATGACCCACAGGTCGGTGCGCCCCTTGTTGGCCTCGAAGTCGGTGACGCGCAGCGTGAACAGCACCCACTTCCCGTCGGGCGATACCTGCGGATCGGAGATCCGCTTCATCGACCACATGTCGTTGACGTTGAAGGGGTGCGTATCCGCGGCCAGCACGGACGACGCGAGGGCAAGCAGGAACAGCAACAACACCGGGACACGAGCTCGCATGACGGAATCCTCCTCGAACGCGGCGGAAAAGATGACTGAGGGAGGCCCGAGCGTAGGCCGCAAACGCGTTTCCGTCAAGGGGACGGCCGGGGCGTGGGAGCGACCGTGCGGAGGCGGGCACCCCCGCACGCACGCCCCGGCGGTTTCGCTTCACTCTTCCTTCGAAATCTCCGGCACCAGCCCGCGACACGTCTCCGCGAGCTGGACGAACTCGGCGCGGTACCCGTTCGGATCGGCACCCTTCGCCGCGCGCGCGGTGTCGATGACGTGCTCGAGCGTGGCGTTCCCCTTGAGCTTCGAGCCGCGCAGCAGCATGCCCAGCTCCGCGACCGCGGCGGCAAAGCGCGTGTCGGTGGCGGCGGCATCGAACGCGATCCCGGCATCGATGGCGGTGCGCTCGAGCTCGCGGCTCGTCTTGCCGTCGGGCTCCTTGTAGCGCAACCTCACCGTGAGCGCTTCGCTCTGCCGCGACGCGTCGTCGCGCATGCGCGTCTCGGTGTAGCGCAGGCGGCGCGGTTCGCTGCTCGCCACGTGCGTCGCGGGCTCGATCTCGTAGAGCGCGGTCACGGTGTGGCCGGCACCCAGCTCGCCCGCGTCCCTGGTGTCGTCCTCGAAGTCTTCCTTTTTGAGCATCCGGTTCTCGTAGCCGATCAATCGGTACGACGCAACGCGCGCGGGATTGAACTCCACCTGGATCTTCACGTCCTTCGCGATGGTGACGATCGTCCCGCTCAGCTCGCGCACGAACACCTTCTGCGCCTCGAAGATGTCGTCGAGGTAGGCGTAGTTGCCGTTGCCGTGGTCGGCGAGCTTCTCCATCTTGGCATCCTGCAGGTTGCCGTCGCCGACCCCGAGCACGGTGAGAAACACGCCGCTCTCGCGTTCTTTCTCGATCAAGCTCACCAGCTCGCCGTCGCTGGTGACGCCCACGTTGAAATCGCCGTCGGTGGCCAGGATCACGCGGTTGTTGCCCTTCTTCATGAAGTGCTCGCGCGCCACCTTGTAGGCCAGCACGAGTCCCTCACCGCCAGCGGTGGAACCGCCGGCCTCGAGGCGCTGGATGGCATCGAGGATCCGGCTCTTCTTGTCACCCGGCGTGGAGTCGAGGACGAGGCCGCTGTGGCCGGCGTACACCACGATGGCCACGCGGTCCTGCTTGCGAAGCTGTCGTACCAGCAGCGGGAAGGCGGTGCGGATTAGCGGCAGCTTGTTCTCCGGTTGCATCGAGCCCGACACGTCGAGCAGGAACACCAGGTTGCTGGGCGGCAGGTCTTCCGTTTCCATGCTGCGACCGTGCAACCCGATGCGGACCAGCCGGTGCTCCGGCGTCCACGGGCAGCCCGCGATCTCGGTGGTGATGGAGAAAGGATCGCTGCCGGACGGCTCGGGGTAGTCGTAGTCGAAGTAGTTGATGAACTCCTCGATCCGGATCGCCGACGCCGGCGGACGCTGCCCGCTACGGATGAAGCGCCGCGCGTTAGCATAGGAGGCGCGATCGACATCGATGGAAAACGTCGAGAGCGGATTGTCGATGACGGACAGGAAGTCGTTCTCGGGCAGTTGCTCGTACTGTTCGCGATCCGTTGGCGGAGCGAAGCGCCACGGCGCGCGCGCATTGCCCGCGTCGACCTGGCCCGCACCCAGCGATTGCGCCTGCGGCACGCCTTTGATTTGAACGCGGACTTCGCTCGAGCGGCCGCCGCGCACGTGCATGTCCTCGCCCGACTTGACCGCGGCGCTCGTCTTCGACTCCGTCACCTCGACCAACGCACGATCCGCGGTGACCACGATCTCCTGCGTCTTCGACACCACCGTGACCATCATCTTGAAGTCGACCTCGACCGTGGTGCCGGCCGTGACGACCACGCTGTCTTTCTCGAGCGCCTTGAACCCCATCATCATGGCGCGCAGCGTGTACGTGCCCGCCGGCACATTCATGATGGCGAACCGGCCGTCCTGCGTCGTCATCGCACCCATGGTGGTACCGACGAGGATGACGTTGGCGTACGCGAGCGGATTTCCGTCCGCTTTGGTGACTCGACCCTGGACTTTTCCCATCCCCCCGAAGGGCGGCTCACCCGCCGGCGCACCGCCGGAAAGGGCGAGCAAGAGCACGAGGATGGCATAACGCATAACCAGCCTCCTGGAAGCTTGCTGTGACTATGTGCGTGGGGACCGTTGGTCGGCTGTGGGATGGATGGGGCGCCGGGATCGTTGATCAGAATCTGGGGAGCGTGCGCGCGTATGTCAAGGGCTTCATCAACGCCGTCTCAACTCGAACATGATCGCGCCCTCTTCGAGCGTTTCATCGACGCGGGTGAAGCCGTTCTTCTCGAGCACGCGGATCGACGGCGTGAGCTCGGTCAGCGTGTGTGCGACGACGCGGTCGATCTCGGGGTGCGTGAAGGCCCACTTCACGAATGCAGCCACCGCCTCGCTGGCGTAGCCGCGACGCTGGTGCTCCTCCATGATGGAGTAGCCCACCTCGCACGTGCCGGGTGCCACGAACTTGCCCTTGAAGCCGCCGTTGCCGATGAGCACGGGCGGCCGGCTGTCGCGGCGAAGCAGGAAGTGCCACGTGCCCCAGCCCTTGGTGTCGGGATTACGAAGCAGGTTCTGCTTCGTCCATTGCATGGTGCCGGCGTCGTTGAGGGGCGGCGGCCAGCCGGAGGGGATCTCGGCGTTAAGCAAACGGCCGAGCTCCTTGCGATCGGAGATCTCGGCCGTGATGGTCTCGAGCGTGACCGGAACCAGCGTGAGCCGCGGCGTCTGGAGCTCCAGGCGCGGCGAGGTCATCGGCGGGCGGCGGCCTTCTTCTTGGCCGCGACGGGCTTTTTCGCCGCCGGCTTCCTGGCCGCGGTCTTCTTTACCGCGGGCTTCTTCGTCTCCAGCGCCGCGCCGCGCATCGCGAACTTCAGCGCCGACCACGTCTCGTCGATGGCGCACACCTTGTAGTCGACCAGGTTGTGCTCGAGCGCCACGTCGCGGACGATCGTCTCCGACATGTCGCTCTCGACCAGGGACGCCTTCTTCGGCCACGCCACCCACAGCGGCGCACCGGCCAGCGCGACCACGACGGCGCGGATCTGCGCCTGGTAGCGGCGCGCCGACTTGCAGAACCAGATGGTGAGCGTGCGTTCCTGGGTTGCGCGCGAGCGGAGCTCCGCCCCGTCCGGGATGACGCCCAGCGTCCGCGCGAAGTCCCGGGGCGCGTCGATCACCACCACGGTGGCGTTCTTGTCGATGCCGAGCTTCTGCGGGAGCGGGGTCCCGGAATAGCCCGTGCTGCGCTCCGACGGAACCAGCGGCTCGCGCGGCGGCGCCGCGATCACCGCGGCGATGGTGTTGGCCGCATTCGACCACGACGAATACGCCGCGTCGGGAAGGAGCGTGCGGATCTTCTCCACCTTTTCGGGCTCGCCCTCGACGAAGATGAGCGGCACGGCGCGCGTGCCCTTGTGCTCGCGCAGCGTGAGCGCCACCTCGCGGCCGTGCGACGGCAGCGCGCCCAGGTCGATCACCACCGCGGCGGGCGGATTGGAGCGCACGCCGCGAAGCAGATCGGGCGTGAGCGCGTCGTAATCGACCATGTATCCCGCCGAGCGAAGGTGCGCGATGCGGTCCTTGGCCTCGACGGTATTCCAGTGAATCAAGCGTATGCGTGTCATCAGAATGTGAACCCCACTACAAGGTAATAACGCCACTGTGGATCGTACACTACATCGGGAACATTGAAAACCGGGTTACGGTACACCGCGTCGTCGATGGCGTACGCGGCGGAGAAATTGATCGCGGTCGGATAGCTGTAGAACGAGCCCAGGTTGAGCCTCAATTCGCCGCCCGCCGACGAGTACGTGTTGTCGGGCGTGCGCTCGCTGTTCCACGCGCTCCCGATCTCGTAGAAGAGGCCGCCGTAGAGGTCCTTGAACGTGAGCCACGACGCCTGCCGGTTCTGCCGGCGCAGGATCGGGAAGCGGTAGGTCAGGCTCGCCATGGCGCCCTTGCGCCCGCCGATGGCGTAATAGGTGTAGCCGCGCAGCCGGTCCATGCCGCCCATGTAGACCCAGAAGAAGTCGTCCACTTCCTTGTCGATCAGCGACGCCATCAGGCGCACCTGCAGGGTGTGCTGCCCGATCGGCATCGGCACGAATTCCTTGTAGTCCACGGTGTACTGGCCAAACTTGTTGTTGAGGAGCACGGCGTTGAAGCCGTAGTCGAACTCGCCGTTGGAGAGCCCGTCGTTGGCGTACATCACCTCGACGTTGGCCTCGCGGCCGCTGCGCGGGTTGATGTCGGAATCCATCGCGCGTTTGATCTTCTTGTAGTACCAGCGGGCGTGAACTTCGTTCCCGTTGAAATACTTCCAGCCCGCTTCCTGGTCGGGCACGCGGACCGCGGACGGATCGTTGAGCGGCGTGTACTCGGGGTCGAGGTGGATGCGGTACTCGCTGTGATTCCACCACGCCGAGATGTCGTTGCGATGGGTCAGGCTGTACGGATCCTCGAACTCGAAGCGCAGGCCGATGTCGCCCGTCCACACGTCGTAGCGGTAGTCGATGAAGTAGTAGCGGTCGAGGTCCTCGATCGGGAACTGGTCGTCGTACTTCTCGCGCACCTTGAAGTACTGCATGAACAACACCGGGAAGAGCCGGCGCA
>DASVAK010000240.1:0-10971 GCA_036376395.1 Candidatus Krumholzibacteriia bacterium
GGCGCCGGCGCCGGCGCCTGAGCCCGCGCCGGCACCTGCGCCGGTCCCTTCTCCTGCACCGTCCGCTGCGCCCGCGCCCGCACCGGCACCGGCACCGGCGCCCGCCGCGGCACCCGCGTCCGCCACGGCCACAGCGACCGCAGCGCCTGACGCCACGCCGGGCACCAACGGCGGCCGTGGGTTCGTGCGCTCGTCCCCGGTGGTCCAGAAGATCGCGGCCGAGCACGGCGTGGACGTCTCGCTCGTCGACGGCACCGGCGAAGGCGGCCGCGTCACCAAGAAGGACATTCTCTCCTACATCGAGTCGGCGTCGCGCTCCGGCGTGCAGAGCTCCGCGCCCGCTCCCGCGGCGCCGTCTGCCGCGCCGGCCGCGCAGGCCAGCGCACCGGCGGCGCCCACCGCGCCCCGCCCGGCGGCGCCCGCGCCCACGCAGATGTTCTCCGGCGGCCAGGACGAGATCCGCGAGCCGATGAGCATCATGCGCAAGAAGATCGCGGAGCACATGGTGATGAGCAAGCACACCTCGCCGCACGTCTACACCATCTTCGAGATCGACATGAGCGAAGTGGTGAAACGGCGCGACGCGATGAAGCGCGAGTTCGACGCCGAGGGCGTGAAGCTCACTTTCCTGCCCTTCTTCATCGAGGCGTGCATTCGCGGCATCAAGGAATACCCGATCGTCAACTCGAGCGTGGACGGCGACACCGTGGTCTACAAGCGCAACGTGAACGTCGGCATCGCGGTCGCACTCGAGAACGGGCTCATCGTGCCGGTGATCAAGAGCGCCGACCAGATGAACATGCTGGGCCTGGCCCGCACCGCGGCGAACCTCGCCGACCGCGCGCGCACCAAGCGCCTCGTCCCCGACGACGTGCAGGGCGGCACCTTCACGATCACGAACGTGGGCGTCTTCGGCGGCCTGGTGGGGCTTCCCATCATCAACCAGCCGCAGGCGGCGATCCTGGGCATCGGCACGATCGTGAAACGGCCCGTCGTCATCAACGACGCCATCGCGATCCGGCCCATCGTGTACGTGTCGCTCTCCTACGACCACCGCATCGTCGACGGCGCGGACGCGGCCCGCTTCCTCACCGTCGTCAAGCGCGAGCTGGAGAAACCGGCGGCCTGATGGCGATGGATGCCGGAGCGCGCACGGTCTGTCGAGCGATCGACCTGGGGCGGATGGACTACGACACCGCCTTCGCGCTGCAGAAGCGCGAGGTGGAACGCCTGCAGCGCGACGAGGGCGACGACGTGCTCCTCTTTGTCGAGCACCCGCACGTCATCACCATCGGCCGCAATGCCAGCGGCAGCGCGCTCGTCGCCGATCGCCGGCTGATCGAAGCGCGCGGCGCGCGCGTGGTGGCGACCGACCGCGGCGGCGACGTCACCTACCACGGCCCGGGGCAGCTGGTCGGTTACCCGATCATCCGCATCGAGGCCTCACGGCGGGACATCCGGCGCTACGTGCACGATCTCGAATCCGTGCTCATCGCGACCCTGGGCGACTTCGGCGTCGAAGGCGCCCGCCACCCCGTGCACCGCGGCGTGTGGGTGGGCGAGAAGAAGATCGCGTCGCTGGGCATCCGTATCTCCCGCTGGGTGACCATGCACGGCTTTGCCCTCAACGTGTCGACTGACTTATCTTTCTTCACACTCATGAACCCCTGCGGCATCGCGGGCTGCACGATGACGTCGATGGAGAAAGAGCTCGCCGGCACCGTCGCGATGGCCGCGGTCAGGGAGCGCGCGACGGTTCATTTCGGCCGCGTGTTCGAGCGCGAGATGCGCGAGGAAGCGATCGTCCATGTCCACTGATTCGCCGAAGGATCCGAAAGAACGCCCGCAGCGCCCCGAGTGGATGAAGATCCGGCTGCGGACCAACGACGAGTACAAGCTCGTCAACCACCTGGTCTCGTCGCTCAATCTGCACACCGTCTGCCAGGAAGCGCGCTGCCCCAACATCTACGAGTGCTGGGGCCAGGGCACGGCCACCTTCATGATCCTCGGCGACGTGTGCACGCGCCACTGCGGGTTCTGCTCGGTGGCGAAGGGCAAGCCCGGTCCGGTCGATCCCCTCGAGCCCGAGCACGTCGCCGACGCGATCGAAAAACTGAAGCTCCACTATGCCGTCATCACCTCGGTCGACCGCGACGACCTCCCCGACGAGGGCGCGGGACACTTCGCGCAGGTCATCACCGCGGTGCGCCGCCGGATGCCGAAATGCCGCGTCGAGGTGCTGATCCCCGACTTCAACGGCAAGCGCGAGCTCCTCGAGGTCGTGCTCGACGCGCGGCCCGACTGCCTGGCCCACAACATCGAGACCGCGTCGCACCTCTACCGGCGCGTCCGCCCCGTCGCGGTGTACGAGAACACGCTCAAGATCCTCGAACAGTCGGTGCTGTACCGCGAGAAGCACCACGCGGACATCCACGTGAAGTGCGGCATCATGGTGGGCCTCGGCGAGACGATGGACCAGCTCCTCGACACGCTCAAGGACATCGCGCTCACCGGCTGCGACATCCTCACCGTGGGACAGTACCTCCCGCCCAAGAAGGCGGCGCTGCCGCTCGACCGCTACTACTCGCTCGAGGAATTCGCGCACATCAAGCAGGAGGGGCTCCGGATGGGCTTCAAGCACGTCGAGTCCGGCCCGCTGGTGCGCAGCTCGTACCATGCGAAGCAGCAGGTGGAGTCGCTCCGCACGCCCTCCTGCTCGTAGTTCCACCCTCCCTTTTCGCACGATGGCCCCGAGCCACAACGGGGCGTCACGAGGCCGCATTCGCGCTTTGGATGCGCGAGCGGCGCGGGCATGCCCTTTGCAGCCTCGCGGTATCCCCAAACGCGAGGTTGCACACCATGGCCACAATACACGAGGTCTCGCTGCGAGACCTGGCGTCGTTCGGCGACGTTGCCGCCGAGGACGATGCCGTCCTGGACTACTTTCTCACCACCGACGCGGTGACGCGCATCAAGACGGGCGACGTCTTCCTGGTGCTCGGTCGCAAGGGCGCGGGAAAGACGGCCCTCGTCCGCCATTTCGCCGAGGGCAGCGAACGCGTCATGTCGCGCTCGCTCAACCTGGGCGGATACCCGTGGGCCGTCCACGCGCAGCGCGTCGACCGCGGCGCGTCCGAGGTCGAGGCCTACGTGTCGTCGTGGCGTTATCTCATCGCCGCGCAGCTCGCGGCGCTGGCGCTCTCGCGGGTTGAAGACGACTCCGATCCCGACGCGAAGGCGATCCGCCACTTCCTGCGCGAGAATTACGGCGGCGACGGCCTCCAGCTCGACGAGGTGCTCAAACCCGGCCAGCTGCGGCTCTCGAGCCTGTCGTTCGAGCCAACCATCCTGGGCTGCAAACTCGTCACCGTGGCGCTCGACCGCCACAAGGGCGACAAGAAGCTCGGCAGCGAGCTGGACGCGCTCTCCGACCAGATGCTCTCCGCCACGGTGCGCCTGGCGAAGAAGCTGAGCGCGCCCTCGCTCATGCTCCACTTCGACGAGCTCGACCAGGGCATCTCCACGCTGACCGAGGAGCGCGCGCGCATGCTCGCCGGCCTCGTGCTCGCCGTGCGCTCGGTGCGCCAGCGCTACCGCGAGGGCATTCCCGTCAAGCCGGTGATCTACCTGCGTTCGGACCTGTGGGACAAGCTCGCGTTCTCGGACAAGAACAAGATCAGCGAGCGCATGGCGCTGCGTCTCGAATGGGACGGCGAATCGCTGCTCGAGCTGGTGTCGACGCGCCTGCGCGCCAAGCTCGGCGAGGGTGCGCGCTGGGACACCATCACCAGCGCGGAGCAGACGCGGACCGCCAATACCAAGTGGACCTTCATCCTCTCGCGGACCTTTCTCCGTCCCCGCGACGTGATCAAGTTCCTGAACTCGGCGCTGGCGCAGGCCCGCAAGCGCGATGAGGATCCCCTGCTGCTCAACAACCAGGACGTCATCAACGCGCGCGAATCCTACTCCGCCTACCTCAAGGCCGAGCTGGACGACGAGATCATGGCGCACTGGCCCCAGTGGGACGAAGCGCTCCAGGCGTGCTCGGCCATCAGCACCCTGACGTTCGCCCGCGAACAGTTCGAGGAGGAGTACGAGCGGCGGCGCTCGAAGGGAAACCCGGTCGCGGCGGACGAGGCGCTGGAGACGCTGTTCCGCTTCTCGGTGATCGGCTACGAGCGTCGCAGCGGCTACGGCGGGAGCTCGTGGGCGTTCCAGTACACGCACCCCGAAGCCGGATGGGACAACCGCGCCACGCGGTTCAAGGTGCACCTGGGATTGAAGGAGTTCGCGAAGCTGCGCGAGGACTAGCGCGCCGCAGAGGCTCTAGCGGGCGCGGATCGCGATCGGCGCGAGGAAGGGGTTCGTCTTCTTCTCCGCGCCGATCGTCGTTTCGGGGCCGTGCCCAGGGTAGACGATGGTGTCGTCGGGCATGGGCAGGAAGCGCGTCAACGTCTTCATCATCACGTCGTGGTCGCCGCCCGGAAGATCGGTGCGGCCGATGCTGCCCTGGAACAGCACGTCGCCGACGATGGCGCGCTGCGGGTCGGCGGCGAACACCACGATGATGTGTCCCGGCGTGTGGCCGGGCATGAGCATCACGTGTCCCTCGAGCTCACCTACCCGGACCGTTTCGCCTTCGTCGAGCCACCCGTGGATCTTCACCTTGCGCGGCACGGGCACGCCGAACATCCGGGCGCTCAGCTCGACCGCGTCGTAGACCAGGGTTTCGTTGCGGTGCATGAAGACGGGCACGGCCAGCTCGTCGATCACCCCGGCCAGCCCCGCGATGTGGTCGAGGTGCGCGTGGGTGTTGATGACCGCCTTGACGCTCACGCCCATCGCCTTGACGGTGGCGAGAATGCGCTCCGGCTCGTCGCCGGCGTCGAAGATCACTGCTTCGCCGGTACGCTCGCACGCGACGATGTGGCAGTTGCTCTGGAACGGTCCGACGGTGAGGGACTGGATGCGGATCATGCGGAGAGAATAGCACGAGCGCCGCATCCGGTGTATCGTGGGTGGATGCGAGAACCGCTTCGCAATACCTTCCAGTGGTCGGTCAGCCGGGACCGGGTCTTCCGCACCTGCCCGCGCCAGTACTGGTTCGCGCACTACGGCTTCTGGGGCGGCTGGGAGCCCGACATCGACGATCGGACCCGCGAGATCTACGTGCTCAAGCAGCTCAAGACCCGCCCCATGTGGGTGGGCGACGTGGTGCACGCCTGCATCAAGCATTCCCTCGAAAACCTCTCCAGGCGCATCCCCGTGCTCCCCGTCGACGAGATCCTCCGCATCACCCGCGACCGGATGCGCCACGATTTCCGGCAGTCACGCGCGGGCGCCTACCGCGAGAACCCGCGCGGCACGTGCGGGCTCTACGAGCACGAGTACCGCGTCGCGGTCTCTGACCGCGAATGGCTCGACGCCGCGGAGCAGGTCGACCAGTGCCTGCGCAACTTCTACGCGTCGCCCGCCTATGCGCAGCTCCTGCGCACCGCGCCCGAAGACTTCCTCGAGATCGAGACGTTCTCGCGCTTCTCCATCGACGACGTGCCCGTCACGGTGAAGCTCGATTGCGCGACGCGCGAAAGCGACCACATCGTGGTGTGGGACTGGAAGACGGGGCGCGCGGAGATCCCGGAGTCGCCCCTGCAGCTCGCCTGTTACGCCTTCTATATCCACCAGGCCTACGGCGTCCCCATCCACGGCGTGCGCCAGCGGTGGGTCGACCTGATGTCGGGCGGATCGTTCCGGGAAATGGTGATCGGGGAGCGCCAGCTCGACGAGCTTCTCACCTACATCCGGGGCTCGGTGGCCGACATGATGGGCCTGCTCGACGACCCGGCGGCCAATAGAAGCAGCGAAGAACGTTTTGTAAAGGTGGTCAGGCGCGAGGTTTGCGGCCGTTGCTCGTTCGCCCGGGTGTGCAAGCCGGGGCTGCCCGGGGTGCCGCAATAGACGGGTACCGGGCCCGATAAGCTGCTATTGCTTGAAGGGCTCTGCTTTCTATAATATACCTGTGGCTGCATTCAATCATCTCAAGGAGCCACGCACATGATCGAGTACGTCCCGGGCCTTGAAAATGTCCCCGCGGCCGAATCCGCCGTCAGTTTCATCGACGGCGAAAAAGGGATTCTGAAGTACCGCGGCATCCTCATCGAGGATCTCGCCGCGCACAGCACATTCGAAGAAACTGCGTACCTGCTCATGACGGGAAGACTTCCCAATGAGCATGAGCTCGCCGATTTCATTCACCGGGTGGGCAACGCGCGGAAGATTTCCAACGAGCTGAAGGCTGTCATCAAGAGCCTTCCCAAGAACGCGCCCCCGATGGCCGCGCTGCAGACATGCATCGCGGCGTGCGGAGCAGTTTATACCGCGCGCAGCGTCTACGACGAGAAGCAGCGCGAGGAGAGCGCGATCGATTTCATCGGCAAGTTCCCCGCCGTGGTGGCGGCGTTCCATCGCCATCGCATCGGCAAGGACTTCATCGATGCCGATCCCAACGCGACCCACGCGGCTGACTTCCTGCACATGCTGACGGGTGAGAAGCCGGATCCCCTCAAGGTGAAGGCGATGGACATCTGTCTCATCCTGCACGCGGATCACACCATGAACGCGTCCACGTTCTGCACGCGCGTCACCGCATCCACCGAGTGCAACGCGGCCGCTGCCTTCTCGGCGGCGGTGGGCAGCCTCGCGGGCCCGCTCCACGGCGGCGCCAACGAGGCGGTTCTCTGGCAGCTCGAGGAAATCGGGTCGAAGGAGAAAGTCGCGCCGTGGTTTGAGCAGAAGACGTCGAAGAAGGAGAAGATCATGGGCATGGGGCACCGGGTCTACAAGACCAAGGACCCGCGCTGCAACGTGCTACAGGGTCTGGCTCGTGATCTCTTCGTCAAGTTCGGCTCGTCACCGCTGTACGACATCGCCACCGAGCTGGAGAAGATCGCTCTTGCCAAGCTCGGACCGCGCGGCATCTACCCGAACGTCGACTTCTATGCCGGCATCGTGTATGCGCGCCTCGGCATCCCCAGCGACATGGGCACCCCGATCTTCGCGGTATCCCGTATCGCCGGCTGGGCCTCGCACTGGATGGAGCAGATGCGGCACAATCGCATCTTCCGTCCGACGCAGGTCTACCAGGGAGAGCAGACTCATCCGTACGTTCCCATGAGCGAACGGAAGACTCCGGTTCGCGCCTGAGGCCGACCGCAGGGACAAACAAAGAAGCCGTCCGGGTCCAACCCGGACGGCTTTTTTTGTGACCGGCGATGCGGCCGTCAGGCCGTCGCGGCATCAATAATCGTCGTCGTCCGCCCCGTAGCTCGCCCCGTCGTGGCCGCTTGCTTCTTCTTCCTCTTCATCGTCGTCGTCGTCGAAATCTTCGCCGTCATCGCTGGCGCCGTAGTCGCGCATGCAGTCTTCCGAGCAGAACACTTCGTCGTCGACGTAGAGGCCGTCTTCGCCGACCTTCTCACCACAGTAAGCACATCGTTCCATGCCGCTGAACCTCTCCCTGGTTGATCGCCCCCTCGATTGTCCGGGCTTCCGGCGGGGACGGACTTGCTAATTAGCCTCGTGAAGCGCCGCTGTCAACTGGAAATCGACGCGGCGGTTAGCGGGCCGCACCCGCGGGGCCACCGATGGCTCCATGCCCGGCGGTTCCCCATGGTCCCGGTCAATCTGCGGGACTGCGCCAAGCCCGACGACCCGGTCCGGTAGCCGGGGTGAATTCCCCCACCGGCCGCCGCACGGGCGCGAGCACCCCGGTTCCTCACTCATTGGACAAGTGCTTGGCGTGCAACAGCCTGGGCGTTCCGGATGGGTAAGAAAACCGGCTCCAACCTCGACGGTATAGGCGTTGCAGTTGGAATTTCCGTCTCAATCTACTCCGAGTTGCCCGGTTATCTACCCGGAGGCCCGAATGGCATCCACCCGCACCCCTCTCAATCTTTCCCTCATGGAAGAGGGTATCGCCATCACTCGACCGGCGGACTCGGTCGAGACCGAGATCCTGACGCCCGATGCCATTCGATTCGTGGCCGGCCTCGCGCGGCGCTTTTCCGCGCGCCGTGACCAGCTGCTCAAGCTGCGCGCGATCCGGCAGAAAGAAATCGACTCCGGCCACTTCCCCGACTTCCTGCCCGACACGGCGGAAATCCGTGCCGGCAGCTGGAAGGTGGCGCCGATTCCGCGCGACCTCATGGACCGCCGCGTGGAGATCACCGGACCGGTCGATCGCAAGATGGTGATCAACGCGCTCAACTCGGGCGCGAGCACGTACATGGCGGACTTCGAGGATTCCAACTCGCCCACGTGGGAGAACTGCATCCTGGGCCAGACCAACCTGCGCGACGCGGTGCGCGGGGCCATCGAATACACGAGCCCCGAGGGCAAGCAGTACCGTCTCAACCCGAAGGTCGCCACGTTGATCGTGCGCCCGCGCGGATGGCACCTCGACGAGCGCCACATGCGCGTCGGCGGCGCGGTCGTCCCGGCCAGCCTCTTCGACTTCGGTCTGTTCTTCTTCCACAACGCCGCCGAGCTCGTCGCGCGCGGGAGCGGGCCGTACTTCTACCTGCCGAAGATGGAAAGCCATCTCGAAGCGCGGCTGTGGAACGACGTGTTCGTCCACGCGCAGACCGAGATGGGGATCCCGGTGGGCACCATCCGCGCCACGGTGCTGATCGAGACCATCCTGGCCGCGTTCGAGATGGACGAGATCCTCTACGAGCTGCGCGAGCACTCGGCCGGGCTCAACTGCGGCCGCTGGGACTACATCTTTTCGTTCATCAAGCGCTTCCGCAACCACGGTGAATTCGTGCTGCCCGATCGCGCGCAGGTCACCATGGACCGCGATTTCCTCAAGGCGTACGTCGACCTGCTGATCCGCACCTGCCACCGCCGCGGCATCCATGCCATGGGCGGCATGGCGGCGCAGATCCCGATCAAGAACGACCCCGCGGCGAACGACGCGGCCATCGCGCGCGTGCGCGCCGACAAGCTGCGCGAGGTGCGCGCCGGCCACGACGGCACCTGGGTGGCGCACCCGGGGCTGGTGGCGCTGGCGAAGGAGATCTTCGACGAGCACATGCCCGCGGCGAACCAGATCGACGTCGCGCGCGATGACGTCGCCGTCACCGCCGCCGATCTCTTGCGCGTGCCGACGGGCGAGATCACCGAGAAGGGGCTTCGCACCAACGTCAACGTCGGCGTGCTCTACCTCGAGTCGTGGCTGCGCGGCTCGGGGTGCGTGCCGCTCTACAACCTGATGGAAGACGCCGCCACGGCGGAGATCTCGCGCGCGCAGGTGTGGCAGTGGATCCGCCACGGCGCCCGCCTGGACGACGGCCGCCCCGTCACGCGCGAGCTCGTGCACGAGATCCTGGAACAGGAGATGAATCGCATCCGCGGGAGCGTGGGCGAGACCGCTTTCGCGGCGGGCCGGTTCGAGACCGCCGCCAAACTGTTCGCGGGGATGATGACGAGCGACGACTTCGCGGAGTTCATGCCGTCGCTGGCGTACGAATTCCTGGACTGAGCCCCGAGTCCTCAATCAAGACGCGCGTCCACAGCATTCGCACCCGAAGGAGACGCACCCGATGGAGAAGCACGCGTTCATAAATCGCCTCGCGAAGGACTGGAGGTCCTCCCCGCGCTGGAGCGAGACCGGCCGCCCCTATTCCCCCGAGGATGTGTGGCGGCTCAAGGGCTCGTATCACATCGAGTACACGCTCGCGAAACTGGGCGCCGAGCGGCTGTGGTCGTTGCTCCATTCGGATCCGTACGTGCACTCGCTCTCGGCGCTGACCGGCAACCAGGCCATCCAGCACGTCCGCGCCGGCCTCAAGGCCATTTACGTCTCCGGCTGGCAGACGGCCGCCGACGCGAACACCGCGGGCGCGGTGTACCCCGACCTCTCGCTCTACCCGTGCGACAGTGTTCCCGAGCTCGTGCGGCGGATCAACAATGCGCTCCTGCGCGCCGACCAGATCCATCACTCGAAGAACGGCTCGGGCCGGAACGGCCACAAGGTCCACTGGCTCGCGCCGCTGGTGGCGGACGCCGAAGCCGGCTTCGGCGGCGTGCTGCACGCCTACGAGATCATGCAGGCGATGATCCGTGAGGGCGTCGCCGGCGTTCACTTCGAGGACCAGCTCGCGTCGGTCAAGAAATGCGGCCACCTGGGCGGCAAGGTCATCGTGCCGACCCAGGAGTTCATCACCAAGCTCGTCAGCGCACGGCTCGCCGCCGACGTGATGGGCGTCGACACCATCCTCATCGCGCGCACTGACGCCGGCAGCGCGGCGCTCATCACGAGCGACATCGATCCGCGTGACCACGAGTTCCTGACCGGCCAGCGCACGCCCGAAGGCTTCTACCGCGTCCGCGCCGGCCTCGACCAGGCCATTTCGCGCGGCCTGGCCTACGCCCCTTACGCGGACCTCCTGTGGATGGAAACCTCGCATCCGGATCTCGCCGAGGCGCAGGCATTCGCGGACGCCATCCACGCGCACTTCCCCGCGAAGATGCTGGCCTACAACTGCTCGCCGAGCTTCAACTGGAAGGCCAACCTCAGGCCGGAGGATATCGAGAACTTCCAGCATCGCCTGGCAGCGATGGGGTACAGGTACCAGTTCGTGACGCTCTCCGGCTTCCACTCGCTCAACTACGCGATGTTCAAGCTCGCGCAGGGCTACCGCGAGCGCGGCATGGGCGCGTACTCCGACCTGCAGCAGGCCGAGTTCGCAGCCGAGAAGGAAGGCTACGAGGCCATCCGCCACCAGGAGTTCGCCGGGACAGGTTACTTCGACCTGGTCAACGAGATCGCGAGCGGCGGGGTTTCCTCGACGCTCGGAATGGCGGGATCGACCGAGGCGGAACAGTTCTAGGATCTCGCGCCGCGCTCACGGGCGGCGGAATCGGGTCGTCGAGGTCCGGCGGCGTGCTTCTCCTCCTTCCACGTCGCCG
>DASVAK010000243.1:0-34250 GCA_036376395.1 Candidatus Krumholzibacteriia bacterium
TGCCCGTGCTCGTGGGGATGATGGTGTTCGCTCATGAGCGCTTCTTCCGCTTCCGAAACTCCTCCAGCCGCTTCGCCAGCTCCGCCTCGAAGCCCTCGCCCGAGGGGGCGTAAAACGTCCAGCCTTTGAGCTCATCCGGCAGGAATTCCTGCGGCGTCGCATTCGGATCCGACGGCGGATAGACGTAGTCCTTCCCGTAGCCGAGGTGCTTCATCAACGGCGTGGGCGCGTTGCGGATGTGGAGCGGCACACCGTACGGCGGCGTGTTGTTCACCGTCTCGGCCGCCTTCTCGTAGCCGTAGTAGATCGCGACGCTCTTGGGCGCGAGCGCGAGGTACACCACGCACTGCGCCAGCGCGAGCTTGCACTCGGGATAGCCGATGAAGTCGACCGCGTCGCGCGCGGCGATCGACACCACGAGCGCCTGGGGATCGGCGTTCCCCACGTCCTCCGACGCAAAGCGCACCAGCCGGCGCGCGATGTAGAGCGGATCCTCGCCCGCCTCGCACATGCGCGCGAGCCAGTACAGCGACGCATCCGGATCGCCGCCGCGCAGGCTCTTGTGCAGCGCCGAGATCAGGTTGTAATGCGACTCCCCCGCCTTGTCGGTCGCGATCACCCGCCGCTGGAGCGCATCCATCGCGATCTCGCGCCTCAGCACGCGCGGCGCGGGTGATCGCGCCAGCACGGTGCCGGCATATTCCAGTGCGTTAAGCGCCACGCGCGCGTCGCCGCCCGCGATGTCGGCGATCATCTCGAGCACTCCGGTGTCCGCCGTGATCTCCGCCGTCCCGAGCCCGCGCTCGCGATCCGACAGCGCGCGCTGCAACAGTGCCACCACGTGGTCGCGGCTCAAGGGCTCCAGCACGAACACCCGCGCGCGCGACAGCAATGGCCCAATGACCTCGAACGACGGGTTCTCGGTGGTGGCGCCGATGAAGACGATGGTGCCGTCCTCGATGTGGGGGAGGAACGCGTCCTGCTGCGCACGGTTGAAGCGGTGGATCTCGTCGACGAAGAGCAGCAACGGCAGCGGATCGACCGCGCGGAGCTTCTTCGCGTCGGCGATCACACGCTTCACGTCGGCGATGCCCGACGTCACCGCGCTGAAGGGCATGAAGCGGTTCTTGACGCGCGACGCGATCACCCGCGCGAGCGTGGTCTTCCCCGACCCCGGCGGCCCCCACAGGATCATCGATTGCGTGATGCGTCCCGCGTCCAGCGCCGCGCGCAACAGCGTGCCCGGGCCGACCAGCTTCTCCTGGCCCACCAGCTCGTCGAGCGTGCGCGGCCGCATGCGGTCGGCGAGCGGTGTCGGGCGTTCGCCACGACGCCCTCCCGACGGCTCGGGCGGAAGCAGGTCGAAGGGTTCGCTCATGGTGGAAATATGCAACGCGCCAACGTGGCGCGCTGTCTCTACGTGTAGACGGGCTTGCGGTCGAAGCGGTGGTGCGCCGTGATCTGGCGCACGGTGCCGGACTGGCTGCGCATCACGATCGAATGCGTGATCGCGCCGCCGGGCACGAACTGGACGCCGCTCAGCACGTCGCTGCCGGTGATGCCGGTGGCGGCAAACATGGTGCTCTCGCCGCGCACGAAGTCGTCGACGCGCAGCACCTGGTCGCTCTGGCCGTACGGCGACTTGCGCAGCGCCTCGTGCTCGTCGTCGTCGCGCGGCTCGAAACGGGCCTGAAGGTCGCCGCCCACGCACTTGAGCGCCGCCGCGGCCAGAACACCCTCGGCGCTTCCACCCGTGCCCATCACCACGTCGACGCCGCTGCCCGGCACGGCGGTGGCGATCATCGCCGTGAGGTCGCCGTCGGGGATCAGCGCGATGCGCGCGCCCGCCGTGCGCACGTCGTCGATGAGCGCGCGGTGGCGATCGCGATCCAGGATGAACACGGTGAGATCCTCAACGTAGCAGCGCTTGGCGTCGGCGATGTTGACCAGGTTGTCGAGCGCGCTGGCCGAGAGGTCGATGCACCCCGCCGCGTCGGGACCGACCGCGATCTTGCGCATGTACGGAACCGGCGGCACGAGGAACGCGCCACGGTTCGAGACCGCGATGGTGGAGATGGCGTGGGGACGTCCGAACGCGAGTGACTGGATGGACTGGAGCGCGTCGACGGCGATGTCGACGTCGGGGCCGTTGTTGCCCCTGGCGGCGCCCTTGCGGGCCGGTTCGTCGATCTCGATGTCAGTGTCGCCGATCACGACCCGGCCCGACATCTTCACGGAACGAAGCACGGTGCTGATCGCTTCGCGTGCTGCGCGGTCCGCCGCGTCCCCGTCGCCCTTGCCCATCCATCGCGCCGACGCCAGCGCGGCGGCTTCGGTGACCCGGACGAGCTCAAGGGCAAGATTACGTTCCATGGGCGCGTTGCGCGCGGAGTGCAGCTACACGGGACCGGTGGTGCCGCCCGGCTGCATTCCGGATCCTTCGCCGTTCGGCCGCGGCGTGGATGCCGCGAGGTTCTCGTTGAGCTCGCGCGCCATCTGGTACTGGTGGAACGCGAACACGAACGGGAAGAGCGCGTACGCCAGACCGAACGTGAGAATGTAAACCACCACCGAAATGACCACCGTGACGAAGAACCAGTTCCACTGGCCCAGGTAGATGTAACCCACCGGGCCCATCAGGAGCCACGACAGCACGAATCCGAGGAACCCGGCGAGGCCGGGGCTCTTGGGCTCGCGCTGCGGTTTGAGGCGCGTGATCTCGCTGCCCTCGAGGAAGGTGGAAACGGAGCTTCGAATCCTCCGCCCGCAGTGGACGCACAACTCGGCCTTCTCGTCGACCTCACGTCCGCAGAATTTGCAGTACATAACCCTACCGCCTTCTATCAGGTCGAATCACTTGGTTTGACATGATGTCAGTACGACAGGCAGACGTCGAAAGTTACCGTCCGAACGCGGAAAGATTGGCCTTTGCGGTGGCATTCTGGGGTTCGATTTCAAGTACCCGGCGCCACTGCTTCCGGGCTTCGGGCAGCATACCAAATTCCGCGAGAACCACGCCATAATTATTGAGGTGCGAGACGTCGTCCGGCTCGAGCGCGACCGCGCGCCGCAGGTAGTCGGCGGCGGCTTTCTTGTCGCCCAGCCCCCGCCGGCACATGCCGAGGATATCGAGCGCCTCGGCGAGGGTCGGCGGCATCCGGTCGATCCGCGCCGACGTCTTCGGTATCTTGCCGGACTCCACGTCGAGCGCGAGCGGCTCGAGCGCCGCAATGGCGTCATCGTAACGTTCCAGCGCGAGCTTCGCCCGTGCGAGATACACGG
This sequence comes from Candidatus Krumholzibacteriia bacterium, assembly GCA_036376395.1. Taxonomy (GTDB): domain Bacteria; phylum Krumholzibacteriota; class Krumholzibacteriia; order WVZY01; family JAKEHA01; genus JAKEHA01. Next base: position 3,283 of record DASVAK010000243.1, read on the forward strand.
TGTCGCTCCATTTCCCGCCGTCCCTCGCCACCAGGTCGGCGAACATCCCGGCGGCGTCGCTCGTGTGCCCCCGTCGCAGCAGGTTGACGGCGTAGTTGCGAACATACTCGTCGCGCCCGGGCGCCTTCTCGATGGCCGTCATGAAATACTCCGCCGCCTCGTCGCTGCGTCCAAGGCGGTCGAGCAGCAGCCCGTAATTGTTGAGGAAGGGTGCGCTCTTTGCACCGAGCTTTCTCGCGTGCTCGAAGTAGCCCACCGCAGTGGTGTCGGCATCCGCCGCGTGTCCCATGGCGAGCGCCTCCGCAACGCGCACGTCGAGCGGGTCGAGTTCCGACGCGATTGACCACTGCGCGAGCGCCTCGTCGTGCCGGTCCGTCTCCCACAGCGCGACGCCGTAGTTGTAACGCGCCAGCACGTCGCGATCGGATGCTTTCACGGCCAGCTCGAACTCGGTGAGCGCGCGCCCCGTCTTTCCATTCTCCATGAGCAGCGTGCCGAGCTTCATGTGCGGCGAGTACGCACCGTAATTGAGGCGGATGGCCTGCTCGTACGCCTTCACCGCGGGGTCGAACTGGCGCTGGGCGCGGCGGGCGTCACCCAGCATCTCGAAGAGATCCGAATCCGCGGGCTTGAGGACGACGAGCGAATCGAGCGTCGCCGCCGCGGCGGCGTAGTCGCGCGCGTTCATGAATTCCGCGGCGCGCTGGCGCTGCTGCGCCGCCACGCGGTCCTGGTAGGGTGTGTTGTCGCGCGAGAGCGAGGAGCATGACGCGCACAGCGCGAGGAGCAGGCCGAACCGGCAGAACCATTTCATCGTGGGAACTATATGCCGCGGGCGAGCGCGGGGCGAGCGGAACTGCGTGAGGCGCGGTCCGCCGTCGCAACTACGGCGGACCGCACCAGGTTCGGTCTCGGATGGAGGTCAGAGCCCCATGCGGAGGCGCAACAACTGGGATCGCAGTCTCCCCAGGTACCGGTTCGCCCAGTGCGAACGAGGAAGGAAACGGAAAACAGGCGGGCGGCGGATACCCATTCGGGTCAGTTCCGCGGCCGGCGCCGGGTGGAGCTTGTCGAGCTGCCACGCGGCGAGAAACTCTTCGTAGGCGGATCCGTTGTCGCCCTGGAGACGGAAGACCTTGCCCAGATTGACCCGGCCGATGGGGTCCTTCGGGCTCATCTTCACCGCTTTCTCGCAGATGCGACGCGCGGAGTCGTAGTCTTCGGCGTCGATCGCCACGCACAATCCGTACATGGAAAGATATGCCGGGTGCTGCGGGCAGATCTGCAGCGCGGCCTCGAGGCTCTTGCGTGCCTCGTCCGCGCGATTGCGATTCAGCAACTCGATTGCACGATTGTACAGTGCGTTGGATTCGTGGGTGCCCTGGCGTCCCTCGACTTCTCCGTATGTCCCGACGCTACTCATAAACCGGCTCCTGGTCACATACCAGGCGGGTTTCCGGGGTCGGAAACGCGCCATTGTGCAATGCGAGCGGCCATAAAAGGGCGCAATCGGAACCCAGCAGCAATTCACGTACCGGTGACGGTGTGCGATGGTGAAAAGGTGTGCTGACTCCCGTAACGGGAGTGAAGAGCGCTGTCGCAGGTCTATCGACAGACCTGCGGCCGGACTCTATTGACGTAACGGCAGTGGCCGGGCGAACCGGTCAGGTGACCGGAACAGCGCGCGGGAAGTCGCGCAGGGTCTCGTCGGCGTGGAACAGCCCGATGAAGCGATCGCCCTCGACCACGGCCGCGAAGGCCTGGTTCTGCTCGCGCAGGTGGCGATAGACGCGCGCCGCTTCGGTGGTCGATTCGGCCACGGGGAAATCGTAGCGCGCGATCGATGACAGCGGCTGCGACGCCTTGCCGGAGCGCACCGCGCGGAGCACGTCGGCGGTGATCACCACGCCGGCGAGCGCGCCACTCTCGGCGGCGATCGCGTAGGCGGGCGCCGCCCCGGCGCCCACGCGCGGGAAGACGGCGTCGATGCGATCCGTCGCCGCGAACACCTGCGACGCGGCGTCGGCGAGATCGGCCGCGCGCCGGCCCGCCAGGCGCAGGCGCAACGCCACGGCGCGTTCCTCCGCCATTCCGCCGGCGAACACGAAGATCGCCACCACCGCGAGCATGATGAAGCTCGAGTCGATGAACGCGATGACCACGAACCCCAGCGCCACGAGCTGGCCCACGTCGCGCGCACGGCGCGTGGCGGCCAGGTACGGCATCCGGAGGTGCATCACCCCGCGGAGGATACGCCCGCCATCCATCGGAAACGCGGGGATCAGGTTGAACAGGCCGAGCCCGAGATTCACCCAGGCCAGGCTCACCAGGTAGCCGTCGGCGTGGGGCGGAATCCCCGCCAGCGCCAGCCCGCCGAAGACCGCACCGGCAATGACGAAATTCACCGCGGGACCCGAGATGGCCACGATGATCTCGTGCCGCGGATTCTCGGGGATCGCCTCGGCGCGCGCAACGCCGCCGATGGGAAACAGCACGATGTCGCGCACGTGGATCCCGTAGCGCTTGATCTGCAGGCAGTGGCCGAACTCGTGCAGGATGACGCAGACGAACACGGACAGCACGAGCAGGATCGCGTCGAGGCCGTCGCGCCACGTGCCCGTGGTGGCGGCGATCACCGCGTACAGGAGGAGGATGAGCGGAAACGTGGCGTGAATCCGCACCGGGATCCCCGCGTAGGTGCCGGCTCCCACCGTATAACGCATATGCCGGTATGTGTTCATGACCCACCACCGCGGGCTTGGAAAAGAGCCCATTCCAACGCCTTGATCCGCCGGTGGGCGGGTGTTACAATGGTCTTCAAACTGTCCATTTCGTTGTCAACACCGCCCACGCCGCGCGCGCGCCCGGCATTCCATTGCATGAAATTGCTGCCCGTCATCATTGTACTCGCATTGTCGCTGCTGGCGCCCGTGCATGCGCTCGCGCTCATACAATTCGACTTCGAGCAGCCCATTTTCAGCGAACCGCCGCAGAACGTCATGGACCACTGCGTGGTCGAGCAGGACGGCGTCTACCACCTGTTCTACCTGCGCGGCAACCCGGCCGTCAACATCGGTCACGCCACCACCCCCGATTTCGTGCACTGGCAGCTCCTGGACCCGGTCGTGCCGGCCGGCACCAACTGGGACACGCGCGTCTGGGCGCCCTACATCTACAAGCGGAACTCGGACTGGTTCATGTACTTCACGGGCGTCAACACCTACTCGGCCCAGCAATCCGGCTTTGCCGTCTCGTCGGACCTCTTCAACTGGACCAAGTATCCCGATCCCGTCTACCACCCCGATACCTCGTGGGCGGCGTGGAGCAGCACGGCCTTCTGCCACGGCCGCGACCCGCACGTGATCGAGGTCGACGGGACCTACTACATGTTCGTCACCGCCCAGCACGAGTGGTACAAGGGCGCCGTCGCGTGCGCAACCTCCACCGATCTCGTGCACTGGACCGACGCGGGCTTCATCTACATGCACAACAACTGGCACATGCTGGAGTCGGTCTTCATCCTGCAGCGCAACGGACTGTTCCACATGTTCTTCACCGAGGAGGGTGTGAACGGCACGTCCCAGATGTCATCGCCGACGCTCTTCGGCGGCTGGGACATCACCAAGCGCCTCTACATCGACACGGGCCACGCGCCGCAGATCACCGACACGCCCGGCGGGCAGATCTTTTCGCGCCACTCGGTCTACAACGACGGGCACGGCGGCACGCGCTACGTGCTCCGCTTTTCCCCCATGTCCTGGTTCAACGACACGCCGTCGGTGCCCAAGGCGTTCCCGCTCGCGCAGGACTGGACGTTTGTGAGCGGCGATGCCTTCTTCTACCAGCCCACGTTTCTCAACAACGCCTACGCCCGCGGCGAAAACTACCCGTCGTCGTTCGTCGGCGACGGCTGGATCAACACCATGGAACTCTACACCGGCCCCATGGGATTCGGAGGCCCGGGGCAATCGCAGGGCGATATTCGCACCGGCGTGATCCGGTCGAAACCCTTCTCGATCCAGGGCAATTCGATCAGCTTGCTGGTCGGCGGAGGAGACTTCCCCGACACCTGCTACGTTGGGCTCGTCGACGCCGACACCGGGCAGCCGCTCTACCGCGAGACGGGTCGCAACAGCAACGTGATGGACCGCCGTTACTGGGACGTGTCGAACCTGATCGGGCGAACGGTTTACATCGAGATTGCAGATCTCTCGACGGCGAGCTTCGGCCACATCTGCGTGGATGACATCTTCGAGTCGGGCAACCGGGTCTCGTGGTCGGCGGGAACTGGAAAGGGCGGCAACAAGCGATCACGCGGCGTGCCGATGGCAACCGACGTCGCGCCCCACGCGGCGCGCATGCTCGCCAACACGCCCAACCCGTTCAACCCGCGCACCACGCTGCGCTTCGAGCTTCCCTCCGCGGCGCGGGCTCGCATCGACGTGTACGACGCGGCGGGAACGTTGGTGCGCACGGTGCTGGATGAATCGCGCGGCGCGGGCGCCCACAGCGTCGAATGGGACGGCGCCGATGGCGCGGGACGCGGCGTTTCCTCCGGAATCTACTTCGCGCGTTTCATCGTCAACGGCGCGCTCGTCGACACGCGCAAGCTGATGCTCCTCAAGTAGCGCTTTACCTCCTCCGACCGGGCCCCTACATTGTCTGCATGAAGCTGGTCGCCCCGCTCTTCCTCGCGCTCGTGATCCTCTCCGGCGCGCCCGGCACCTCGCGGGCGATCGACGAGCTCGCGGCGCAGGAGCGCGTCGGATTCCGCGCCGGCGGTCTCATCACCGACGATGGCTTCAACGACGCGTACGGCGGCGGGTGGAGTCTCACGCTGTTCTTCACCGAGCGGATCGCGAAACCCCTCCTGCTCGACATCCGCCTGGGCGCGCTCTACTTCGGCGATCTCAAGTTTTCCGATCTCGACGACGAACTGACCAACACGCCGGGCATCGAGGGCTCGATGCGCATCCTCTACTTCTCGGCCGGACCGCTGTTCGGGAAACCGATCACGGATGCAACCGCGGTGTACGGGAGCGCGGCGGTGGGCATCTACTCGATCAGCATGCAGTTCGACACCGGTGTCACCGCGTACGACTTCAGCGACCAGAAGCTCGGATTCAACGGCGGGCTGGGCGTGGTGCGCCGGCTGGGCGCCAAGTGGAGCTTCGACGTCAACGGAAGCGTTCACTACGTCGTCATCGACAAGGACCTCAGCGACCTCTACTACGCGTTCACGGACGGCGCGGACGCACCCCTCATCATCGACATCGCGGCGGGACTCACGCTCGACTTGCGCTGAGTCGCCGGGCGGCGCGACCGCGTCAGTGCGACGTGCTGTCGGCGCGAACGGCGATCTCCAGCTTGCGCACCGCCTCGGCCGCTTCCGGATCGGAGGGGCTCAGCTGCGCGTAGCGTCGCATCGCCTCCAGCGCGGGGCGCGGCCGGCGCAGCGACGCGTACGCCATGGCCAGGTTCTTGTAGCCCTGCGGATAGTCGGGAAAGCGCCGCGTCGTCTCGGAGAACGTGGCGATCGCCTCGTCCATCCGCCCCGCCTCCGCGTAGCTGGCGCCGAGGTTGTTGTAGGCGCGCCGGTAGTCCGGTTCCTTTTCGATCGCGCGCCGGAACTCGACGATGGCCTCGTCGTTGTGGCCGAGCTCGCGCAGCGTGATACCCAGGTTGTTGTGCGCCTCCACCATCCACGGGTCGAGCTCGATGGAGCGGCGGTATTCCTTAACCGCCTGGTCGCGCAGATTGAGACGCCGCATGCACTGCGCCAGGTTGTAGTGCGCGCCGGGCTGGAGGTCGTCGATCTTGATCGCGCGCTGGTAGTCCTCCGCGGCCTTGAGATCGTTGCCGGCTTCCTTGTGCACGATGGCGCGCTGGAGGTAGCCCTCGGCCACGTTGGGGTAGAGCGCGATGGCGCGGTCGGACTCGCGCAGCGCGGCCGGGTAGCTCCGCAGCTCGCTCAACCGTCGCGCGCGGTGGATGCGGTCCCCGAATTCGATCAGCACGGGATTGTCGGCGAAGAGCGCGGGCGCCGTCGCCGCGAAGAGCACCGCGAGCACGCCGAGGACCGCGAAGGCCGAGCGCGATGTGCGCGCCAGCGACGGGGTCATCACCAGCGCGTGCCCGGCGAACAGGCACAACACCGGGAGAGCCTGCGCGCGGTAGCGTCCCGTCACGAAGAAAAGCGCGATGGAGGCAGCATACACGAGCGTGAAACCGACCAGCAGCGACACGCCGGCGCGCGCGCGCGCGGCCAGCGCCAGCCCCAGCACGCCCAGCGCGACCACCGGCCACAGGCGCACGAACAGCACGCGCAGCCAGGAGAACTCGCGCGCGACGATGTCGAAGCTCTCGATCTGCGGCACCTCGTAGCCGTTGAAGAACAGCGCGAACTTCTTCACCAGCAGCGAAACGGCGCGCCCGGGCGCCGCGCGCATGTCATCGAGCGTGCGAGCGATCCAGTACGACGACACCTGGGCCGGGCTCAACTCGCGGCCGGTCCTGCGCTCGAGGTAACGCTGGGTGGTGAAGTCGTCGTAGATGTCGACTTCCGCGATGGGCTCGAAGCGCCCGGTGGCGGTGCGGCTGTTGCCGATGTAGAAGTTGACGCCGGCGTTCGATGTCACCGGCACGAACACGTGGCTCACGATGGCGTTGTGGATCATGGCCGGCAGCAGCATGACGACCAGCGCCGCGGCGTACGCCAGCGCGCGCTCGCGTCTCGCGCGCTGGGCCGGGCGCAGCAGCCACACCAGCACGAACACCGCGAACAAGAGGATGCTCGCGCGCGCCAGTGCCGACGCGCCGAGTGCTGCGCCCGCGAGCGCGTAGCGCCGCCACGAGGAGTCGTCGCGCGCCGACAGCAGCAACCACATGGCCGTGCAATTGAGCAGCGCGCCGAGCCATTCCATCAGCAGCTCGGTCTCGTAGAACGTGACCGACCCGCACAGCACCAGCAGCACGCACCCCGCCAGCGCCGCCGACGGCCGGAATACGCGCCGGCCGATCAGGAACGCGAGCATCACCGTGGTCGCGCCGCCCACGGCCTGGAGCAGGCGCACCAGGGTGAAATCGCGACCGGCGATGGAATAGATGAGCCCGAGAAAGTACGGGTAGAGCGGCCCCATGAAGAAGGCCTGCTGGCGGAGCAGGTTGCCCTGCGCGATCTGCTGCGCCATCTGGTCGTAGTCGCGCGCGTCCATGATGGGCACGCGGATGTAGAGCGCGTCGCGGCTCTGCAGCACGAACACGAGCTTGAGGACGAAGGCAACGGCGAGAATGACGAGCGGCCAGCGGAGCCCGCCCGCGAGGGCGTCGTCGAGCCGCGCGAGCGCGGCGTCGATGCGGGCGCGCAATCCGGGCACCGGGGAATCCATCACGTCGGCAAGCTAACGGATGCCCCGCGCGCCGGCAAGGAAATCCCCTTGACCCTCGTGGGGCGGAACACTAGTCTGGCGCCGGTTCGTGGCGTTCCCACACCGTGTTTTTCATTTCCACGTTCAATTCCGGGAGAATCCAATGACGCTCCGCGACGAGCTGCTCCAGCACCTGCTCACGCATTCGTTCCGGACCGGCGACTTCACCCTCGCCTCCGGCAAGAAGAGCAACTACTACATCAACGGAAAGGCGACTACGCTGGATGCGCGCGGCGCCTACCTGGTCGGCCGCATGTTCCTCGCCATGATGGCGAACGACGTCCCCAACGCCGTCGGCGGTCTCACGCTGGGCGCGGACCCGATCATCGGCGCGATGCTCTCGCTGGCCGGGCTCGAGGATCTGCCGCTGCGCGGGTTCATCGTGCGCAAGCAGGCCAAGGATCACGGCACCAAGTCGCTGGTCGAGGGCGAGCTGCGCGAGGGCGACCGCGTGATCATCATCGAGGACGTCGTGACCACGGGCGGTTCGTCGCTGCAGGCGATCGCGGCGGTGAAGGCGGCGGGATGCGACGTGCGTCGCGTGTTCGCAATGGTGGATCGCGAGGACGGCGGTCGCGAAGCGCTGGCGGCGGAGGGCTGCCGGCTCGAGTCGGTGTTCACCGCGCGCGAGCTGCTCGCGGCGGCGAAGTAGTCGTTACCGGCGGCGTCGAGCGGGTGGCGCTAGCCGTTAGGCCTCGCGGGTCCTGTCACCGGCCACCCCGGACCAAATCGCCGCGCTCGTTATCGCGGCGATTTGCCGGGGGCTCCGGCCGGCGCCACCCGCTCGACCGGCGTTGTTCTGCTCATTCGATGACGTGGCCCATGCGGCCGAGCAGCCTCCCCAGCACAAGCCCCGCCATGGGTGTTGCGCACGCGAGGGCAGTGCCAAATACGATCGGGCCCGCCACCGGCACCACACCAGTGATCAACCGCACGACGCCGAGCGCAACGCCGATCGCGGCCAGCACGAACACCGTGTACACGTACTCGTGCTCCATGCGAACGATGGTTCTGCCCAGGTGGCGCGGGTCCAGCGTGCGCGCGATCGACCCGGTGAACCCGCCGATCGACACCATCGCCGCCGGCAGGTAGAGCACCGCGAGCAACGAGGCGAGCACCAGCATCACCGGGCTGCCGGATGCGAAGCCCCAGAGCGATACGCCCTCGATCCCCTTCATCCGGTACGCGATCCACGCCGCTCCCAGCACCAGCACGGCCCACTGCGCCACCACGGCGGCCATGAGCGCCGCCGGCCGCGCGAGCTTTCGCACCGGATCGGCGAAGCTGCGATTCCACTCCGGCGGTTTGGTCGCACCGCGGGCGGTGTACTCCATGGCCTGGAAGGCCCACAGGAACATCAGCGCGCCCGCGACGAACGCGCCGCCCGGCACCCACGCGAACGCGGCCAACACCGCGGCCGGTATGGCGACATAGAGCGGGCCGCGCGCGAACGGCATCCGCACCATCTCGCCCAGGTCCTCCCAGACGGGGGCGGGGCGGTCGAGATAGCGGAAGGTGCGCGCCTCCGTCTTGCTGAAGCGCCGATGGACTTCCTGGGCCGTGCGGGCGTGGTACGGAAACCGGTGCAGCACGGTCTGGAAATGGGTCCGGGCGTCATCGCGGCGGCCAAGCTCGGCGGCGAGAACGCCGGCGTCGAGCTGGGCCTCAATCAGGTCGGGATCCTCGGCGATGCGCTCGAGCGCCGCTTTGTACTCCTCCTCGACGGAGGCCCGGTGCTCGTCCTCGGCCGGGTCCTTCGCCGGGGCGGTCGGGGCCACCGATCCAGCGAGACGCGTTTCCTCGATGGTTGCCCATCGTTCCTCGTCGGGGAGGAAAATGCGTGCTCTTCCTGTGAGCTCCCCGGAGTGGCAGAGCGCTTCGATGTCGCTCCAGGTCCACTGCTCCTCGCGGGTGGATCCTTCGCGCAGCACGTAGTAGAGCGTTTCCGTCGTGGTCGTCATGATTCCTCCCCGGTCATTCCGACGGATTGAGCACGCGACGTGCCAGAGAGGCCCACGCAAATGGCTGGAAAAAGAAGAAGGCCCGCCGGGGGGAACCGGCGGGCCTCCGGGACGAAACTGGGGGCTGGGGGCGAATCTCAGTCTTGCAGCGCGGTCCGCCTGCGAAGGGTGGCGTAGCCGCCGAACATCGCAAGCCCCAGGCCGAGCAGCATCCAGGTCGACGGCTCGGGCGCCGCGTGCGGATCGCCGCCTCGGCGATTCCCACCGCCACCGCCACCACCGTGACGACCGTTCTGGACGATCTTGCGCGTGTCGGTGAAGGTACCGGGCGTCTGACCGCGTCCGACGGCGGGGGCGGACAGGCGGCCGTTCTGGAGGCCGTCGTCCATCGGGTCGGTGACGAACGGATCGGAGCTGTCGTAGCTCTTTCCGCCTTCGCCTTCCTTCTGCAGGATGTAGCCCGCCTGGCCCGTCGCGGGGGCCGAAGCGCTCAGCGGGCCGTTGGCGACGGCGGCGTCATTGATCTCCTCCATGGTGGAGTTGAGGCCCTTCTGGACCTCGGTCACGCGGAGGTAATCCGCCTTCGACGATTTGGTGCCCACGGCCTGGTTCGAGGCCGAGAGAACGGTGGCCCCTGCCGGCGATGCGGCGACGGCGGCAATGATGACTGCAACAAGAGCGTGCCGGGCGTTCATCGGGCGATCCTTTCACGTCCCGCGCATTGCGCGGCAAAAGTGGCGGTTTTCCGAGTGGTCACCTATGCAGGAGGAGTGCCGTTTTTGCCGGCATCAGGGAAATCCCGGGACGTCCAAGCCATTGAAAAGACGGGCGTTACACGACGACCCCCAACACGACATAGCGCACTATGTGCGCCATATCGTAGCAGTCGGAAGAATGCGCCGGGCCACCCAAAGCCCACCCGGCCGGGTTCTAATCGCTGCGAAAAATTTCCTGAAAGTGGATCGGAGAGACAAAAAAAACCGGGCGGGCGTTGGTGCCCGCCCGGTTTTCTCGGGAGCTACATCTTGATGCTCTTGAGCTCGATGTTGATGCCCTGGGCGGGCACCTCCTGCTTCACGAGCACGTGAGGCGCTTCCTTGCGAACGTACATGATCTGTTCGCCCTCGCCGCTCTTCACCTTGACCTTGTAGGTCGAGTAAGAGCCGGCCGCCACGGTGACATCCTCCTCGCCCATGACCTCGAGGCTCAGGTTCTCCATCGAACCGGACTGCGCGTCGATCACGGGGAACTTGAAGGTCTTGCCCGTCTCGAGCGGAAGCGTGCTGATCACGACGTCGATGGCGCTCTTCAGGATGGCGCCCTTCACGAGCGGGACATTGATGTCCTTGGGGCCGTCCTTGCCGCCCTCCACGTGTCCCTTGGCCACGCCGTCGGCGAACGCAACGTCCGCCTTCGCCTGCTGGGGACCGGCCGCCATCGAGAACTTGTAGGCCAGGGGCTCGAAGTCGGCGCCGAACTTCATCTCCTCGTTCATCTGGATCATGCCCGTGATCGCGGAGGTCGAGGCGAACTCCTTGCCCTGCTTCGTCAGGGTGACGTTCATGTCGCCCAGGTTCATCTCCTGGTACTTGAACGAGTACGTCGCGGTCGTGTTGACCAGCGACGCGGTGTCGTAGTCGAAGTCGGTGCCCTGCACCGCGACCTCGTCCATTGAAATGGGATTGCCGTCGATGTCGTACACCGCCACCGGCGCGATCACCTTGAGCTTGTCCTCGATGGCCGACGCGTCGCCGACGGCGATGATGGCCATGCTGCCGGGCTGGACGTGCTTCTTCATGGCCGCCTGGACGTCGGCCTTCGTCACCTTCGCGACTTCCTTGCGGTAGTTCTCGAGCCACGACTTGTCGAGCCCGAGCAGCTTGACCTGGCCGATCTGCGCCGCGATCTGCGACGGCGTCTCGATGGTCGTCGGGAAGTTGCCGATGATGTAGGACTTGCCGCCCTCGAGCTCGGCGTCGGTGACGGGCTCATCGACCATCTTGTTGACGTTGTCGATCAGCGCCACGAGGGCGCTGTCGGTCACTTCGGTGCGGCAGCTCGCCTCGGCGAAGAACTGCCCGCGGTCCTTCTCCTTGGTGAAGGAGGAGTACGCGCCGTAGGTCCAGCCGTGCTTCTCGCGCAGGTCGTTGAACAGGCGGCCCGACGCGCCGGCGCCCAGCACGCGGTTGGCGACGGCAATCGCCGGCCAATCCGGATCGTTGGGACGCAGGCCGACCTGGCCGACGCGGAGCTCGGTCTGCACCGAGCCCGGACGGTGATAGAGCGCGATGTTCTTCGCGGTGCGCTCGGGCGTGGCCGAGTAGCTCGCCACGTCGGGAGTTCCCGTCGCCCACGAGCCGAAGTACTTCTCGGCGTCTTTCTTGACGTCGCCCTTCTTCACATCACCCACCACGAACAGGAGCGCGTTGTTGGCGACGTAGTTCTTCTTGTGGAAGGCCACGACGTCATCGCGTGTGACGGCCTCGACGCTCTCCGAGGTGGGATGCGTCGCGTACGGATGCTTGCCGTAGACGACCTGGTCGAAGTGGCGGTTCGCCATGGCGTCCGGGTCCGACTTCTCGAACTCGATCGCCGTCTTGGCGCGCTTCTGCTCTTCCTTGAACTCGTCCTCCGGGAAGGTCGGGTTCAAGATGACGTCGGCGAGATACTGGTACGCCGTGGGCAGGTACTCGCTCAGCACGTCGATGGTGAAGATGGTCTCGTCCTCACCCGTTGACGCGCTGAAGGTGCCGCCGACGGACTCGATCCACTCGGCGAGCTTCTTCGCGTCCTTGTCCTTGGTGCCCTTGTTGACCAGCGATCCCGTGTACGAGGCGAGCGACTCCTTCCCTTCCGGGTCGAGCACCGAGCCCGCCTTGACGGCCATCCAGATCGACGCGACCGGCTGCTCGTGGTGTTCGACGACGACCACATCGAGGCCGTTCTTGGTCTTCATCTCGCTGTAGGCCGGGAACGCCATCTTCTTGAGCGGCTCCGCCGGCGGAGGCGCTTCCTTGGCGAGCGCGGGTGTCAGCGCGGCCGCGGCGAGCAGTGACGCCGCGAGCAAGCCCATGAATTTCGTGCGGATCATTTCCCATGTCCTCCTTGAATGACTAGCTGCTCTTCGGCGGCGCTGCGACGACGAGCGTGCGGTTCGCCTTGCCGAGATAGGTCTTTGCAACGCGCTGGATGTCCTGCGGAGTCACCGACATGAAGGAATCGAGGTCGGTGTTGATCTCCGAGAGATCCTTGTGGAAACGGATGTAGTGGTGGATCTCCTCCGCCTTGCCCATCACCGTTTCGCGCTGGCTGACGAAGGTCGAGCGGACCTTGGTCTTGGCCCGGTCGAGCTCTTCCTTGGTGACGCCGTTGGCGATCACCTTGTCGATCTCCTCGTCCATGAGCTTCTCGCACGTGCCGATCTCCACGCCGTTGTTCGACGCGACGATGATGCGGAACTCGCCCGGACCCAGGCGGCCGTCGACGAAGCCGAACACGCCGAATGCGGCTTCTTCCTGCTTCACCAGGCGCTGGTGCATGATGCTGGCGTCGCCGTCGACGAGGATGGTGTTGAGAAGCTCGATCGCCGGCGTGTCCGCGTGGATGTGGCCGGGGATCTGGTAGGTGGCGAAGAGCGCGGGCACGTTCGCCTTGGGGGAGTCGACGACCTTGCGCCGCTCGCCCTTGTTGAATTTCTCGTCCCAGGTCGGGAACGTGCTCTTCTGACCCGACGGGATGTTGCCGAAGTACTGCTTCACCATCTCCATGGTCTTCTTCGGCTCGATGTCGCCGACAATGACGAGCACCGCGTTGGCCGGGCAGTAGTAGCGGTTGAAGAACTTCTGCACGTCGTCGACGTGCGCGGCATTCAGGTCGTCCATGCTGCCGATGACGGTGTGGTCGTACGGCCAGCCGTCGTAGCCGAGCGTGTCGGAGACCAGGAACGCTTCGCCGTAGGGCTGGTTGTCGATGCCCTGGCGCCGCTCTTCTTTCACGGTCTCGCGCTGGTTCTCGAACTTCTCCTCCGTGATGACCAGCGAACGCATGCGATCGGACTCGAGCCAGAGCCCGAGGTTCAGCCGGTTGGAGGGCAGCGTCTCGTAGTAGTTCGTCCGGTCCTGCGTGGTGGAGCCGTTCATGCTTCCACCCGCCTCGGAGACGTACTTGAAGTGATCACCCTTCTCGACGTTCGCCGAGCCCTCGAACATCATGTGCTCGAAGAGGTGCGCGAAGCCGCTGCGTCCCTTCTCTTCCAGGGCGCTGCCGACGTGGTACCACACGTTGACGGCGACCACGGGCACGGAGTGGTCTTCGGAAAGCACCACCCTCAGGCCATTGTCGAGGGTGTGTTCCTCGTACTTGATCTCACCCGAGCCACTGCTGCCCTTCTTGCCATAACCGGCCGTGGCGAACAGCGCTCCGGCGGCCACCATCGCAATTGATGCCACGAACAGGCGCTTCATGCGTCCTCTACCTCCGCTGATCAGGAAAATTGTCACGCTCCCGAAAGCCGTTGAAATGCAGGGATTACGCGGGTTGGGTGCGCGGGTCCAAAGCTCACTTGGTATACCCCAAAACGCCCCCTGCGTCAAATACACAGGGGGCGTTCCAGGCGTTGTGGACTCTCTGTGGCTACTACGCGCCGCCCGCAGCGGGGTTGCAGGAAAACTTTCCCGGCGCGCTTCTTTTTCGGTCCACGGTCCGGCCCTTGCATGACGATCGTGGGCTGTCATTCGCCGGCGATCCCGCCGGACACTCACAGATTACCGGAGGAACCTCATGCCACGTCTGGACACCGTGTGGGTCGTGCTGCTTGCAATCCCGTCGGTCGCTTTCGCGAGCCCCGACCCGGCGCGAAATTCCGCGGAAACACGTGTTGACCGGCGGCAGGTCGCGATCGACCGCGCATGGAACGAACGCGACGCGCGCGAGGTATCCGAGTTCGAGCGGTTGGCGTCCACGCTGGCCGACGCAAGCCGCGACCGGATGTCCGGTCGCTACCGCGAGATCAACCAGCAGCTCCAGGCCGCGATCACACGCGAGATCCAGCAGGCGCAGGTGCGCTCGGCGCAGGCGGCGTACGAGGCGGCGCGGTCGCGACGCGAGCTCTCGGGCGAGCGCATGGAGGCATCGATGTCCGGCGACGCCGGCGAGATGTTCGATGTCCGCGACGAACGCCGCGACCTGCGGGGCGATCGCGTCGACAGCGAGCGCGCGCAGGCGCGTTACGACGAGATGTCGCGCATCGGGACGATGTCGGCCGCGCTGCAGAACCCGATCGAGCGCGGCGAGCGCAAGGCGATGAAGCGCAACGTGGAGCTGGCGGCGAACTTCCTCGCACTGATGCGCCGCGATCTCGCGGAGTCGGTGGCCGAGGGTCGCGATGATCGGGCGGAGTTGAGGGAGGATCGCCTGCCGGGACGTTAACGAGTCATTACCGTTACGGTAATAGAAAGCCCGACCGCGGGGTCACTTGAAGACCCGGCGGTCGGGCTTTCTTCTGGATCTGCACCGAGAAGTTACGGCGCCGACACGCGCACGCGCGCATCCACCACGCGGCACGTCCCGCGATCGCCCGTCACGATCACCGGATTCAGATCAAGCTCCTGGATGCCTTCCACGTCGTTCACCAGCTGGGCGAGGCGAAGGATCAGCTCTTCGATGAACTCGATGTCGACCCTCGATTCTCCGCGCACCCCTTCGAGCAGCGGGTAGGCGCGGATCGCGCGCACCATCTCGCGCGCGTCGAGGTCGGTCATCGGCAGCACGCGGAAGACCACGTCGCGCAGGATCTCCACGTAGCGTCCGCCCATGCCGAACATGAGCAGCGGGCCGAACTTCGGATCCTGCGCCATGCCCAGGATCACTTCCTGGCGCGCCTCGCGGTTCTCGTTCGGCGGCGCCACCATCTCCTGCACCATGAAGCCCGTCGCGGCGCCGTACACACCGGCGTTCATCAGCGACGACTCCATCGTGTCGCGCGCCTCGCGCAGCGCGTCGTCATCCTCGATGCCGACGATCACGCCGCCCACATCGGACTTGTGGACGATCTTCTCGCTCGCCACCTTGAGCACCACCGGGAACGAGAGCGACTTCGACGCCGCCACCACGTCGGCGCCCAGCGGCGCGATCACCTGCCCCACGGTCGGAAATCCGTACGCGTCGAGCAGCGCCTTGGTGTCCGGCTGCGAGAGATAGCCGCCGCCCGCAGCGCGCCTCTTCTCCACGATCTTGCGCGCGCGCGCCGAATCCGCCTTGAAGGAAGGCGTTGTGCCCTCGGGCCGCTCCCGCCAGAGACGGTAGTGGTTCATGTGCTCGGCGACTCTCACCGCGTCCTCCGGGTAGCGGAAGTACGGCACCGGGTCCGGGACTTCGCGTGGAATGCGCGCGTAGTAGCTCTCCTCGGCCATGAGCACACTGAGCACCGTCTTCCCGCCTTCGCGCGCGACGCGCGTGATGCGTCGCATCACCTCGAGCGGCTCCACGATCAGCGGCGGCACGAAGATCGGAATCACCAGGTCGACGTTGTCGTCGGCGAGCGCAAGGCCGAGAATCTTTTCGTACTGGTCGGGGCCCGCGCTGGCGATCATGTCGATCGGATTCTGGACGCTGGCCTCGGCCGGAAGCAGCGCGCGCATGCGCTTCTTCGTTTCATCCGAAAGCGTGGCAATCTGCAGCCCGTGGCCGTCGGCCGCATCCGCCGCCATGATGGCGGGACCGCCGGCGTTGGTGATGATGCAGAGCCGGTTGCCGGTGGGGATCGCCGCGCCGGTCAGACCCTGCAGCACGTGGATCATCTCCTCGATGCTCGACACCCGCATGACGCCGACCTGGTGCAGGAGCGCGTCGATGGCCGCCTCGGTTCCCGCCAGCGAACCCGTGTGTGACGACGCGGCACGCGCGCCCGCCGCCGACGTCCCCGACTTCACGATCACGAGCGGCTTGTGCTTGGTGATGCGCTTGGCCAGCTCGGTGAACTTGCGCGGATTGCCGAACGACTCCAGGTACATGGCGATGACGCGCGTGTGAATGTCGTTCTCCCAGTACTCGAGCAGGTCGTTGCCGCTCACGTCGGCCTTGTTGCCCACGCTCGCGAAGTACGCGAAGCCCAGGCGCAGCTTCTCCACCGCGAGCAGAATGGCAACGCCGAGCGCTCCGCTCTGCGACATGAACGAGATCGCGCCCGGAGTCGGAAAGCCGGGCGAGAACGTGGCGTTCATGCGCACGTCGGGAGTGGCGTCGAGCACGCCCATGCAGTTGGGCCCGATCACGCGCATGCCGTACTTGCGCGCGACCTCCATCACCGCGGTCTCGCGTTTCGCGCCGTCCGGGCCGGTTTCCTTGAAGCCGGCCGTGATGATGACCAGCCCCTTCACACCCTTGCGCCCGCACTGATCGACGGCCTCCAGCACGCCGGACGCGGGCACCACGATCACGGCCATGTCGACCGGGTCGGGGATGTCCTCGACCGAAGCGTAGGCCTTGGTGCTGTGGATGTACTCGTAGCGCGGATTGACCGGGAAGATCTTCCCGTTGAATTCGAACTCAAACAGGTTGTTGAGAATCTGCCGGCCGATGCTGCCCGGGCGCGGCGTGGCGCCGATCACGGCGATCGAGCGCGGTTTGAATATGACGTCCATGGGATGCATGATGATGATTTCCTGTCACGCGGCCGGTGGATGACGGCGGACATCCTCGATCAGCTGCCTGACCAGGACGTCCAGCTCACCGCGAACGCGGCGGAAGACGTTGAGGGATTTGCCGACGGGGTCCTCGACGCGCCAGTCGATGGTGCGGCCGCGAAAACCGCGCGGCACGATGCTCATTGCGTTGCGAGGCGCCATCGAAACCACGATGTCCATGTCGGCGACCGGAACCTCGTTCAGGCCCTTGGACCTGAGCGCCGACAGGTCGATCTTCACTTCCTTCATGATCTCGATCGCGTCCTCGCTGACCACACCGGTGGGATTCGTCCCCGCGCTGTAGGCCTCGATCAGGTCGGACCCGAGTGCGCGCGCCATCCCTTCCGCCATGGGGGAACGGCACATGTTTCCGATGCAGACAAAGAGAACGCGGGTTTTGCGATGCGGGATCATGGCTGTGGAACACACTCGCGGCGAAGTTTCAACCTAGCACGAATCGCGCCCACTGTCAGCGAATTGTTGACGTGGATTTCAGCGCGTCTTGACGCCGTGATGGAGCCCCGCGATGCCGCCTGTCAGACGCTTCGTGGACACCGCGTCGAGGCCCGCCCCCGCGAGCAGCGAGCGCACGCCCGCGGCCGGAATGAATCCGCCGATGGACGAGGCGAGGTATCCGTACGCTTCGGGCGACCCCGAGATCGCGCGGCCGATCACGGGCAGCACCGTCGCGATGTAGGCGCGAAAGACAAGCCGCGCCGCGCCGGACGGCGGCAGGAATTCGAGCACGGCGAGCCGCCCGCCGGGCCGCAGCACGCGCGCCATCTCGCGCACGCCGCGATCGTAATCGGGGAGGTTGCGAAGGCCGAACGCGATCGTCACCGCGTCGAACGACGCGTCGGGAAACGGGAGCGAGAGCGCGTCGCCCTCGACGAGCTCGATGCGCGCGCCGAGCGCGGGGTCGCGCGCGAGCTTCTCGCGGCCGACCGCCAGCATCCCCTGCGACGGGTCGAGCCCCACGATGGCGACATCCACGGTGCGCCGCGCGAACTCGATGGCGACGTCGGCCGTGCCCGTGGCCACGTCGAGCACGCGAGCGCCGGGCGTGACACCGCACGCGCGCACCAGCTCACGGCGCCAGAGGCGGTCGATGTTCAGGCTCAGCGCGTGGTTCAGGAAATCGTAGCGCCGGGCGATCCCGTCGAACATGCCCGGTGTCTTCGACTTGTCGGCGAGCACGCGCTGCACGCGATCGTCGGGAAGTCGGGAGACGGCGCGCGTCACTTCGCCTCCAGGCGGTAGATCTTCGTGGGCTCGTTGCCCGGGTTGTGCGCGCAGAGATAGAGCTCGTCGTTCTCGTCGACGCCGAAGGTGGAAATGAGCAGCCCCGATTCGACCAGCAGCCGGTTGACCGACTTGCCGTTCTCCATTCGCAGCGCCCACACCTTGCCGCTGCCGTAGTCGGCGTAGACGTACCATCCCACCAGGTCGGGGAGCGCCTTTCCGCGGTACACGTAGCCGCCCGTCACGCTGATGCCCTCCTTGCGCCCGTACTCCCACACCGGGTCGACCAGCTCCTGCGCGTTCTCACAGCGCTCGCTCTGCTCCCCGTCGAAGGAATGCGCCGCCTCGCGGCAATCCCAGCCGTAGTTCTTCCCCTTCTCGATGATGTCGATCTCCTCGTAGGTGTTCTGTCCGACATCGCCCGCCCACAACTGTCCCGTCTGGCGGTCGAACGAGAAGCGCCACGGGTTGCGCAGCCCCATCGCGTAGATCTCCGGCCTCCCCGACTTGCCGTCATGAAACGGATTGTCCGCAGGCGTTGCGTACAGCGATTTCGACACGTCGAGGCGCAGGAGCTTTCCGAGCAGCGCGTCCGGGTTCTGCGCGTTGCCGTGCGGGTCGCCCGCGGCGCCGCCGTCGCCGAGCGCGATGTAGAGCATTCCGTCGGGACCGAAGGCGACCTGGCCGCCGTTGTGATTGGCCCACGGCTGGTCGATCTCGATCACCGCGTCCTCGCTGTGTGCGTCCCCCACGCCGCCCTGCGCCACGCCGAAGCGTGATACGCGCGTGATCCGGCGCTTCTCCTTCGTCGCCGTGTAGTCGACAAAGAACACGGGGTTGGTCTTGAACTGCGGGTGAAACGCGAGGCCGAGCAGCCCCATCTCGTTGCCGTCCTTGTTGACGCGGTCGCGCAGATCGAGGAACACCGTGCTCTCTTTCGCGTCGGCGCGGTTCGGGAACACGCGGATCACCCCGTCCTGCTCGAGCACGAACAGGCGGTTGGTGCCGTCGCGCGGCGACTGCAGATCGGTGGGTCGCTTGAAGGTGAGGTTGGGAAATGCTTCCACCACGCGGTAGCTGGCCTCCGACGCTGCGGATTGCTGGCGGGCACACGCGGGCTGCACCACGCCCGCGATGGCCAGTGCAACGAGAGACACCCATGAATGACGTTCCATTATTTTTCCCTCAGGTGATAGAGCCCGGTCGGCGACCCGTCGCCGAAGTACGCGCCCACGATGAGCTCGCCGTCTTCGGCCACGCCAAACGTCGAGATGAAGCGTCCCGAATCGGTGAGCAGCGCCGCCGTCTGGCTGCCGACGTTCAGCGCCCAGATATGGCCACTGATGAAGTCGCCGAAGATATAGCGCCCACGGAGCGCGGGCTGCGAAACGCCGCGGTAGACGTAGCCGCCCGTGATCGACGAGCCCTCGTTGTGCCCGTAGACATGGACCGGCTGCTTGAAGGGCCCGCCGCCCGTGCACAGCGGCGACGATCCATTCTCGGCCTCGTTGTAATCGCTCTTGCCCTCGCGGCAATCCCAGCCGTAGTTGACGCCCTTCTCGACAAAGTCGATTTCCTCCCACGTGCGCTGGCCGACGTCGCCCGCGATCAACAGTCCGGTCGGTGCATCGAACGAGATGCGCCACGGATTGCGGAAGCCGTAGGCCCAGATGTCCTCGCGGTATCCCGACGCATTGCCCGCGTACGGATTGCCGGCGGGAATGCCGTGGTACGGCGGCTGGTTCACGTTCTGATTCACGTCGATGCGGAGGATCTTCCCGAACGGCCGCGAGCGGTCCTGGGCGTTGTTGTCGGGATCGCCCGCGCCGCCCTCGTCGCCGATGCCGAGGTAGAGATACCCGTCCGCGTCGAAGCACATTCCGCCGCCGTTGTGGTTGGCGTAGTCGTCGGCGAACTCGAGCAGGATCTTCTCGCTGTTGCGGTCCGCCACGCCGGGGTCGCCGCTCACGTTGAAACGCGAGAGCCGGTCGCGGCGCGGGTTGTCGACCGTGTAATAGACGAAGAAGTAGCCGTTGGTCTCGTACTGCGGGTGGAACGCAAGACCAAGCAGTCCCAGCTCGCTGTTGGTCTGGTAGAGCACGTCCGGCGTGATATCGAGGAAGACCGACGACGACGCCACGTCGGGACGGTTCGCAAAGACCAGGATGCGCCCGGTCTGCTCGGTGACGAAAAGACGGTTGGTCCCGTTGCCCGCGGTCTGGATGTCGGTGGGACGCGAAAACGTGAGCGCGGGGAACGCGTTCACCAGCTCGTACGGCCCGGTGTCCCCGGAGGGGCCGCTCGCGTCGTCGCCGCATGCGATCATCGCCGAACCCGTCAACACAGCGACGAGGAATCGCTTCATTCCACGCCCGCCTTCGCCCATCGATCGAGCACTGAAGCCAGCAACCGGCCCGACGCCTCGCACGCCGCCGCGGCGTCGCGCATGCGTTCGGCGGACTGCACGTACGGCCCTTCCGGCAGGTCGCCGGATCCGGCCAGCATGCCGGCGATCTCATTCGGTGTCACTTCGAGATGAAACTGGATGCCGAGAACGCGGTCGCTCACGGCGAACATCTGGTTTTCGCACGCGCCGGTGCGCGCGAGCTGCAACGCGCCCGCGGGCAGCTGGAAGGTGTCGCCGTGCCAGTGGAAGGCGTCGAAGGAACGCGGCAGGGCCATCTTCTCCACGCCGGCGTCGGTGGCCTCGACCGGGAACCAGCCGATCTCCTGGAAGCGGTTGCGGTAGACGCGCGCGCCGCTCGCGTGCGCGATCATCTGCGCGCCCAGGCACACGCCCAACACCGGCTTGCCCGCCTCGAGCGCGGCGGCGACAACGTGTTTCTCGCCGCGCATCCACGGATACAGCGCGTCGTCGTGGACACCCATCGGGCCACCCATGACGACCAGCGCGTCCATTGTAGACAGCTCGGGCAGTGGTTCGTTCGCGAACAACCGCGTCACGGTGAACTCGTGCCCGCGCGCGTGCGCCCACGTGGAGATTCCGGCGGCGGGCTCGTAGGAAACGTGTTGCAGGCAGTGGATGTGCATGTCAGCGCGGCTGCTCGTTGAGGGCCCAGTCGTAGGGAATATACTCGATGCGCGCGGTCTGCACGAAATCGCGGTCAGCCCGGCTCAGGTACGGCGACGTGAAGGCGCGCAACGCGGTCTTGGCGGGGAGCTCGTACTGGGGCCGCGCGGCCGGCAGGAAATCATCCTGGTACCAGCGGAAGATCTCCGATACGCGCACCACGCCGCGGTCGCGATCGATCGCGAAGTTGCGCGGACGGGAGAGGAAGTCGCGCGCCTGGTCGTCGAGCTGCTTCGCGAGCTTCGCGCCCTCGTACGGCTCGCGCCGCAGCGTTGGGCACGACATCGCCGCGCACACCAGCGCCACGTGGATGCGCGGCTCCCTGAAATCCTCGCGCAGGTGTTTCGTCTCGATGTACGCGAGTGTGATCTCCTCGCCCGCGACCTGCACGCGCATGCGGTCAAAGACGCCCGGAATCTGGCGGATGCTGTTGAGCGGATACGAGCGGTTGGGCTCGGCGGGGCCGATCGGGTAATGGTCGATGATGGCGCGGAGCGTGAGCGCGTTGTAGGCGTTGATCCAGAATGCCATGCGATTGTCGGCGGACCACGCGTTGCACTCGGCCGGAGTCACCGAAGCGAGATAGCGGACGAAGTCATCGAGGTAGCCGCGCTGGTCCTTGAGCGCCGCGTAGTCCACCAGGCCGCTCTCGTCCACGAACGCCATCAGCACGGCGCGATAGTCGTCGTAGACCGGCGTCGCCGCCGGCGCGTCATGCGCCGTCGCGCACACCAGGAACATCGTCGCCAGCAGCCACTTCATCGTCGTCTCCGGCTCCTCCGGTACGAAGGATAGTACATCAGGATGGTGGAGATGATCCGGGTGCCGGCCCGAATTGTGCCCCGCACCGTTCCTGATATCTTCGACTTGCCGATGCGCCGCCGGTACCGCACCGGCACCTCGCGGATGCGCAGCCCGGCGATGATCGCCCGGGCCTGCATCTCGACGTTCCAGCCCCAGGTGGGATCGCGCATCTCCAGCCGTTCCAGCGCGTCGCGGCGAATGGCCCGGAACGGGCCCATGTCGGTGAACCGCGCTCCATATAATAGGAGCATGAGCCGGCAGGCGAGCGCGTTGCCGAAGCGCTGGTTCCACGGCAGCGCGCCGCGCTCGGCGCCGCCCGGGACGCGCGCGCCGATCACAAGATCCGCCTCGCCCGCGTCGATGGGCGCGAGCAGGGCGGGAAGATCCTGCGGAAAATCGGAGTAGTCGGCATCGAGGATGACGATGATGCCAGCATCGCCGGCGGCCGTGAGCGCCTTCAGGCACGCGCGGCCGTAACCGGCCACCGGCTCGCTCACCACCGTGGCGCCGCGCGCCCGCGCCACCTCCGCGGTGCGGTCGGTACTCCCGTTGTCGGCGACCACGATGCGATCGACGCGCTCGCGCGGAATCTCATCGAGCACGCGGGCGATGGACGCTTCCTCGTTGCGCGCGGGCATCACCACGCACACGCGCAGCAGGTTCATGCGGGCGCCCATGCGCGGCGTTTCATGCGCGACGCGGCCGTCGCGAGCAGCAGGTAGAACGGCGCATACTCGAGGGCGAGCAACCACGTCGGCACGAACCACTCGCCGGTGTCGTTGAACACATTCCAGACTCCGTAGGACAACATGACCAGCCCGCTGAACGCGATCCACGCACGGCTCGGGAACAGGCACAGGAGCGGCAGGATCCACATCAGGTACCACGGATACACGGTGGGCGAGACGGCGAGCATGCACCCGAACACGAGGTAGGCATAGCGCGCAAGGTCGCGCTCGCGGTACGCCGCGGCGACTGCAAACGCCATGCCGCCACCCGCCAGCAATCGCCGCGCGATGGTCGCATCACCGAGAAAACTCGAGAGCGCGAGATACGGCGGCCCGTTGAACCACCAGTTCTCGCTGTAGACGCGCAGGCTCGCAAACAGCTTCCCGCCCGCGTCGAGAAACGGGAAATACCCCGCCGCAATCGCGGCCGCCATCACGGCCAGCACCGCAACGTAACGACGGCGCGCGAGCCACGGCACCAGCGCCACGGCCAGGTACTTGACCAGCGCCGACGCGCCCAGCACGATCCCGGCCCACACCCGGCGCTTCGATTCCCACAGGTCGAGCGCGAGCACGAGGAAGAACGACGCCATGGCGTCGACGTGGCCCGAGTGCCCGGTCTCGATGATCACCAGCGGGTTCCACGCAAAGAGGAGCACGCGCGAGGCCGGAATGCCGCGGCGTCGCAACACGCGCACCAGCACGAGCGCGGTGCCCAGGTTGAAGAGCGAGAAGAGGACCTTGAGCACGGTCGGGCCCGGGTGCACCCGCGCGGCCAGGTAGAACGCCGCCTGCGCCAGCGGCGGATAGATGGTGGGCATGCGCTGCATGCTGATGTGCGCGTAGTCGGCGTCGCGCAACACGACGAACGCACTGTCGTCGGGCGGCGCGGAGAACGGGTTGTAACCGTTCAGCAGCAGGCGACCTTCCCACGCGTAGCGGTAGATGTCGGTGGAGAGATCGGGGCGCGCCGGGATGACAAACGCGTGCGCCAGTGCGCACACCGCAACGATTGCGACCGGTGCCACCACCGCCGGCCGCGACGCGCGCAGCACGGCACGCGCGGCGACCACGTACGCCGCGAAGGCGACGGCGTAGAGCGCGAGGAAGACCGGCACGCTCGTGTGCGGCGACGGCAGGCCGCCGATGGCGGCGACGGCAAAGATCAGGACAAGGGCGGAAAGGGCAAGGATGACGCGATCGCGCCCCGCGCTAATGCCGGGCATGCGCGACGGAGAGGCCGAACACATACACGTAGCCTGCGACGAAGAGGCCCAGGTAAGGCAGCGCCGCCCACTCGCCCATGCGCGCGATGGCCAGGCATCCGGCCACCATGTAGGTCGCCAGCACCAGCTCGACCAGCAGCGTGGGCTTGCGCGCGGAACGGTAGAGCTTTCCCTTCCAGCGGTCGCGGAAGTTCTCGATGCGGTACTTGGCGGTGCGCACGAACGGCGTGTCGTATCCCACCAGCGCTTCCATCACCGCCATGGCGTTGTTGATGCACATGCCCACGCCGATGGCGAGGATGAAGGGCAGGTCGCGCATGCGGAGCTTCCAGTCCTGGTTGAGCTCGCGCTGGGCCACCGCGTAGAAGAGGAACACCGACGCGGTCGTGAGCCCGAACACCACCGCTTCGAGCGCGAACGGCCCGTCGGTGAGCGAGCGCGCCCGCATCACCACCGCGAACGGCATCATCACCGAGAGCAGCACCAGCAGCGGATAGCTCAGGTTCGCGCTCAGGTGGAAGGTCGCCTCGAGCTTCACGTGCAGCGGCGCGTCGCTGCGCCACAGCCGCGGCAGCACCTTCTTCCCCACCTGGATCGAACCCTTGGTCCAGCGGTGCTGCTGGTTCTTGAACCCGAAGATGTCGACGGGAAGCTCGCTCGGCACCTCGACGTCGGGCATGAACACGAAGCGCCAGCCGCACAGCTGCGTGCGGTACGACAGGTCGAGGTCCTCGGTCAGCGTGTCGCCCTCCCAGCCGCCGGCATCGAGAATGGCGCGCCGCCGGAACACACCGCCGGTGCCGTTGAAGTTGAAGAAGCGCCCGGAATGGCTGCGCGCCGTGTGCTCGAGCATGAAGTGCCCGTCGAGCAGCAGCGCCTGCACGCGGGTCAGCAGCGAATAGTCGCGGTTCAGGTATCCCCAGCGCGTCTGCACCAGGCCCACGGTGGGATCCTGGAATTGCGGCACGGTGCGCTCGAGGAAATCCACCGGCGGCACGAAGTCGGCATCGAAGATGGCCACCAGCTCGCTGTCGGTGTGCTCGAGCCCCGCCTTCAGCGCGCCCGCCTTGTAGCCGTCGCGGTCCTCGCGGTGCAGCACGTCGATCGAGAATCCTTTTGCCCGCAGCTCGTTCGCCGTTTCGTGCGCGATGCGTGTGGTCTCGTCGGTGGAATCGTCGAGCACCTGGATGTGGAGTTTCTCGCGCGGGTAGCGAATCGCGGCCGCCGCCTCGATCACGCGCCGCGCCACGTACATCTCGTTGTAGAGCGGAAGCTGGACCGTCACCGACGGGATCGCGTCGGGGCGCATCACCGGCGCGGCTTCACGCCGCTTCCACTTGTAGTGACGATGGTAGAGGAAAAGAATGAAATAACGGTGCAGCCCGTAGACGGACAGCACCGTCAATACGGTGAAGTAGACGCTGACGATAAAGGAGGACTGCCAGGTTTCCATCTTGTCCCGGGGGCAGACGGGCGCCGCAGCATGCGGCGCCCGCTCCCCGGGAATATAGCCGAGGACTAGCCTTTCTGTCTTTCTTTCTCCTTCAAATTGGTCCAGACGCTCTCGGGTTTCACACCGAGGGTCTTGAAGACGAAGGAGTAGATATCGGCCTGTTCCTCGATCTGCTTGGACGTCGGCTTGCCGCCGCCGTGGCCGGCGCGGGTCTCGACGCGCAGCAGGATGGGATTGTCGCCGCCGTCGTTGGCCTGCAGTGTGGCGGCAAATTTCTTGGCATGCGCGGGCACCACGCGGTCATCCGTGTCCGCGCTGGTGATCAGCATGGGGGGATATTTGACGCCCGGCTTCACGTTGTGCAGCGGTGAATACTTGATCATGAACTTGAAATCTTCCGGATTCTCCTCCGCGTTTCCATAGTCCGAAACCCAGTACTTTCCGATCGTGAACTTATGGTAGCGGAGCATGTCGATCACCGGCACCTGGCAGAGCACGGCCCCGAACAGGTCCGGGCGCTGCACGGTGACGGCCGCCGTCAGCAGGCCGCCGTTGCTGCCGCCCTGGATCACCAGCAGCTTCTTGCTGGTGTACTTCTCCTTGATCAGGTACTCGCCCGCCGCGATGAAGTCGTCGAAGACGTTCTGCTTGCGGTCGAGCACACCCTGCTGGTGCCATTCCTCGCCGTACTCGTTGCCGCCGCGGAGGCAGGCCACGGCGAACACGCCGTTGTTCTCTAGCCAGACCAGCCGCGACGCCGAGAACGACGGCGTCATGCTGATGTTGAAACCGCCGTAGCCGTAGAGCAGCGTGGGGTTCTTGCCGTCGAGCTTGAGCCCCTTCTTGCTCGTGATGAACATCGGGACCTTCGTGCCGTCCTTGGAGGCGTAGAAGACCTGCTTCGTCTCGTACTGCGACGGATCGAACTCGACCTTCGAGGCGTGGAAAACCTCGCTCTTGCCGGTCGTGAAGTCGTAGCGGAAGGTCGTGGTCGGGTACGTGTACGACGTGAAGCCGTAGAACATCTCCTTGTCCTGGCGGTTGCCGGTGGTGCCGGCCACGGTGCCGATGGTCGGCAGCGGGACCTCGCGGTCCTTCTTCCCGTCCAGGTTGAAGATCACCATGTTGTGGTGGGCGTCCTTCAGGTACCCGATGACGAGCTGGTCGTTCACCATGGTGACGCCGTCGACGACGTCGTTGCCCTGCGGAATGACCTCTTTCCAGCTCTCACGCGCCGCGTTGTTCAGGTCGATCGCGATGACGCGGCCCTTCGGCGCGTCGAGGTCGGTGTGCAGGTACACGGTCGACTCGATGTTGTCGATCGGGTTGAACATGGCGATGTCGTTCTCGATCAGGCGCACGAACGGCTCGTTGCCGTCCTGCGTCTTGTAATAGATGCCGTTCTTGGGATCGGTGCCGTGCCACACGAACAGGAAGACGTACTTGCCGTCGTGGCTCGCGACCGGTGAGAAGCCGAGCTCGATGTTCTGCTCGTCCTGGTGGACGATGACGTCCTGCGACTGCGGCGTGCCCAGCGTGTGCCAGCACACGCGGCTGCGCGTGCCCTGCTCCTCGTGGCCGGTTTCGCCCTCGCCGGGGAACCGGTTGTACCAGAAGCCGCTCTTGTCGTGCTTCCAGGCCACGCTGGAGAACTTGCACCACTTGAGCACCTCGTCGTAGTCCTTGCCGGCGTCGACGTCGCGGATGTGCATCTCCTGCCAGTCGCTGCCCGCACCCGAGAGACCGTACGCGAGGAGCGCCCCGTCCTCGGTGTAGCTCGTGCCGGTGAGCGCGATGGTGCCGTCGGCGCGGAGCGTGTTCGGATCGAGCACGACCACGGGGTCGCCGCCCGACACCTTCTGCATGTACAGCACGGACTGGTTCTGCAAGCCGTCGTTCTTCGAGTAGAAGTAGCGATCACCGTACTTCGTGGGCACCGAGTAGCGCTCGTAGTTGAAGAGCGTCTTGAGCCGGTCTTCGATGCCCTCGCGCGCGCCGTACGAATCGATGTAGCTGCGCGTGAGCTCGTTCTCCTTGCCCACCCAGGCCTGGGTTTCCTGCGAATTGGGATCTTCGAGCCACCGGTACGGGTCGGCCACCTTCGTGCCGTGGTAATCCTCGACGACGTCGTCTTTCGTGGCGTCGGGGTACTTGTACTTCTTGGCGAAGGTCGCGGAATGTTCGCTCATCAGGATGAATCCTGCGGCAATCGCCGCCAGCGCCGCCACGCGAGCGGCACCCTTGAACAGGTTTTGCATGTTTTCCTCCGTGAGGGCGCGCCGAGGCGTCGTGGTCGCGCCGTATGCCGCGCATTATACACGAACCCGCGCGCGCGGCGCGCTTTCTCCTTCCGCCGTCTTGACTTCCGCCCCGCACAGGCGTATGGTCGCAGCCAGACATGGGGTGCTCGTCCTGCGGGGCGGGCTGAGATCAAACCCAACGCACCTGATCCGGGTAATGCCGGCGAAGGGAAATAGCGACGCGGTCCGCCGACTCGCCGCCAGGTGCGGAACGGCGGATTTTCTATTTTGAGCGCTTCATCCAAACGTATTGTCATTGTCGGGGGCGGTGTCATCGGCCTCTCGGTCGCCTGGCGCCTCGCGCGCGAGGGCACGCCGCACCGCATCCTGCTCCTCGACGCCCACCGCGCCGGCGAGGGCACCAGCCGGGTTTCCGCCGGCATGATCGCGCCCATCGCCGAGGCGGGCTTCGAAGATCCCAACTTCATCTCCTTCGCGCGTCGTTCGCGCGAACGCTACCGCTCGTTCATCGCCGAGGTGTCGGCCGACGCCGAGACACCGGTGACACTGGGCGAGGAGGGCTCGATCATCGTCGCCATTCATCGCGACGACGTCGAGGCCATGCGCCGCGTGTACGAACACCGGCGCCACGCCGAGCTCCCGGTGGAGTGGCTCACGGGATCGCAGGCGCGCGAGATGGAACCCGCTCTCACGCCGCGCGTGAGCGCCGCGATGTGGATCGCCTACGACGGCCAGGTCAACACGCGCGCGCTCCTGCCCGCGCTGGTGCGCGCGTGCATCCGCCGCGGCGTCGAGGTGCGCGAGGGCGCGCGCGTATCGCGCGTTATTCTCGACGGTGATGCGGTGGCGGGCGTGGAGGTGAACGGCGAGGGCGTCGACGCGGACGTCGTGGTGATGGCGGCCGGCTCGTGGTCGCCGCTGATCGGCGGACTCCCGGAAGACGTGGTGCCGCCGGTGCGGCCCATCCGTGGGCAAATTCTGCGCCTCAAGCGCACGCCGGACTTCGCAATGACCAAAGTCGTGCGCGGCGCGCGCGCGTACCTGCTCCCCAAGGACGACGGCACCATCGTGGTCGGCGCCACGCAGGAGGAGGCCGGCTACGACGCGACCAATACCGCCGGCGGCATCAAGACCATCCTCGAGAACGCGTGGGAGATGATTCCCTCCATCTACGATCTTCCCATCGAGCGCGTCGAAGTGGGCCTGCGCCCCGGCACGCGCGACCACCTGCCGCTGATCGGCCCGACGCGGATCGGCGGGCTCATCATGGCGACGGGCCATTTCCGCCACGGCATTCTCTTCGCGCCGACAACCGCGGACGCCGTGTGCGCGGGGATTCTCACCGGTAACTTCGGCGAGGCGGTGGCGGCGTTCGCGCCCGACCGCTTCGTCAACGCGCGATGAACATCATGGACATGACACGCAGGAGAACACGCGCGGGTGGCGCCGGACGGAGATCCCGGCAACTCGCCGCGCGCCGAATGACATGAACATCACCTTCAACGGCAACCCCACGCACCTGCACGAAGGGACCACCCTCGGCGGCTTCCTGCGCGAGCACCAGATCACCGACAAGACCGACGGCGTCGCGGTGGCGGTGAACGACGCGGTGGTTCCGCGCCGGCAGTGGGCCGACGTGCACCTGCGCGACGGCGACACCATCGAAGTGATCCACGCCGTGCAGGGAGGCTAGTCGTGGCTGAATCCGCGCGCGATCCGCTCGTCATCGCCGGACGCGAGTTCCACTCGCGGCTGATCGTCGGCACGTCGCGCTACCCCGATCCGCACGTGATGCTCGAAGCACTCGCGGCCACCGGCACCGAGCTGGTCACCGTGGCGGTGCGGCGCGTGAGCCTCACCGACGGCAGCAAGGAGAGCTTCATCGCCATGCTGCGCGGGAAGTACTCGATCCTCCCCAACACGGCCGGGTGCTATACCGCGAAGGAAGCGGTGCTCACGGCGCAGCTCGCGCGCGAGGCGCTGGACACCAACTGGGTGAAGCTCGAGGTGATCGGCGACCAGGAGACCCTCTTCCCCGACGTGCCCGAGCTGCTCAAGGCCGCGGAGGAATTGCTCGCCGACGGATTCGTCGTGCTCCCCTACTGCAACGACGACCCCATCACGTGCCGCAAGCTCTCCGACATGGGGTGCGCGGCGGTGATGCCGCTGGGCGCGCCCATCGGCTCGGGCATGGGGATCCGCAATCCGTACAACCTGCGCATTATCCGCGAGCAGTGCTCCGTCCCCATGATCATCGACGCGGGCGTGGGCACCGCCTCCGACGTGGCGGTTGCCATGGAGCTGGGCGTCGACGGCGTGCTGCTCAACACCGCCATCGCGCAGGCGAAGCACCCGGTGCAGATGGCGACCGCGATGCGCCTCGCCGCCGACGCGGGACGCCTCGCCTACCACGCCGGGCGCATCCCGCGGCGTCTCTACGCCACCGCGTCGAGCCCGGAGGACGGCCTCATCGGTCACACCGACTGAGCGGTCCGCCGCGCCCATGATCGACTTCCGCTTCTATCTTGTCACCGACCGCACGCTGTGCGCGCCGCGCACGCTGGCCTCCGTCGTGCACGACGCGTGCGTGAGCGGCGTGCGCGCGGTGCAGCTGCGCGAGAAGGATTTCTCCGCGCCCGACGTGGTGTCGTCCACGACGCGCCTGGTCGGCCTCATGCATCCACAGCAGGCGAAGCTCTTCGTGAATGTCGCCACCGTGGAGGACGACACGCTCGGCATCATCGCCGCGAGCCCGGGCGTCGACGGCTTCCACGTCCCCGACGACCCGGCGCTGCTTGCGCACATCCGCCGCCTGTTCCCGAAGCACCTGGTCGGTGCGAGCACGCACAGCGCCGACGGCGTGCGCGCCGCGGCGGAGGCCGGCGCGGATTTCGTCACCTTCGGGCCGGTGTTCGGTACGGGGGCCAAGACGAAGGCGCAGGGGCTGGATAAACTCTCCGGCGCGTGCGCCGCGGCGGCGATTCCGGTGTTCGCGATCGGCGGCATCACCGCGGATCGCGCCAAGGAATGCCTGGATGCCGGCGCGCACGGCGTCGCCGCCATCCGCGCCATCATGACGGCCACCAGCGCGCG
>DASVAK010000244.1:0-3720 GCA_036376395.1 Candidatus Krumholzibacteriia bacterium
TTGAAGTTGTTGAGCCGCTCCGTCGCCTGCTTGGCCCCGATGAACTCGAGGATGTCGGGATGGTCGACGCGCAGGATGGCCATGTTGGCGCCGCGCCGCCGTCCGCCCTGGCGGATGGTGTCGGTGGCGGCGTCGAAGACGCCCATGAAGGAGATGGGCCCGCTGGAGACACCCTGGGTGCTGCGCACCTCGTCGTTGCGCGGTCGCAGGCGCGAGAACGAGAAGCCGGTGCCGCCGCCGCTCTTGTGGATGAGCGCGGTGTGCTTGATGGAGTCGAAGATGGCGTCCATCGAGTCCTCGACCGGGAGCACGAAGCACGCGGAGAGTTGCTGGATCGACGTGCCGGCGTTCATGAGCGTCGGCGAGTTGGGAAGGAACTCGAGCCGGCGCATCGACTCGTAGAATGCGTCTTCCCACGCGCGCACGGCCTCGTCATCCGCGCCGTACGCCCGTTCGGCCGCGGCAATGTTCGCCGCCACGCGGCGGAACAACTCATCCGGACTCTCGACCACGTCGCCACGATCGTCCTTGCACAGGTAGCGGGTCTCCAGCACGCGGAGCGCGTTTTCGGTCAGCGACGGGTAATCCTTCAGGTTGAGCATGGCCCCTCCTTGTGGCGCGAACGACTGTGACGAGGCAAAACGCCGCGAACCTTCGGAGTATTAGATTCTTAACTGTCGTATGTCAAGGGGTAACCCAATATATAGTGCCATCAATCTCCCCGTGACCCCATATCTGGTAGCAAGGAGCCCGCTTAGCACCGTCCCGCAGGGACCCGGTTGACCTGATTCTTGCAAACCGGTGGCTCCGCAGCCTCCGGGCTGGAACCGAAGGAAACCGCCATGCTCCACGTACGCGTCGCATCAGGAAGTTCCAAAGGCCGGATCGTGCCGATCCAGCCCGCCACCCTTCCGCTCACCATCGGCCGTGATCCAGAGAACGTGATCGTGCTCGACCACACCGCGATTTCGCGTTTCCACTGCCGCATCACGTTCGAGAAGGACCAGTACATCGTCCACGACCTGGGCAGCACCAACGGCACCTGGCTCAACGGCCGCCGCATCACGCGCGAGCCGCTCAGCCCCGGCGACGAGCTGATCATCGCCAACATCTCCATCGTGGTCGAAGCGTCGCACTCGACCATCGAGTCGCGTCCCGCGATGAACGTCACCGTCTCGATCGACGCGCAACCGAAGAAGTCGTCGGTCACCATGTCGAATGCCACCGACGACAGCGGCGCGCGCGAGTTCCTCGAGGGCCTGGGCAGCGACCCGCTCGCGGCCAACCGCGCCCTGCAGGCGCTCTACAAGGCCGACAGCAGCTTCAAGAACATCGAGGATCTCCAGCTCCTGCTGGAGAACCTGCTCGACCTCATCATGGAGGCCATTCCCGCGTCGCGCGGCTTCGTGTTCCTGATCCAGCGCGAGAACGGAGCGCTGGTTCCGTACGCCCGCCGGCCGCTCGGGCTCGGGCAGGACGGCGCCGACGACGGCGAAATTGTCGTGAGCCAGACCATCATCCAGAGCGCCGTGCGCCAGAGGACATCCATCATCTCGAGCGACGCGCTCGTCGACGAGCGCTTCATCCACTCGCGCAGCGTGGCCGCGCTCGACGTGCGCAGCGCCATGTGCGCCCCGCTGGTGAGCCGAAACGGCGTGCTCGGCATCGTCTACGTCGACTCGCACAAGGCCAACTCGTTCGTCCGCCGCGATCTCGCGCTGTTCTCGGCGCTCGCACTCAAGGTCGGCATCGCGGTCGACAACGCGCGCCTCTACGACGACCTGCGCAGCCTCTTCTACAACACGGTGGAAACGCTGGTGCGGACGATCCAGGCCAAGGACCAGTACACGGCGGGCCATTCGACGCGGGTGAGCCGCTATTCACTGATGATCGCGGACAAGCTGGGCATGTCGACGCGCGACAAGCACCAGCTCTACCTGGCCGCGATGCTGCACGACATCGGCAAGATCGGGGTGCCCGACGACCTGCTCAACCGACCGGGCAAGCTCAACGAGGCGGAAATGGAGCGCGTGCGCAGCCACGTGCAGGTGGGCGCGTCGATGATCGAGATGCTGGGAGAGATGCACGGGATCGTGCCGCTGATCCGGCACCACCACGAGTGCTACGACGGGTCGGGATATCCGGACGGACTCAAGGGCGAGCAGATTCCGCTGGTGTCGCGCATCATCGCGGTCGCCGACATGTACGACGCGATGACGTCCGACCGCCCCTACCGCAAACGGCGCACCCACCAATTCGCGGTGGACGAGATCATCAAGGCCAGCGGCGTCCAGATCGACCCGCGCGTGGCCGAGGCGTTCCTCGACGTACTGAAGGAGATCGTGCCGCGCACAACCCCCGCGCCCGACGTGCCTACTGGAGCTCCAGCTCGCTGATCGCGACCGACTTCGCCGGGCCGACCACGCCGACGCGGATCACCGGCAGGGTCTTCACCGCGGCGTCGAGCTGGAAGCGCTGCTCGTCGGACGTCGACGAGAGATCGACGTCCTGGATCTTGCGCGTGCCGTCGCCGATCTCGAGCTTCGACGGACGCGATCCGCCCGCCAGGCGAACCGTGAGCTGGCCCGCCTCGAGCCCGAAGGGATTCGGGATGTCGATATAGGCGCCCGACGAAGGCGCCTTCCATGCCGTCGACGTATCCGCATCAAACACCATGAACTCTCCGTCCGTGGAGGATGACGCGCCGTTCATCGCCACGAGCCCCGACCGCTCCGCGCCCGTGAAGGAGAAATCCTTGTCCTGCAGGAATTCGCGCGTGGTGCCGCCGGCCATGTACACGCGCACATCCCACAGGCCATCGCGGTTCACGTCCGCCGCCGCCACCGAATCGGGCGCGGCGTCGTTGAAATACCAGTGCCACACCGGGCGCGGCGCGTCTTCCTGGAAGCCGCGCACGTAGAGCACGCCGCCGCGCGCACCGTCTTTCGCGCGGTAGACCACCACGGTGGCGCGGCGCGAATCGACCTGGGCCGGGAAGCGCCTGGCCTGGATGACCTCGTAGCCTTTGGCGGTGATGACCGGCGCGTACGGCGCGGTCGCTGGCGTCAGGGGCACGTTGGCCGGTGTCGCCTCCGCGCCGGTTGACCCGGTCGTTTCGCTGGCCGGCTTTTCCTTCTTTGCGCACGAAATCGCGATGCCCGCGCACACACAAACCATCACGGCGATCTGCCGCGTCCAATGTCTCATGACAAAAACCCTCGGCTTGCCTGTTGGGTGGAAAATGGCGTTCTGCAGCAACCGGGCCGGATTGTCAATCAAAGCGGTGCGACTGTCAAGGTCACCAGGGCGTCCCCAACCGTCAGGGCGGGTCGAGCAGGTACATCATGTTGCCGAGCAATTCGCCCCCCTCGGCATTGAGATCCGCGGGCGGGCCCGTGAAGCCCCAGAAGAGGTAGCTCACCGGCTGTCCATCGGTGTTCGAGGTGCGGAAGTTTGCCATCGCCCACAGATCATTCGCGTAGCAGATGATCGGACAGTTCTTGCCCGTCGAGGCCAGCAGTTCGACATTCGCCGGATACGGGCTCGAGATTGAGAGAGCGATGGTCGCCGGGGCGACGTCGAACACGCCCACATCGGGCTTCGGAACCGAGTGCGGAGTATTGAAGACCGGGGCGCTCCCGTCCGGGGCGAAATATTTCTTGTCACCATCGACCAGCGAACTGGACGGGTAACCGAAGCCCGGGATCACCAGGTCCAGGA